>CAJUPP010000029.1 GCA_910588325.1 uncultured Hungatella sp.
ACCTGTGAAATCTCAATAGAGATTTTATCCATGTAGCAAATTTTAATCAAACACGAGTATCCCCGACTGAAATCTCACATTCCCCCCTTGACAACATCTTTAGAATGCTTTCTTCCCTGACTACGCTAAAAATAGCGAAGAACCCTGATTTCCATATGCAAACTCCTCTCAGCTTTATCCATGCTTTGCAGATTGCATTATAACATTTTTATGCCTTTTAAGCATTCGTTTTTTCGCATAGGATTATCATGCAGCTGCATATACAATCTTAATAATCAGCAGAAACGTATGATGCCCTCAAAAAGTACATGGATATGGATTTTGACGGACTTCAGCCGGATATTGTGCGGATGCTTGGCGGCGGACGTGTTACGGTCAATATACGCAGGCGCTTGACGGATATTTGGGTAAGATATTGCTGGTCGGCGTGAACTATGACAGGTATAATGCAGACAATCCACACAGCTGTGTGATAGAGAAAATGGAGAAAATTTAGCGATGCAAGGTGAGCCGTTCACGATTGCAATTGCTGGATGGGGAGCTATCCTTTGATCCAGTAATCCAAATCGGGATAGAGATGCTCCCGTTCATTTGCGTCGGAGTCGGACAAGTAATGTGTGCGAACCAGTTTTCCCATTTTATAATAAGACAATATTGATATCCAATCGTTTTCTGCCTCACTGTATTTGTATTCATAGATCAGCTCTTCGGTACAAGTGTACTCCCCATCTACGACACCATAGACGGATACAAACTGATAGCTGACGCCGAGTTGTCCCCGATCTATGACTCTTTGCCTGTCAAATTCCAGAAAAGCAAGCTGTTCCGGAAAAGAGGGGTAATAGACAAACTGCCCAGACTTCCTATCCCATACAATAGCGCGGTAATTATCCCAGCTTCCTCCGCTCCCGCCGGAAAAGCCTTCATGAATCAGCAGATCCGGTGTTCCGTCAAAGTTAATATCTACGTTATCTATATAGTAGCTTTCAAACGCACCTAAATCTGCCATTTCCATTTCGGTAAATGGAATAAACAGATGCTGTAGTGGAACTTCCGTTCCATCCCACTCACCCTCTATAATTATGTGATACCCATTATTCTTTCTCCGAAAACCACTATTCAGTTCTCCAATTTCAAAGGTACAGCACTGGATTCCCGCAATCTGTTCCAGCTTGATAAAACGTAAGTCCCCTTCTTCCTGCGCTATGGCATCATCAATAATTTTTTTCCACTCTGCTTTAACCAGCGTATGAAATGGAAGCATGGCATCCGTCCTCCCAGTCTCATCTCCGGAGCTGAAAAAGACACTGATATAATAGCCGTCCTGATTCTGATATTTTTCCCAGCGTTCCCGAAGGGTAACGGCTATTTTCTGTGTATCAAAATCCCAGCCGTATATAGACAGGCGAACCCTGCAGTCAGGAAAAACAGACAGGTTTTTCACGATTTCTGCGTACTCTCCATCACTGCCAAGACTGATGGATACCTCATCTTCGGGAGACTGTTTCATATTATTTTGGATATTCAGATTTTCTATTTCTGCGGATTCACCTGCTTGAAACAAAGCATTTACAGTATTACCGCTGCATCTTGAAAAATTTCCTTCTATCCAGTGTCCGTCACCATCAAAATTTCCGCAAAACGGCGTTTCCTCTGTTCCGATAGAAAACCAGTATGTTCCCAGCTTTATGTTACTCCGCAATCGGTAGGAAGCTTCTGCAGCGGATATATCAGATTCAATTTCCAAACGCTCCTGGATCATTTGACTTAATGCGATTAACTGGGAGCGGGTGTCAATTAAGTAAATACCGCCTTTTTTGACAAAACCGGTTTCTGTCGTGCTCTCTTCCAAGGCCAGGCGCTCTGAGAGTTGCGTCTGCAGATTGCGCAGTTCTGTTGTGTATTCCTCCTTTGCGGCATTGGCGTACGCAAGCTCTGCCTCCAGTTCTTTCGTTTGCGATTGGTATTTCCGGCACAGACAGATTAGTGAAACGAATAAGACGGCAGAGACTATTGCAAGTAGGATTCCTGTTATGTTCCTTCTATTTTTCATGGAAACATCCTTTCATTCATGGAAGCATCCTTTCCATGGCAACACTGCAAAATACAAAAAACAGCTCCCTCCGCGATTGGTCGTCTGTTCTCTAATTCTAAAATCGGCAAATGGTTCAGGCAGGGTGGCAAATGCATCATATGAGTTAGTAACAGTAATATTATAGCACCAAGTCAACCGGAACTCAATGACGCATCTTGCCGTTTTTATTCTGGCACTGTAACTGCGGTTACTGTTCAGGCATCAACGTAGGGTTTGCGAACAAATACAATGATTTATTGGGCATTTTCCAGTACAATTTGTTGGTCAAATTCCTTAAGTTACTTGACATCCGTTCACACCGCCAAAAGGTGTCGTCATGGCAAAGCCGAGCCGAATCACTTTAAAAAGCGGCCTCACCAGCCAAAGCCGTGGGACCGCTTTCTTAATTTTATTTCCCTATCTCAAATTCTAAGTCCAATCCTGAAACCTTCAAACTTCCTACATCAAAGACTTATACAAATCAATAATCTCCTCCACAGAGGTATCTCTCGGATTGCCCGGACGGCATGCATCCGCAAATGCAGACTCAGCCAGGAACTGAATATCCTCTTCCTTCACAATCTCCTTCAAATTCGCCGGGATTCCCACATCCTGAGACAGCTTCTTCACCGCGTCCACGGCTGCCTTCCTGTACTCCTCCTGGCTCATGGCGTCTACGCCTTCCACGCCCATAGCCTTGGCGATATATTTGTATTTATCCCCGGTACATGGAGCATTGTATTCCATAACCGTGGGAAGCAGAATCGCATTAGCCACACCATGAGGCGTATCATATACGGCGCCCAGAGAATGAGCCATGGAATGTACAATTCCCAGCCCTACGTTGGAAAAGCCCATACCTGCCACATACTGTCCCAGAGCCATGCCCTCTCTTCCTTCTGGTGTATTCTCAACAGCACCTCTCAAAGAATCGGAAATAATCTCAATGGCTTTTAAATGGAACATATCGGTCATCTCCCATGCGCCCTTGGTGATGTACCCTTCAATTGCATGAGTCAAAGCGTCCATACCGGTTGCCGCAGTCAGGCCCTTTGGCATACTGGACATCATATCCGGGTCGATGACAGCGATTACTGGGATATCATGGGTATCCACACACACAAATTTTCTCTTCTTCTCAACATCCGTGATAACATAGTTGATGGTAACCTCTGCAGCCGTACCTGCCGTAGTAGGAACTGCGATAATCGGTACGCAGGGCTTCTTGGTAGGAGCCACTCCCTCCAAGCTTCTCACATCCTCAAATTCCGGATTGTTGATGATGATGCCCACAGCCTTGGCAGTATCCATAGAAGAACCGCCGCCGATAGCGATGATATAATCCGCCCCTGATGCCTTGTATGCTGCCACACCGCTCTGTACATTCTCGATGGTTGGATTGGGTTTGATATCAGAATAAATTTCATATGCCAGTCCTTCGCCGTCCAGTACATCTGTCACTTTCTTCGTAACTCCAAACTTAATCAGGTCTGGGTCTGAGCATACGAACGCTTTCGCAAATCCTCTTGTCTTTACCTCTGCCGGAATCTCCTTAATAGCGCCTGCGCCATGATAGGAGGTTTCATTTAATACAATTCTGTTTGCCATGTCAATCCTCTCCTTTTCTGAAACATTTTCCGAAAATAGTCAAGCCATTTCTGCTATTATTTTAACAAATTCGGCCGAAAAAGAAAAGCAATTATACCGACTTCTTTTCCCACTTTTTCTATTTTTGTTAAAATATAACAGATATTTTTGTACACTTTTATGCGTAACAGTTCCGCCTTCAATCCTCCTTCCGAACCACAGTATATATCCCCATGTCCTGAAAACCTATGGAATGGTAGATTCTTCCTGCGCTGGGATTATCAAAAAACAGACACAAAAATTCCATCTCTTCCAGACAATCCTGGCAAAGCCTCAGCATGGCCGCTCTGGCGTATCCCTTCCCCCTCATTCCCGGTCTGGTAGCCACACCCACCACCATGGCAGACCTTTTATTCTCCGCCGAAGTCTGCACAACCGATGCCAGCACCTCTCCTTCGAAAATACCATAAGTACGCCCTATGGCAGAAATATTCTGACGGATATCATCATAAGCTTTCTCCTTACTTTTTCTCTGGTAAGTATAAGCAAACTCATCAATGGTCATATACAAATCATAGGCAGCCGGAATATCCTCCTCTGTCAATTTCCGCACCCGTTTCATCAGACTGCCGTATTGTTCCCTCTGCTCATCCCCGATATGGTTCAGCTTCGCCAGATACATAGGCCTGGCAGCTCTGTCCTTCAGATAAGGCACAAGCCTCCTGATAATTTCATCCTTCCCACTGATATTCTCCGGATTCACCTCATTCAAATACTCTGCCACTATCTTCCCGTTATAATCCTCATTCCTGCTGTAAACCATCACATTGTCCCGATAAATCAATATAAAGTATGGAAATTCCATATCCGGCTTCCAGTCATCATCTGTATAGCAGGACACATTCTCATGTTCCATCCCATACGCTTCCAGGTCTCCTAAAAGAAACAAGTTAAACTCCGGCTCTAACCTCAAATAAGAAAACGCTGCCTTCAAATACTCATTACTTAGTTTCTGCATTGTAATTTCCTCCTACTAATAAAATGCACTCTCGGACTCTCTCCTGCCTTTGCGGCTGATTTGATTATTCGTCAGATACACCTGAATTTACGCACATTTGACAAAAAGCTCCTGACAAAATCAGGCTCAAAGAGACTTTATGAATACAAAATTTTATCAAATATTTTATATTATAATCTCTGTTTTGTCTATATAAATCTATCTTCATTCAAAAATTATTCCATAACTTTTTATCTTACCTGCCTTTCCTCCTTGTCAATCCCTTCCATAGGAAGTATAATTCTATATACTCAATGTTCAGAAAGGATAAGACACACCTATGACCTATCAATTCCCAGCCTATTACCATGATTTCCATTGCATCAGCAAAGACTGTCCGGACACCTGCTGCGGCGGATGGAATATTTCCATCGACCCTGAATCTCTGAAACGCTACCGTCAGATTCTTAAAAATCCTGACAGCCCATGTCATTCCGGGGCCTTTCTGCGCCGTTTCAAAAAATCCATTGACTTTCGCCATAGCTGTATTCATCTGTCCAATGGCTACTGCCCTCTTCTGACCAAAGACAACTTATGCGGCATGTATCTCCAGCTTGGCAGCGACTCCCTGTGCAAAACCTGCCGTACTTATCCCCGCCACCAAGAGGAATTCGGCAGCCTGCGTGAAATCAGCCTGTCTCTGTCCTGTCCGGAAGCTGCCCGAATCATTCTTTCCCAGAAAACAAAACCGCAGATGCAGACCAGACACACTTCAAAAAAATGCCCTGCCGGCCAACAAGTGGACCCCAACCTTCTGGCATGGCTAATTGAAGTACGCAAAACTCTTATTGATATCCTCTGGAATCCCCATTACCCTCTGGAAATCTCCGTATCCATAGCCCTGGCTTTCGGCCACCACCTGCAGAAGTACCATTCCAGAGGTCAGAATTACCAAAATAACCGTTTCTGTCTCGAAGCCGCCTTTGAAAACTTAACATCCCTGTCTCAAAGATATCGTACAGACGAAAAAACTTCCCATTCCTGGCTCTCTGCTCTTTTGATGCTTTACTCCTCTTTAGAACCTGTGGTCGAAATTTGGCCTCAGCTTATGAAACTGTGCCAAACCGCTGTTCCGGGATATTTTCATGCTGCGTCCCACGGCACCAATGACCGTATACTGGAACGACAGCTTGTAACCTATTTCATCCAGATATACTTTCTGGGAGCCGTCTATGATGATAGGTTATATGACAAAATCCAGTTCGCCGCTGTCAGCTGGCTATTCATTCGTCTGGCAGCAATGGCCCTGGCACAACAAAATAGCAGCTTGACCCCAAACGCCTCCCTCAACGCCTTTTGGGTTCAAGCTGCTTACCTGTATTCCCGGCAAATAGAAAATTATGACCGAAATTTAAACTGTCTGTTTGATGCCTTCCATACGGACAAAACCTTTAACCTAATTTCTCTTCTGTCTTTTATAACCCAAGTCATCTGCTGACGCCGCATTGCTTCCAGACATAGTCTGCAGCCGTAACCTGTTTATTGCTGCTATTACTGTTCTATAATTCCTCTCCATTTGAGGCAATCACTTTTTTATACCATTCAAAGGATGCCTTTCTGCTGCGCTTCAAGGTTCCCTTTCCGGAATCATCCTTGTCTACATAGATGAATCCATAGCGTTTTTTCATCTCTCCTGTACTTGCAGATACCAGGTCGATACACCCCCATGGAGTATATCCCATCAGAGGCACCCCATCCTCATTCACCGCCTGTTTCATAGCCTTTATGTGGGCTCTCAGATAATCAATTCGATACTGGTCATCTACAAAACCATTCTCATCCGGCTTATCCACTGCGCCCAGACCATTTTCTACGATAAACAACGGCTTCTGATAACGGTCATACAGAGAATTGAGGGTAATCCGCAGCCCCATGGGATCAATCTGCCAGCCCCACTCAGATGCTTTCAGATAAGGATTGCGCATAGACTCCATAGCATTTTGGCTGGCCTCACCATACTTCTCCGAATGAGCCGCTGTCAGGCGTGAGGAATAATAAGAAAACGAAATAAAGTCTACCGTATTCTCTGCCAGAACTTTCTCATCCTCCTGCGTAATATCAATGGCAAATCCCTTCCGCTCAATCATCTTCCTGGCATAATTCGGATATTTCCCCCGTGACTGCACATCAATAAAGAAATAATTGGCCCTGTCCTTTTCCATGGCCGCAAACACATCTTCAGGATCACAGCTATATGGATAAAACCGGCCTGCTGCCAGCATACATCCCACCTGATTTTCCGGATCAATCTCATGAGCCATCTTAGTTGCCAGCGCGGACGCTACCAGCTCATGATGGGCCGCAATATATTTAGACTCTTCCTCATTTTCCCCCTCTTCAAACAGAATTCCCGCTGCCATAAACGGCAGATGAAGAACCATATTGATTTCATTAAACGTAAGCCAATATTTTACTTTGCCCTTATACCGCCTGAAAATAGTTTCGCAATATTTCAGGTAACAGTCAATCATCTGACGGCTCTTCCAGGAACCGAACTTCTTGATACACGCTAACGGTGCGTCGAAATGGACTATCGTAACAAGCGGTTCCATGCCGTATTTATGGCACTCATCAAATAATGCCTCATAGAAACGAAGCCCCTCCTCATTGGGTTCTTCATCAAAACCGTTTGGATAAATCCGGCTCCATGCAATAGACAGACGATAACACTTAAATCCCATCTCCGCAAATAATGCAATATCCTCTTTAAAATGATGATACATATCAATAGCCTCCTGCCCCGGATATGTATAACCATCCTCCCATTTAAGCATCTTCCGGACGCCCCGCATCACAGCAATTCTCTCCGGGCCGGCCGGGATCAGGTCCACATTAGCTAATCCTCTTCCCCCTTCCTGGCAGGCGCCTTCACACTGATTGGCCGCAGTCGCTCCTCCCCATAAAAAACCTTCTGGTAAACATCCCATATCTTTCAGCTCCTTTCTTCTAAATAAATTGTTAACATAAACCAGCCGCCATCACCACCCGTTTCATACAACGCCAGTAATTCCTCTCCCGGATACTCTCTGCTTCTCTAATCCTCCTTTCCGCATAATCCAATCCCCTTTTCCAGTCTCCCCGCACAATGCCAAGATTTAAACAATACCTGGCTTCTTCTGCCTTTCTGGCACTTAAACCGGCAGTTTCCATATCGGCCAGCACCTGAAATGCCGCCTTGTCATAAACCGGATTTAAAAATCTTCCCAGTTCAGAGTCATACTCCAGCTCAAACACCGTATTCTCTCTGCTGTCAGGCAGAAAGCACACATCTTCCGATGTTTCCTCTACATGAAGATAATACAAAGATGCCCTGTCCTTCCCCTCATTTATTCGCAAAATTCTCCCCAGCCTTTGGAGCCGCTGCCGCCGTGTGGCTGTTCCCGAAAGAATAATCCCTACGGATGCGTCCGGCACGTCTACACCTTCATCTATGGCCTTGCAGGCAATGAGAATCCGTATCTGGTCGGTTCGAAACCGTTCCAACGTATTTTTATTGGCCAGAATCCCCATCTGGGAATGATATCGCCCCACTTTCCCGGGGTATTGATGATTTAAACGCTCATACAGCATCTCCGCCTGACGGATGCGTTCTCCAAAAATAAGAATCTTCTTATTTTCATCCAGCCTGTATATCAAAGACAAGGCACAGTCAATCCGCTCTGACGCCATACACACAAGACTCTTCCTTTTATAAGAAAGCCTCATGTATCCGGCGGCGGCCTCCCCAATCTTCCTGTCTTTACCGCCGCAAAGGTTCTTCATAAATTCAAACTGCTCCCGGACATCCATTTTCTTTAACAACGGATACGCGCTAACCAACGTATTATACAACTGTGTCATTCTGTCCGTCATGTCCTCATATTCCGCCCGCTCATCGTTCTGAAAAGAAAGCCGGATATGAAAAATATCATATTGGCATACGGTTCCATGGAGAGCGGCTTCCTCCATCCCATAGCTGTATATTCTGGGGCCCAAAACAGAGGCCAGATACTGCCGGTGCTGTCCTGACGGCAGAGTAGCAGAAAGACCCAACGTAAAAAAGTTCTTCCGATACGGCTCTATAAAAGGCAGGAACTCAAAAATAAGGCTGTTCTGGCCGCTGTCATAGTGATGACATTCATCGGCAATCAGAAAAATACTTTCCCCCTGTTTCAGTTCCTCAAGAATCTGTCTGGCCAGCTCATAGCGGGCAGAATTGATTACATAAATCATGAACCGGCAGTCCGGCGAATCCTTAAAACCACCTCCTCGCAGTCCGATTCTTCCTTCCCAGTCCCTTAAGCCGTCCCCCTTACAGACATCGGTTTCACCCGCCATAGCCTCCTTATCCTCAGTTTCTGGCATCCCGCATTCGTCTTCCCTCCGAACCTTATCCTGAAATTTTCTTATGGCTTTGCTCCACTGCTGCATCAATGTACTTGTAGGCACAACGATTTTGACCCTGAGCTTTGGATTCCCGTCTTTCAACAGCCTGTCCACCGCAGCCAAAGCCAGCAAAGTTTTTCCGGCTCCCGTAACTGCCTGAACCATCCCACGGCAGCCAGCAGACTGCCATCGGTTCAAACATTCCTCCTGCCATTTATAAAGCTTTCTTTCCATTCTACCACCTATCCGTGCCCTGCCAGCTAAAATGGGCCTCACAGCTATATTGGCTCGTTGTGACTAATCTGCGAAGTAATTGGTCATGGCGGGAATCAATATCACGATTTAGTTAAACACGAAACTCTGAACTAACGGACATTGAAGCCTGAACCATAACCTAATTTTACCACATCGAAGACATTTCCGAAAGAAATTATTGAAAACTCTTTCCATATAACTTATACTTCATATAGATATCTAAAAATTAAAATGCAAAGGAAAAAAATTTATGAATTACGAAAACCTCTATGAAACCCTGCAGCCTCAGCACAAATCCTTAAAAGAAAGCCTTGCCTCTCTGCAGAAGCTTTCCAAAACTGTTACCCGGGAGACAGAGGGCGGTGAAATCCGAAATCTTCTAAAAGATTTGGATACCATGGCGGAGAATGCCGCCGCTCTTTCTTCTATTCTGGAAACCATGAAAAACGCTGTCAGCCAGTTTGACACCAAGACATATTTTGAAAGCGGAGACTTTGAACGGCAGATGTTGGATGCCTGCCGTGAAAAAGGCGTGGACGTCCAGGGTTCCTCGCCAGTCTATGAGATGTTCCCCTATCGGGTAAAGCTGGATATGGAAAATCAGGACGTGTATCTTGACCGGAAAAAATTCCAGTGCATGCGTCCCAAAAGCTTTGTGGATATGGTTCAGAAAAGCCAGGAAAAGCTGAATAAAGTTGCTTTTAATCCCTCCTCCTTTGCCGGTGAGCTGGCGGATGCCTATGACACCGCCATCCTGAAACTGAAACGGCGGCCTGGAGCGGATATCTATCTCAGCAGCCTGCACAAATATCTGGCCCCCATGAGCCGGTTTAGGAAGGATTACGACCAGCAAAGCTTTGCCTTCGACCTGGCCAGGTTATATATTTCCGGAATTGAAGAGACGAAAAACGGAAGAAGATTCCAGTTCGGCACCAGCAGAGACTGCAGCAAGCCCATCCGTATCCTGGATAAAAACGGCAGGGAACAATTCCTGTCTACCATCTGTTTCTATAAACAAGAGGTATAATTATGATGTCAGAATATAATGAAATCTTAGAAAATCCGGTTTCTGATTCCGCCGGAACCCCTCTGTCCTGTGGAATCCAATTTCTTACGGATTTCTGGAAAGAGAAGTATCTGCAGGAATATATTAAAAACGGCGGCAGCAAGCTTAAATTTGTCACCGGCCGGCCAGGCAGCGGAAAAACCCACTTTTTGCGGCTGATGTCGTCCATTGCCGCCGGCGAGAACTACAAGACCGTATGGTTTTCCGCCAAAGATGTGTGGATGCATGATTTCAAAGAGGTGTATGTAGAAATCTTCCGCCAGAGCGGTCTTTTGGACTGTCTGGAACTCTTAAGCAGGCAAATTATAAAAGATATGGGATTTGACAACCAGGAGATTCCCGCAGATATGAAGTTCTTCGACTATCTTTGTCAAAACGGGATGGGGGACGCCATGAACAAGCGGGAAATCCGCACTCTTTTAAAACAGATGTTTTTGGACAATCCCATGCTTGACAACAATTTTGCTTTGGCCTGTTCCATGCTTACCGGAAGCATTCTTGGCTATCCAATTTTGGAGGATCCCAGCCGGGATATGCTCCTTGCATGGCTGGAGGGCGACCGTACGGTAAAGCTTTCCCAGCTGCGGTCTCTTGGATTTTATCCCAGCCGCATCACCAAGTTTAATGCCAGGCATATGCTGCGGTCTCTGGCAGAGGTCATCCGGTTAAGCGGATTCTGCGGTTTGTTTATCGTAGTTGATGATTTGGAGATTCTTATCAGCCGGTCCAGCCTGGAACCGGTCCATTACACGAAAATGAAGCGGGAGGACACCTATGAGAGCATCCGACAGCTGATTGATGATATCGACTCTATGAAGAATATCATGTTTGTCTATGGATTCGACCGGGAGCTGATGGACAATGAGAATGCCGGCTTGAAGGCATACCAGGCTCTGTGGATGCGGATTCAGAATGAAATTGTGGGAGAACGGTTCAATCGTTTCTCCGATATGGTGGATTTGGATTTGCTGGCGGCTCAGGAATATACGCCGGATGTGATTGTTTCCATTTCCGAAAGTCTTGCCCGCGCCCGAAAAAATACGGCTGCGGTTCCGCTGAATATGGATGCTGCAAAAGAGATTGCGGCTCAGGCCCATACGGGAGCCGTAGGTGTCCCAAAACTGATACAGATTGCTATGGAGGAGGTAAGCCAAAAATGTATGATATAGAAGCCAGACACATCATTGAGGCACTGCGCTCCGGCGTCCCTTCCAGAGCGGTGGGGCAATATTTTTCCGAAGCTCGTCCCAGGATTATGAAGGAGATTTCCGGGCGCCTGGATATGGTACGGGAAAAGGGCAAGTCAAGCGGAATGATCATCAGCGGAAAGTATGGGGAAGGGAAGACACATCTGCTTAATACGGTTTTTAATCTGGCCCATTCCGCCAACATGGTGGTTTCTTATCTCTGCTTAAGCAAAGAGACGCCAATGGACAAGCTTCATCTGGTGTATCAAAAAGCTCTGCAGAATCTTTACCTGCCTGGACGCCGACAGCCAGGGTTTATGCAGGAACTGGAGAAAATTTCTCCAAACAGTCCTCTGGCCGGAGAAATGCTTCCTTTTGCCGCCAAAAATCTGGAGACAGACAAGCTTTACTATCTGTTCCGGGCTTATCTGAATACAGAAGACACAGATGAAAAGTTCCTTCTGCTGGCTGATTTGGAAGGAGATTTTGTCTCCAACGGCTCTTTGAAAAAGATTTATAAGCGGATTTTCGGACAAACCGTAAAATATAATGAGAATTTCAGCAAAACGCGGCACTGCGGGGATTATGTTTCGTTTATGAGCCATCTCTTTACCCAGATGGGATATGATGGGTGGGTCATCCTGGTTGATGAGACGGAACTGATGGGGCGGCTCAGCAAAAAAGCCCGCATCAATGCCTACCGCAATATGGCCCGGTTCCTTCTTCCGGAGCTGTGCCCTGAGACTACATTTACGCTGTTTGCCCTGACATCCTCCTATGTGGAGGATGTGATTGAGGGAAAGCATGATTATGAAAATCTGGAAACCATCTATCCTATCAGCCAGGAACCGGCAAGAACCGTCCTGGATATGATGGTTAAGGCTCCCCAGCTTCTGCCTCTTACCAAAGACGAGATTACAGATGCTCTGTGTAAGATACAGGATTTTCACGGAAAAGCCTACCAATGGACTCCCAATGTATCCCCGGAAGCTCTGGCCGAGGCCACAAAGTCTGGAGGATATCTGCTGCGAACCAAGATTCGGGCCGCCATCGAATTTCTGGATCAGCTTTATCAGTATGGGAAAGCCGGAAAGACTACCATCAACGAGCTGGGGCAAGAGACCTTTGAGGAGGATGTGCCTTCCATTGATGAATTTTAACAGACGAAACTCATAAAAAAGAGAGCCGGTATCTTGGCCTTATGGCTTTGATGCCAGCTCTTTTACTACAGTATAAACCTCACACTTCCAGATTTTCTTCCTGAAAGCGCTCATCTTTGCCTCTTCTCTCACTTACTCACTTTCAACCGCTGAATATCCGTCTTCATGCTCTCCGGTTCAATCTTCTCAAGGGCCTCGATGGCTGCCTGTACCTGATTATCCTCACTTAATTCCACTACAGCCTTTGTCTTTAACTCCTCGTCCAGATCCACCTCCACATCCGGTTCCAGCCCTTTTCCGTGAAGGTCAAACCCGCTGGGCGTATAGTAATGGGAAGTAGTCAGCTTAATCGCCGTTCCGTCTCCCAATGGAACCAGCTGTTGCACAATCCCTTTGCCAAACGTCTGAGTCCCCACGGCAATCCCCGCCTCATAATCCTGCACTGCCCCTGTAAACACCTCCGCAGCACTGGCTGAATTTCCATTTACTAAAACTGCCATAGGCACTGTCAGCTGGTGGTCATCCTTCTTCGGATACCGGTTATCCTCATATCCGCTGTCCGCTTCCTTTATGATCTGTCCGTCCTTGCAGTAATACCGCTCTCCCTTTTCGTTCTTATCCTTTGTATAGATTAACATTCCCTCCATCTTATCTTCTGGAAGAATGTAAGCAAGCATCTCCACCGCCGTATCAAGAACGCCGCCCGGATTGTTCCGCATATCCACAAGCAGCTTCTCCATTCCCTGCTTTTCCAGATCATCCACAGCATCCTTAAACTGTTTCGCTGTCACCTCATCAAACTGCATCACATAGATATAACCAACCTTATTCTCCAGCATCTGGTATTCTACCGTAGGCACTTCAATCTGCCGCCTCTGCACCTTCAGCTCTACTTCCTCAGCGTTTTCTCCTCTGAGAACCGTAATATTTACAAAACTGCCTTCTTCACCGCGGATATCCTCTTTCACGACCAGATCCAGTTCTTTTCCCGATACCGACTCGTCTTCAACCATGTAGATGATATCTCCCGGAAGCATTCCTGCCTCCAATGCCGGAGAACCGGTAAAAACTTTGGTGATCGTCATAATCCCCGTCGTCCGGTTCTGCTGAACCATAGCGCCGATTCCGCAATATTCACCTGTGGTATCCTCAATCAGCGATCTATAATCCTCTTCATTATAATATACGGAATAAGGATCATCCAGGCCGTACATCATTCCCAGATAGATACCATCCTCTATCTTTTCCTCATCCTCATCAAATAAAAAGAGCTGATTTACAATATTCTCTATATACATCAGCTTGGCGCTGATCTGCTGAAAGTCAACTTTTGAGTCATCATTCAGGCTGTTATCCGCCTGTTTCGTCTCCACTTGATTGTCAATCACCGTTCGTCCAATAAGGAAAATTCCTGCGGATACCCCCACGATAATCAACCCTACAAAGGCTGTTACCAGCGCCCCTACCAGGACACCTTTCCAAAATTTATTTTTTGCTTCTTTATTTTCCATTTCTGTCTCCTCTTAAGGCTTAATATTCCCAATGCAAGCCATAATATACCAATCCTTACACCTTCAAGTGCTTCCGAATTGTAAAGAAGCTTGCAAAAAATCCAATTCCCAATCCTAAGAGAACTGCTGTCCCTGCCATATAGGGAAAGATCTGCTCCAAGGGCAGAATCTGAAAAATTCCGGACAGAATCTGAAACCTGTCTGCAACATAAGCAATCACCTGCCTGTACAGATAAAACATAAACGCCAGCGGAATCGCCGCCCCCAGAAGGCCCATCACAATTCCTTCCACTACAAAGGGAGCACGAATCATATAGTTAGTAGCCCCGATATAGCGCATGATCTGATTCTCATTCTTCCTGAACGCCGCCGCCACATTAATCGTGTTACTGATCAGGAATACGGAAACAGCCAAAAGCACCCCGATAATCACAACAGACAAAAGCCCCACAATGGTATTGAAGCTGGTAAGCCCGTCTGCCGCACTATTGGAATAATTCACCCGGCGGACCCCGTTTACTCCCTGCAGATAAGCCACAAACTCATCCTGCTGTGCAATATCATTTAAAAAAATCTGATAGGATGCGGCTCCCGCCAAAGGATTATCTTCCATAAACCCTTCCGCCAGATCCTCCACCCCTGCGAAATAGTCCTTGGAAAATGTCTCCCAGGCCTCATCCGCAGACATAAACTGCATCTCCCGCACTTCACTGCGTCTGCCTATCTCCTCTCCTATGGCATGAATCTCACTGTCCGTCAGAGACTCATCAAAGAAAATTGTGATGCCTACCGTATTTTCCACGTTATTAACCATACTTCTTACATTGGTTATAATACTAAAAAACATACAGAACAAAAAAATACACGCAGAAATCGTCGCAACAGAGGCAAGGGAAAACCAAACGTTTCTACATATATTTATGATGCCTTGTTTCAGGCAATACCAAAATGTACTAATCCTCATGTAAATATCCGCCTTCTATCTCATCACTTACCACACATCCACGCTCCATAACAATGACCCGCTTCTGCATCCGATCTACAATCTCCTGACTGTGGGTGACCACCACCACGGTAGTCCCCATCCGATTAATCTCATCCAGCAGTTTCATAATCTCTATTGCATTATGGCTGTCCAGATTTCCAGTAGGCTCATCAGCCAGCAATACCTCCGGACGGTTAATCAGCGCGCGGGCAATGGCTACACGCTGCTGTTCTCCTCCGGACAGCTGCTGCGGGTACATCTTATATTTGGCCGAAAGCCCTACCATCTGAAGCATAGCGGGAACAGATTCCCTAATCCTCCTTGTGGAAGTTCCGATAATTCTCTGAGCAAATGCCACATTCTCATACACGTTCCTGTCCTTCAAAAGGCGGAAATCCTGAAACACCACTCCCAGCCTTCTGCGGTACTTGGGGACATAGTTTCTGGGCATCTTACCCAGATTCATGTCATTCACTACGATTTTGCCGGAAGTAGGCTCTATCTCCTTTAACAGCAGTTTTACAATAGTCGATTTTCCGGAACCGCTGCGGCCCATAATAAATACAAACTCCCCGTCTTCAATAGCAATATTAACATTTTTTAAGGCCTTGTTGCCAGTCTCGTATGTCTTGCAAATATTTGAAATCTCTATCATCCTGTTCTCCGGTCTATTAAAAATCTGAATTTTCCATATACTTCATATATTTTACCACCATAAGCGCAATCTTAAAAGTAATAGCATCCTCGAACGTGCGCAGATCCAGTCCTGTACTCTTTTGCAGCTTATCCAAACGGTAAACCAGGGTATTCCTGTGGATGTAAAGCTGCCTCGAAGTTTCCGACACATTCAGGCTGTTCTCAAAAAACTTATTAATGGTAGTCAATGTCTCATCATCAAATTCATCCGGAGATTTTCCGTCAAAGATCTCCTTAATAAACATCTTACACAGCGGAATCGGAAGTTGATAGATCAAACGGCCAATTCCCAGCCTGCTGTAGGCGATAACATTCTTATCACTGTAGAAAATCTTGCCCACGTCAAGGGCCATCTTTGCTTCCTTATAAGAACGGGAAACCTCCTTAATCTCTCCCACCACGGTACCAAATGCCACATGAACCTTAGTCATGGCCTCTGTGTTCAGCATGTCCAGAATCACATTGGCTGTCTTCTCCAGATCATCCTGAGTCTCTCCTGGTCTTACCTCTTTTACCAAGATGATATTCTTCTCGTCCACTGCTGTTATGAAGTCTTTTACCTTGCCTGCAAACAAACTCCTGACTGTCTCCAGGGCACCGGCATCTTTCTCATACTTGGTCTCGATAATATAGACAACCCTCTTGGCACTGGTCTCAATATGAAGCTTCTTCGCACGATTATAAATATCAACCAACAACAAATTGTCCAGCAGAAGATTCTTAATAAAATTATCTTTGTCAAAGCGCTCCTTATAAGCCACCAGAAGATTCTGAATCTGAAATGCGGCTAATTTCCCTATCATATAGACATCTTCGCTGTGGCCCCTGGCTAACAAAATATATTCTAACTGATGTTCGTCAAAAACTTTGAAAAACTGATAGCCCTGAATCACCTGGCTGTCTGCTGGTGAATCTACAAAAGCAAGGATCGAATTCTCATTCTTTTCTGCATCCGGAAATGTGGTAGCAAGCACTTTTCCTTCCGTATCGCAGACACAAAGATCAACTCTGGTAATTCCCTTTAACCCGTCAATAGCATTTTGAAGGATCTGATTTGATATCATAGCACACTCTCCTTTTTTGTAAATTGCCCATAATTATTCAATTAAGTCTGCGCATGTTACTGCTTATTCTATATTAATCCATAAAACGAAAAAAAGCAAGCAAGTATGAATACTTGCCTGCTAATTTTATCTTATCGTAATAATTTGAATGTATCAGATTAATTGCAAACAACCTGCTCTGTGTCTTTATCAAATACATGAACTTTAGACATATCCAAAGCGATCTTTACAATGCTGCCTACTCTTGCGGTTGTACGCGGATTTACTCTTGCGATAAACTGAGAATCGTCAATATCAAAGTACAGGTTAACCTCAGCGCCTAACAACTCGTATACACGGATGGTAGCTTCGATAACACTCTTTGGAGAACCTGTTAACCAAGCCTCATCATCATGCAGATCTTCCGGACGGATACCGATGGTAACGGTCTTTCCAACATACCCCTTCTGTTCTACAACTTTTGCTTTCTCTGCCGGCAGAGTAATCTTATGTCCGCCAAAGGACAGATTTACATCAGCGCCGTCTTTGGATACGGCTGCGTCGATCATGTTCATCTGAGGAGCTCCGATGAATCCGGCAACGAACTTGTTGCATGGTTTGTCATACAGATTTTGCGGAGAATCAACCTGCTGGATAACACCGTCTTTCATAACAACGATTCTGGTACCCAGAGTCATAGCCTCTGTCTGGTCATGGGTTACATAGATGATAGTAGCCTGCAGTCTCTGATGCAGTTTGGAAATCTCAACACGCATCTGGCCTCTCAGCTTAGCATCCAAGTTGGACAGCGGCTCATCCATCAGGAATACCTTAGGATTACGTACGATAGCACGTCCCATAGCAACACGCTGTCTCTGACCACCGGACAGAGCCTTCGGCTTACGATCTAACAGATGCTCCAGGTCAAGGATCTTTGCTGCTTCATATACTAACTTGTCAATCTCATCCTTTGGAGTCTTTCTCAGTTTCAAACCAAACGCCATATTGTCATATACGGACATATGCGGATACAAAGCGTAGTTCTGGAATACCATTGCGATATCTCTGTCTTTTGGCTCTACATCGTTCATCAGTTTTCCGTCGATATAAAATTCACCGGATGAAATATCCTCCAGGCCTGCAACCATACGAAGCGTAGTGGACTTACCACATCCAGATGGTCCTACGAAGATAACGAATTCCTTATCTGCGATTTCCAGATTAAAATCCTTTACTGCAACGAATCCATTTGGATACGCTTTTGTTACGTTCTTCAATGTTAGACTAGCCATAATCCAAAATCCTCCTAATTAGAAAATAAATGTATTTTGGGCTCTTTCGCAACACGGTATTAGGCCCTGTTTCGTTCTGTTACTATCATACACGAAAGACTAACTTTTGACCATATGGTAAATAACCAAAATATTTTTCTTTAATTTGTCTATTCTGTATATTTACAAAAAAAGGTTACCAAATTTCTTAATTTTCTCTGTCAATATTCTATAAATCCCTCACCAAATACCTCTTTTACATCACTTACAATCAAAAATGCCTTTTTATCCAGTTCCTGAACAATCTCCCGAATCTGAACAATCTCTTTTTTGGAAACCACGCAGAAAAGCATCTTTCTGCCCTGCCCTGAGTACATTCCTACCGCATCCACAGCCGTGACGCCCCGCCCCATATGGTTCATGATGGCATCCCCTATCTCCTGATATCGGTCTGAGATAATAAATGCCTGTTTGGAGAAATTGATTCCTTCCAGAATGCCGTCGGAAATCTTGGCCACGGCGTAAATAGAGATAAGGGCATAAAGCGCATAAGGAACACCGAATACTGCGGCCCCCGCAAGCACCACCACCCCGTCCAGCACCTGCATAATCTGAGCGATGGTGTAATGCTTAAACTTTCGCCGAATAAGCGCTGCCAGCATGTCCGTGCCGCCGGTAGTAGCTGAGAACATAAACACAAGTCCGGTCCCCACTCCTGTCACAATTCCTCCGAAGAGAGAAGACAAAAAAATCTCTCCTGTCAGAATCTCTATCTCCGGTATCACCCCCAAAGAGATAGAAAGCGCCGCCGTAGCTACTGCCGTCCGTTTCAAAAAGCGACCTCCCTCTATCTTCCAGGCAGCCAGAAACAAGGGGATATTCAGGGCCGTGTTGGTAATCCACAGAGGAAGCCCTGTCAAGCTTTTTACAATAATCGCAATGCCGGACACGCCCCCCGTAACCAAACCGGCCGGGTCATACATATTTTTAATAGCAAACCCCATGATAAAGGCTCCCGCTATTATCAATCCGTAATCCACCCAGACCGGCCTTTTTTTCATATTCCGATTTCCTTTCTTACCGCTTTCTTGCCAGCATATTTACCCACATGGTATCTGGATGGTTTGCCCTCACATCCTCTGTCTCCCAGACTTTGATAATCTCGAACAATCCCGTCCGCTCCACCATGGCTGTCAGACTCTCCATAGTATAATCACAAAAATAACGTTCTCCGCGGAATCCCTCAAAATCTCCCTTTTCCACAGACAGATACAGCACTCCATGGGAACAAAGGGCATCACAGATTCTGCACAGAATCTCCGGCATCTCATTCTTCGGTACATGGTTCAGAGAATTGCAGGCCCATATCCCGTCAAACACATCCTCAAATTCCATGTCTTCATAAGTCATCTGAAGCACATCCAGGCCGGTATGTATCTCCGCCAGCTTGCACATCTCCTCCGATGCGTCAAGGGGAGTCACATCATATCCCATATCATACATTACCAGGGAATCCCGCCCGGAACCACAGCCCAAATCCAGAATGGTGTCTCCTTCCTCCAATTCTTTTAAAAATTGGTTCATAAGCTCACTGACATCCATATCCACTGTGTCTTCATATATTTTAGCCGCATATTTATTATAATATTCTATCGAGTCCACAACATCCTCCTATACCTTTTCTATGGTTCTATCCGTAATTTTAATAATTCCTTCTTTCAGCAGATGTCCCACTGCCCTCTTAAATGCATTTTTACTCATTTGAAACGTTTGTTTTATAATCTCCGGTGACGCCTTATCATTAAACGGCAGCACTCCGCCTTTCTCCTCGATCACCTTCTGTATCAGATCCGCATCGGCATTGATCTGGATGTATGCTTTTTCTCTCGGACTTAAATCCAGCTTTCCGTCCTCCCGGACCTTTGTAACTCTAGCCTCTATCACATCTCCTTCCTGAATATCCCCAAACAATTCTCTCTGAGGAATCATCCCATAATACTGATTATCTACTGCCACAAAGGCACCTAAATTTCTATTAATCTCATAAACAGTCCCCGTCACCTTATCATCCTTCTGATAGGGGGACTGACTGCTCATATAAGAATACACCTTCATCGTCGCCGCAAGCCGTTTACTCTTGTCCACATACAGTGCCACCAGACACTGCTCGCCCTGACGCACCTTATGGTTCTGCTCCTTAAACGGAAGTAAAAGGTCCTTCTCCAGCCCCATGTCAAGAAACGCTCCGATTTTCCCTACTTCCTTCACTGTCAAAACCGCTACTTCCCCTACCTGCAGCCTGGGAACCGCTGTGGTGGCAATAAGGCGATCCTCAGAATCCTTATAGATAAACACTTCCAGTTTATCTCCGATTTTTGTCCCCTCCGGAACCTGCTTCTTAGGAAGCAGAACCGCTGCCTCATCATCACTGCTCTCTCCCAGATAAATACCAAAATCCTTTGCACGGACTACTTCCAAAAGCTGTCTTTTCCCTAATTCAATCATGTTTTCCTCCGTTGTATTCGTCATGTGCTTTTATTTTAATAACCGTTCTTTAACAGTTACTAATTTTCCTGTAGCTTCCCTTCTGCAGCTGATTGTAAACACAGGTTCGGAGTATCTGTTTATCATCCACGCATCCACACTACCGCGTATGGAGTCTTCTCTTTGTCGCACAAAGCTGCTGTATACCCCTCTTCTGTTCTGCTGATTCCCGGTATTAAATAATCCCCCATTACCGCTGCCTTCCTGTATTGTACTCTAAGCTCCTTTATGCAGAAATCATCCGGCAGAAATTCTCTCACAATCTCCACGTACCGGGCATTATTTACATGATGATTGGTATCTATATGATGCTTCATCACCAGAACTGGTTCTTTAAAACTATAATCCTCCGGAAGCGTAATCCGCTTGGGCGCATAGTTCATAATCAGTTTTTCTTCCATCTTTCCATAACCGTCAATATCTTTATTGGTTACTCTGGTAGGCCTGCCTGCCTCTGTGTCAAACAGAAACCAGATAGAATTGGCCCTGACCAGATAACTGTCCTCCGGATCCTGTATGGTAAAATTACGGTATGCATAGATCCCCTTATAATCATAAGGCCAGGTGCGTATCACTATCTTTTCGCCCAGTACCGGATACCGGTCAATCACAACCTGCCAGAAAGACAGCAGCCATGCCTGGCCACGCTCCTTCAGATAGGAAAATCCCATTCCTATGTCCTCTGATTGAAATGTAGAACAGTCCTGAAGATAATTCATGATTCCCGTCACACTTAGTCTGCCCTTCTCGTCGGTCTCGCTGTATCTCACCCTGCTGTCAAATTGATACATAAATCCGCTCCTTCTCAATCAAAATTACCATTAATTATATAGCATTTTCTCCAGAATGTCTAGTATGACCCACACCAATTAGCCATATCCAGAATAATACTGATAAAATCGAAATGAAACGTACTCATTGCAATTGATATAATAAGAGGAGCTATTTATTATGAACAACCATATGAAATCACAGTTTTATAAGGATCGAGACGATACAAATTCATATTATGTTGCCTGTGACATTTTATATTAAGTACCTATTGAAAATCTTTTTCCACAAGAGAAAAAGTATACCAAAGAAGATATTGAAAAGTGCAAGGAAAAGTTATCCGAAATGATATGGGATAGGATTTTGGACAAGAGGACGGTTAAAATTCCGGCGTTTGGAATACAGCATCCGATGCATGTTCTGACTGCATATTATGGCGAGGGGACCGCGATAAAAACGGGATTGGCTGAAAAGGTTATTTTTTATATTGACCATCCATATGATTTTCAGACGAGGGGTACAGCAAGGATGGATATCGCAGGAATTTTGTCAGCCTGCAAGGCGGAGGAATGAGGCGTAGCCGGTGCTACGTTGATTGACGACAACGCAGCAGATGGAAATTTAGACAAGTGAAAGGTACGGTTAACTAGTGTGGGTTATACTAGTAACAAAAAAGAGACCTAAACACCGTAAATCCGGTATTTTGTCTCTTTCCAGCTGGGCTACAAGGATTCGAACCTTGAAAATGACGGAGTCAGAGTCCGTTGCCTTACCATTTGGCGATAGCCCAATCTCAATTCGCCGCTTGTTTTTTCTTGACGACGAATTGTATTATACAATAAGGTTCTAAATTCGTCAACCCTTTTTTCCGTTTTTTTCAACGTTTTTTTCAGCATTTTCTTCCCTGTGCCTACCCTTTCACCGCCCCGGCGGTAATACCTGCGATAAACTGCTTATTTGCCAGAAGATATACCGCCAGAATAGGAGCCAGGGCTATGGAAGCCCCTGCCATCATCAGATGCCATTCCGCCGCCGCATTGGCCGAATACCTTAGATTTGCCACCGCCACGCTCAGGGTCTTAAGCCCCGGATTGGACATGGTGAACACCTGGGCCGTGATAAACTCATTCCAGGCTGTCCGGAAGGAGAACAGGGCCACCACCCCCAGAATCGGCCGGATCATAGGCACAATAATCTGCCAGTAAATACGGAAAATCCCTGCGCCGTCTATGGTGGCCGCATCATCCAGTTCCTTTGGCACACTGCGCACAAAACCAGAAATCATAAATACATTGGCCACCTGCCCGCCTGTAAGCAGAAGAGCCAGACCCAGCATATGATTGGTCAGCCCCAGGCGGTTTAAAAGCTTATAGAGGGGATACAGGGCCACAGAGCCCACCGACACGAACATGGAGCTTAAATAAACCGAAGATATTACCTTTTTCCCCGGAAATTCCCTGCGCCCCAGCACATATCCTCCCATGGAGGCAGTCACCACCGATAAAATCACCGTCAGGATTGCAAGCAATATGCTGTTCCACGTATATCTTCCAAAATCCAATTTGCTGAAAGCATAGGCATAATTCTCAAAATGCCACTCCTTAGGCAGAAGATTCCCCCCCAGGGTCAGCTCCGCGTTGGATTTCAACGACCCCAGCACCGCATAGACCACAGGGTAGACAGTAAACACACACATACTTCCCAGAAACAGCCATTTAAATATCTTCCCCACAGCCTTCCACACCTTTGACATTCTGTACTCTTTCGGCATCCTTTTCTCCTCCTTTACTCCGTGATTTTATCCAATTTCCTGGCCAGGAACAGATACACCAGCGTCACGCCTCCGATAATGGCAGCCGCCACCAGGCTTACCGCAGCGCCGTACCCAAACTCCTGAGGCACCGCCGAGCCGGCCGTAACCGGGAAAAACAGCTGATAGATATACAAAAACATAACATTGGTCCGGTTCATAGGCCCGCCCTCTGTCAGGACCATGATACTCTGCATGTCCATAAACGAGATAACCAGAGCCAGCATAAGTATCATCTTAAGGATGGGAGCCAGAAGAGGAAGGGTAATCCGGAACATAATCTGGGTATTGTTGGCCCCGTCAATCCTGGCACTCTCATATAAATCCTCCGAAATCCCCGTAAGCCCTGCAATAAAATAGACCATGTAGTTGCCTATGCCTCCCCAGGCTGCTATGATAATCACCGTCACCATGGCATACTGAATCCCCAGCCAGTTAATATTCTGCTTTATCAGCCCCAGAGACATGAGTATCCGGTTGACGCTGCCGTTGTACGTATTAAAAATCAGATAAAAAATCAGGGCCATTACCGCGCTGCTCATAATAGTCGGCGTAAAGATAATGGACTGGGCCACCGCATTGGCCCTTCCGCTTTTGCTCACCAGCACTGCCAGAAGAAATGCAATGGGAATGGTGAGAATAAGCTTTCCTCCTGCATACACAAAGGTATTCTTAACCGCTGCCCAGAACACAGGATCCCTGGTAAACACACGGACGAAATTATCCGCTCCCACAAACACTGCTTCCCCGTACCCCTTATAATCAAACAGCATGTACCGAAGCGCCCAGAGAATGGGGTACACCGTAAACACGCCAAACATAACCAGATTGGGAAGCAGCATCAGGTAAGACACCCTCTCCCTCATCAAATGTTTCTTCAGTTCCTTACTATTCTTCATCGATTTCGTCCCTCCTGCTTTCCTGATTCTGGTACTCTCCCGGTGACATATGGTACAGCTTCTTAAAGCTGGATGAAAAATACCGGGAGTCACGATAGCCTACCTGTTCTGCCACATCCCCTATCTTTCTGTCCTTCCCCTTTAAAAGAATCCTGGCCCTCTCCATCCGAAGCTCCGTGATATACTCTGTAAACGTCATCCCTGTCTCCCTCTTCCACAGGGCCCTCAGATAATTCGGGCTTAAAAACAGCTTAACCGCCACGTCGTCCAGACAGAAATCACTGTCCGATAAATGAGCCTGGATAATCGGCTGGGCCCTCTCCCGCACCCGGTGGTTTCTGTTGTCCTTCTCCTGGCATTTTCTCTCCAGCGCATCCAGAAACTCCGTAAAAAAGCCATACAGCTCATCCGGGCTTTCCGCCCCTGACAGCCGGTCCTCATATTCATTTAATTCCCTTATGCCTATGCCATCCGTCTGCTTCTCCATATCCGACATCACCTGGAAGCCAAGGCTTAAGAAAAATATTTTCAGGCATTTGGCGTCATAAAGCTGCCGCTCCGAAAGTATTCCCTTTAAAGCCTCCCACTGCCCCCCCAGCTCCTTTCTGCTTCCGCTTTCCGCTGTCAGGACCATTTTCTCGGAAATATCCCTGACAAAAAAGGGGGCCTTCTCCTCCTCGGCCGCCACCATCTCCTCATAACACACCACCGGAGGAATCTGGTCCTCAAAAAATGCTTCTCCGCACCGAAGGGCCTCTTTCCTGGAGCGTCCCAGCTTGTCCTTTTCCTCCACAAAATTCCCCAGGAAAAAATGAATCCGCTTCCCCTGTTCTCTCCGAAAGTAGTTGCAGACAGAGGTGAGGGTTCTGGTGATTTTTAAAAACTCCTGCCCTGCCTCCTCCTTTTCCACTCTCAGATAAAGAAGCCGTTCATCGGTTCTGAACATAGGCTTTAAAATCTCGATATCCGGAGCCAGCCTGAGCTTTGCCCTCTCATAAATCTCGTCAAAGTCTGCCTGGCCTCTTGCCATCGCCGCACAGTACAGATATCTTAAGCCAGGCTGTTCCCCCTGTTTCTCATCCGCCCCTTCCCTCTCCTTCTGTCCCTTAAGCTTCCACGCATCCCTCTGCTCATCCAGCTCCTCCTTAAGGCTTTTGAGAACCTCCAGAAGCTTCTGTGTATCAACAGGCTTTAAGAAATATTCCCGCACCCCCAGGTGCAGGCAGCGCACCGCGTAATCAAACCGGTCATACCCGCTGATGACAAGAAACTGGGAGTCAGGTAAAAGCTCCTTCAAAGATTCCAGGTATTCCAGGCCGTCAAGCTTGGGCATATTGATATCCGTAATGATTACCTCAGGAAGAAGCTCCTCAGACATGCTTAAGGCCTCTTTGCCGTCCTTTGCCGTTCCCACCACCTCAAAATCCGGCATGTGTTTTTTCAGATACCGGGCAAGACCGTTTCTGATTCCGGCCTCGTCATCTGCTATCAAAATACGATACATAGGTTCCCACCTCTCCCTCTCTCACCAGAGGCATCCGAAGCGTCACCACAGCTCCAGCCTCAGGTCCGTTTTCAATGCTCAGCCCATACTTCTCTCCAAAATACAGCCGGATCCGTTCGTTGACATTAAAGATGCCATATCCCTCCCGGTTCATCACCAGTCCTTTATGAAGCCCCTCCTCCAGACGCTTAAGAAGCTTTGGCTCTATGCCCACACCATCGTCCAGCACCTGCAAGACGATGATGCCCTCCTCTTCCCTTCCCAGAATCTGGACCCTGCCGCCCTCATCCTTTTCCTTCAGGCCGTGATAGATAGAGTTCTCCACCAGAGGCTGCAATATAATCTTGGGCACATAGCAGCCCATAAGCGCTTTTTGTACCTGAATCTGATAATCCAGTATATCTCCATAGCAATACTTCTGGATTGACAGATAACTGCTGACATGCTTAAGCTCCTCCGATATGGGAATCATCTCCCTCCCTCTGCTTAAGTCAATGCGAAACAAAGTGGCCAGAGCCTGAACCATAGCGCTGATTTCCTCCGCCTCATACTCCTCCGCCTTCCACCGGATAGAATCCAGCGTATTATAAAGGAAATGAGGATTAATCTGGGCCTGGAGGGCAATCAGCTCTGCCCTCCGCTTCAGAAGCTGCTCGATGCGGACCTTCTCCTTCTCCTCCTTAAGCCGGGTGATATACTGCCCCGTATTCTCCACCATCCGGTTAAAGCTGTCTGTGAGAATTCCAATCTCATCCTTATTCTCATAAGAAAATACCGCCTGGTAATCCGTCTCCCCCACAGTCTCCATCACACGGGCCAGGTCCTCCATAGGCCCTGTAATCCTCTTTACGGCCCTTGTGGTAAATAACCAGATGATTGTCGCCGCCCCCAGATTCACCAGGAAAAGAGGGCAGGCCATCCCGTTTAACTGTCCTGTCAGATCCTCAGGATAAAAATACAGCACATACCAGGGCGTGGTGTGAAGCTGTTTCCACCCTCCCAAAACCGTCTGCCCATGATCCTTAAACCGCAGGATTCCTTCCTCCTCCGTCTTCTGAAGCAGCTCCTGAAGCCTTTCCCGAATCCAGCCATAGCCTGAGGGAATGCTGTCTGCGAACACTTCTCCCTCCTCCGTACATATGGCAGCAAAGGCTCCGGAAGGACTCTCAATCTGGCCAATATATTCAGAAATCTTTCCCTGGTCTAAATTAACCAGAAGTCCTGACGGTTCCTGGACGCCTTCCACCTCAATCCGATAGATAACCGGAATTACCGGCCTCTTCGAGATAAACACAGGATCATCGTAGAAATCCCCCCAGACCAACGGGCTGCTCTGTGACAGAAAGTCCTTATACAGGCTGCTTTCTTTAAAATCATAGTTCTCATTCATCAGAACCGTCATATCCGAATAGCTGCCCTTGGGCGTATAGAGACAGATAGTGGATAGCCACGGCTCCGTAGCCTTGTAGGAAGACAGGACACCGGCCATCTCCCCCAGAATCACCCCATTATTTCTATTCTCCTCAAACAGGATCTTCTTTAAATTCCTGCTGAACAGCTCGTTGGTCTGAATATAAAACAACCGTTCAATCACACTCTTGACCTTGTGGTGAATATACGATTCTGTCTGCTGCAGCTGTATCCTGCAGTTTTCATCGTTCTGCCTGGACATATAGCTATAGACAAACGCATACAGGCAGATATAGCTTGCCAGAAATACAAACAGCGCAACAAAGAGGACAGAACGAGAGATTCTGGACTGCAGGCTCTGAAAATGTTCCGCCTTCTTTTTTGTCCTTCTTCCCATATCCTGTCCTCCTTTGATTCTTTTACTGCCTTCTGCTTTGAAAGTCCACCGCTGATTCAGCGGCATCCATTTAAGGTTACCTGGTGTAATACAGGTTTACTTGCTGACATCCTGATTTAATGGGTCAAAGTTAGGATAAACAATCCTCTCCTGCCCTCCTTCTACTACTTTATCGTAAGCAGCATTATAGCGGGTATTCAAATCTTCGATAGCCCCGTCGATGTCGGTCATACCAAAGATACATTCCACAGCCACTGTGGTATAGTCCTTCCCTTCCACCACCACGTTAAGCGGAAGAGGCGGCCAGTTTTGATCTCTCTCATTCATGGCCAGATCCGGCATCTTAGCAATCGTCTCCGGCGGTTCCACTCCCTCTATAGCGCTGGGGATCATGACTGTTCCCAGGCCCAGGGTATAGTATTCTCCCATCACATCATCACTGTGCAGGAATTCCATTACCTCCCACGCCTCATCCGGATGGGTGGTGTTGATGTTGATCCCCAGGTTGCTTCCGCCGAACCACAAACTCTGTTTTCCCTCTACCTCGCCGGTCAAGGTTGGCAGCTGGGCACAGTTCCAGTTTACATCCGTAGGGAACTGGCTTAAGTACACACCTGGCTCCGCATGGCTTATGGAAATATACATTCCTATGTTGCCTGCAGCAAACTGGGTTCTCAAAGGATCGATGTCCAGAGACTCACTGCCCGGGAAGGATGCCCCTGTTGCGAAGATTTCCTTAAACTGCTCCAGAACCGGTTTATAACTGCTGAAGTCAAACCGGCCCTCTTTGTAATCAAACCCGGCTCTGGTACCGCCGCTTAGCTGGACGATAGGGTCAATGCTTCTGGACACCGCACTCCTGGCGGATTTATAATTCCCTGCAAAGCCATAGATTCCTTCCCCGCCCAGTTGCTCCGTAATAAGCTTTGCATCCGCTGCCATCTCCTCCACGGTCTTAGGCGGTCCGGCGATGCCTACACGGTCGAAGATATCCTGGTTATAGAACAGCCGGCATGCGGAAGCCGTATAAGGAAGACTGTATATCTCTCCTTCATAGGAATTGATTCCTTCCACGAAAGCTCCCTCGCCGAATCTTTTCTTGTATTCGTCATCCAGGAAAGAATTAAGGCTCATCATGTATCCCTTGGAGTAATTGGTGGCAAAATCCGTAAGCTGGAAGACATCCGGAGCCGTACCTGTACTGAAGGCCAGATCCAGCATCTGGGAATAATTATCCGCATATACCTGAAAATCAATGTAGATACTGTCATTGCTTTCATTAAATTCGGCAATCTTCTTCGTCATATATTCCTGGTCATGGCGGTTGGTGGTCCAGTAAGATATGGTGGTCTTTCCCTCCGCCTGGGCTGGCGCCCCCGTCTCCTGTTTGTCTGCTGCCTGGGATGCGGTCTCCTGGGCACTGTTTCCCCCATTTCCTCCCCCTGCCTGATCTCCTGAATTTCCTCCGGAACAGCCTGCCAGACCTGCCGTCAGAAGGGCTGCCATCATAATAGAAAGAATCTGTCTCGTTTTTTTCATTGTATCCTCCATTCCGTATGAATGTACCTGTCTATAGCTTGGCACTCTTTTTGCTCCAATATTCTTTTTCCTAACTTTAAAAGTCCGCCGCCGGGCCCATGCAGGTTTACCTTAAATGCTCTGGGTCATAGAATAGCCGCACTTTATTGTAGTAGATACCCAGTCCCTGGTGAATCCCGTCATCGATCTCTGCCCCTTTCAGTTCCCCTGACAGAAGCTTGTCAGCCGCCTCAAGATAATCATTTATAAAGCTTTTGTCCTCTTTTTCCAGACAGTCATGTCCCTGGCAGATGTAGTCAAATTCCTCCCGTCTTTCCCAAAGGCGTGCAACGGCATCACGGTACTCCTGTAAAGTGGTGGTTATGGGCCAGAAATTTAAAAGAAGGCAGTCATTCACCGTATCTCCCGTAAATAAAAGCCGTTCCTTTTTGTCCAGGAAACACACAGAACCCAGGCTGTGTCCCGGCGTTAAGATGACCTCCACCGGACGTCCTCCCAGCTCAAACACCATTCCTCCCTCCATAGGCAGGAACTTGGCCGCCCCGTCCTTCCGGATGAGAGCCACCAGCTCTTCCTCCGTGGCCTCCGGATTCCGGACCCTTCCTCTGGTCCTGGCATAGCGCTCCCGGAACGCGTTGCCTTCCTCCTCTGTCCGCACCCGTCCGTCCTCTGTCACAAATACCATATCCTCCTTGCACAGATAGGTAGGCTCCTCAAACAGATGGCTCCCCCCGATATGATCCCCATGTCCGTGAGTGGCCGCAATGACAAGAGGCTTATCGGTCAGTCTTCTCACCTCTTCCTCCACAGGCCCTAAGCCGGCTCCCGTATCAATCAAAAGGGCTTTCTCCTCCCCTTCCAGCAGATAAAAGTTGTCCAGCTTGTAATCGCTGATCAGCCACGTCTTGGGTGCAATCTCTACAATCGGTCTTTCTATCATACTTCTCCTCCTTTTCGTGAAATACATTTATAGTACAATTATACAAGAAATTACATTTTCCTGTGTCGAACAAATTATCAACACATGTGGAAATAATTCAGATTCTTATGATTTCCCACGAAATAAAAAGACTGTATAAATGCCGAAATACTCTGCATTTATACAGCCTCTCTATTATGCAAATCCACCAAATTTCATTCCTGCACAATCAATATCTGCCCACCGGCGGCTTTACATCATCCGGCAGCGGACAATGATATACACCTCCTGTCCTCTCCACATACTCCTTCCTGGCCGCCGCCAAAACCTCCGGCGCCTCCATGGTCCTGACCGTACACAGCGCCAGCATCTTGGCCGCTGTCAAAAGCCCCTTATGCCCAAGCACGCTTCCGGCCTGAGCCGTCATCTGCCAGGTATGGCCTACATTGCCGATGCAGCAGGTAGCCACATTCAGATTCAGGGTGGGAACCGCATACCCCACATCCCCCACATCCGTAGAGCCTGACTCATACTCATGAACCCCTTCCACATAGGGGTGAACCTGCGAGTCAAGAGGCCGCTCCAAAATTCCGGCCAGCTCCTCCTGTCCGTAATCCGCCTCAATCCCGGCCCTGATAGCCTGTAAAGTCACAGGATCATAGGAATTCAAAAACTCCCTGGCAAGTGTGTAATCCTCTTCCTCCCACTTGGGAGCCCCCACTTCCATCATACACTGTGTGGCAAACTTTGCCAGCACATCATTGGGCACATAATCGGAAAATGCCATGGTGATTTCATACTTTACTTCCGTCTCCGTCATCATGGCGGCGCCCTTTGCCACCTTCACAACACGCTCAAACAATTCCTTCATCTGAGACACCTTAGGCGCCCGCACCTCATACTTCACCAGAGAGTGATCCTGAACCACATTGGGTGAGGTCCCCCCGGCATCCACATAGGCATAGTGAATCCTGGCCTTGTCAATCATATGCTCCCTCAAATAATTCACTCCCACGCTCATCAGCTCCGCAGCGTCCAGAGCGCTTCTCCCCAGATGCGGGCTTCCTCCTGCATGGGCCGTCCTTCCGAAAAATTCAAAATTCGCCCCCATAATCGCCACGCTGCAGTTTTTCTGTACTTCATTCCTGTCTGCCGGATGCCATGTATACACAAAATCCACCCCGTCAAACAATCCGTCCCTGGCCATAAACTGCTTGGCCCCGGCCCCTTCCTCCGCCGCACATCCATAGTAGATCATGGTTCCTGCCTTTTCAAAAGCAACCAGGTACTCCTTCACCGCCAAAGCTGCCGCCAGTGCTCCCGTCCCCAGACAGCAGTGTCCACAGCCATGCCCTGGCGCTCCCGAAACCACCGGCGTTTTCACCGTACATCCCGCTTCCTGGCTTAAGATGGCCAAAGCGTCATACTCTCCCAGAATTCCCATAACCGGCCCGCCATCTCCATATTGAAATCGAGCCACAAAAGCCGTAGGAATCCCGGCCGCTCCCTTTTCCACCGAAAATCCTTCTCTCTCCAAAATATCACACAGAAGCGCCGCTGACTTTACCTCCTCATAAGGAAGCTCCGCATAGCTCCATATCTTATCATTGGCCTCCAAAATCAATGCCTCTTTTTCCTTCACCACTTTCTCAATAAAATCCAAATCCTTCATAAGCACATCCCTTTCTCGTATATTCTGTCCGACTCCTTAAAGCACCTTGCTTAAGAATTCCACCGTCCGAGGATTTGCCGGGTGTTCAAAAATCTGTTCCGGTGTCCCTTCCTCCTGAATATCTCCCTCATCCATAAACAACACCCTGTCGCTGACCTCCCTGGCAAATCCCATCTCATGGGTCACAATCACAATGGTCATCCCGCTTTCCGCCAGCCCCTTAATTACATCCAGCACATCCTTCACCATCTCCGGATCCAGGGCGCTGGTAGGCTCATCAAACAGAATCACATCCGGCTCCATGGCCAAAGCTCGCACAATGGCCAGTCTCTGCTTCTGCCCTCCTGACAATTTCCGGGGATACTCATCCCTTTTATCAAACAACCCTACCTTTTTTAACAAATCCTCCGCCTGGGACACTGCCTGGTCCTTAGGAACCTTCTTCTCCAATACCGGAGCCAATGTAATATTCTCAATTACCCTCAAATTGGGAAACACATTAAAATGCTGAAATACCATGCCAATTTTCTGACGGTGCTTGTCAATGTCAATCTTTTTATCCGTAATATCCACGCCTTCAAACCAGATTTTACCGCTTTCCGGCTTCTCCAACAGATTCAGGCACCGCAGAAACGTACTCTTTCCACTGCCGCTAGGCCCGATGATAGACACCACTTCCCCAAACTTCACATGCTGGTTAATATTCTTCAGAACCTTCAAATCTCCAAAACCTTTGCACAGGTTCTCCACCCGTATAATCTCTTTTCCCTGCTCTGCCTTAATCACTTTCCTGCAGCCTCCTCTCAAGCGCTTTCAGAAGCTTGGACAACACAAAATTTACAATAAAATAAATAATGCCCACAATCGTCAAGGTAGGAATCGCCAAAAAGGTAGTAGACTGCACGGTTTTGTATGCTGTCATCAGCTCTCCTACAAAAAAAACGGATGCCAGAGAAGTCTCCTTCACCATAACGATAAATTCATTACACAATGCCGGAAGTATATTCTTCACTGCCTGAGGAAGAATAATGTACCGCATCATATTAGCATTGGAAAGCCCCAGGCTTTTTGCCGCCTCTGTCTGCCCTTTATCCACGGCCTGAATCCCTGCACGGATCACCTCCGCCACATAAGCGCTGCTATTGACTACCAAGGCCACCACAATACACGCCGTATCCGACATGGTAAAGGGCAGAGCCTTGGGAAGAAGCAGCCAGAAAAAGTACAGCTGCAGCAAACTGGGGGTTCCCCGCAGTACCTCTATGTAAGCGCTGGTAAGTACATACAGCGGCTTAAACCGCGACATCCGTATCATTGCAATGATAGTTCCTAAAATCGTACCTAAGAATACGGTTACGGCTGCCAGCCACAATGTACCAAACAGACCATTTATAAACACATAATCGTATTTGGCCCAGATTTTTATCATGCTCTCAATCATAGTTATCTATTCCCTTTCCTTACAGGATATTCCGTCCCCATGGCATTCTCGAAATCTCCCTATTCGATCCCCAGGCTTCTGGCATACTCCGAATATTCTTCCATCCATTCCTCAAACTGCCCCGACTCTATAATCTCATCAATGATCTCATTGATGGCCGCCTCCAGCTCCGGCTCATCCTTAGGCATGCCGATTCTGGTCCCCTCCGTACTCTTATCCACCTCAAACATAAAATCATTGGCAATCACTACTCCCGGGTTGGCCTCCGCATATAATCTGGCTGTTCCCATATAGGTAGCAGCCGCATCCGCCTTCCCCTCCTGAACCATCAAAAATCCATCCGTAGTTGCCGACACCCTTTTAATCTCTTTGCACTTGGGAATCTGAGAAGTCACATAAGCCTCCTGCAGGGAACCGCTCTGACACACAATCACCGCATCCTCAAAAGATGCCGCGTCCGGGTAGTTGTTGATATCCTCTTCTCGCACCAAAAAACCATAACCTTCATTCTCCGCAAAATAATATCCTTTGGATAATGTCATTGCTTCCGCTCTCTCAGGTGTATAAGCCAGGGCAGAAATCGCCAGATCATATTTTCCCTCCGTAATGCTGCTGAGCACCGCCGCAAACTCTAACGGAACAATACGCAGCTCCACTCCCAGCTTATCTGCAATATATCTTGCCAGCTCAATATCCGCACCTACGTACTGCTCGTCCCCTGTCTTTGTAGAATCTATAAACTCATTAGGTGCGAAATAAGGCTCTGTAACCACCTCGATATAACCCTTCTGTTTAATCTGTTCCAGACGATTGGACGCTTCTGCTGACGACTGCCTGGCACCGCAGGCACACAGCATTATCCCTGTGGTAACAGCCAGCCCTCCTGCTGCCAGACACTTTCCCATCTTTCTGCCAATCCCCCGTGCCTTTCTCGGACCGTTTACCATCCTATCTGCAAACTCTCTCATTCTATTCTTCATCCCGTCATCCTCCCTTTTCAGCCTGCACTCTTATAATCTTTTTCTCATCTCTCTTTGTATCATACTGTCTGCATCTGCCATTCGCGTCATTATGCTACCATGGTAGCATACTAAAGTAATAGCATGGCAGATTCTATTATTCACTGAAACTTCCTTTTTGTCAACTACTTTTCACAACTTTCTTGTAACTTTCTCACCTTACACCTTCTCCAGCAGCTTCTTCATCGCCCTGTGGTACTTGGACAAAACCGTAGGAAGAGGCATATCCAGAAGCTCTGCGATTTCCCTGTGCTTCATACCGCCGGCATCATGGAGCAGTATAATACTCCGTTCCTCCTCCTTCAGAGATTTCAATGCCTCCAAAAGCACCTGCTTCTCCGGCGCTAATTCGATAGCATCACACAATTCCCCCGGTTCCCACCCGCCCTCCTGTTCTCTCAATTCGTCCAGACTGACCCCATTCTGGCTGTTCTGCCTCCGCAGCTTCATATAACACAAATTTTTGGTAATAGTAAAAATCCAGGCCATGGGTTTCCCATCAGAATGGTATCGTTCTGCCTGATTCCACACAGTCAGATACGCATCCTGCATAGCCTCCTCCGCATCCTGAGGATTTTTTAATATGGACAGAGCATAACCATAAACACTTTTCGCCGTCTCCTCATACAGACACCGAAACGCCTCTCTGTCCCCCTCCTTCATCAATAACAAAAGCCGATCATACTCCGACCGGCTTTTCTCTTCTCTGTCATCCTTCATTTCCATCCCTCATCAACCGTCAGACTGACTCCGGATTCTCCGCACAATAGCTGTTTTCCACCGTAATGACACAGTGAAGTCTGGAATCCCATTTCTGTACTTCCTCCGAAATCTTATCCTTTATTGTGCCCCGCATGGATGGATTATACTCCCTTGGAACTACCAAATCAAAAATCAGATTCACTCTGTCCGTACCATTTACAATCCGAAAATCATGAAATTCCAGCCTGGAATCCAGCCCCTTCAAAAGCCCTGCCATCTTCTCCCTAAGAGCCGCCGCCTTCTCATTGTGCGTCTCCACCGGATCCATATGGATAACCAGGAAAATTCCCAGTTCTCGCAGGCAATCTCTCTCGACGGTATCCACAATCTCATGACTCACTTCAATCTTCTGCTCAGAAGGCACCTCCGCATGAATGGATGCCATACTTTTCGAAGGACCGTAATTGTGCACAATCAAGTCATGGCTCCCTACAATCCCATCGTATTTCTCCACAAAATCCGTAATCTGCCTGTAAACCTCCGGGTCAATGGCCTGCCCGATCAAAGGCGCCAACGTATCCTTCGCAATATTGATTCCCGCAACCATAACCGCCACGGACACAATAAGCCCTACAATCCCGTCAATATTCCACCCCAATACGCCAAACACCACAAGAGAAAAAATGGTTGCAGAGGTGGTTGCCACATCCCCCAGAGAGTCTGCCGCCGTTGCCATCATCACCGTAGACTGAACCCGCTTCCCCAGCTTCCGGTTAAACAGCCCCAGCCACAGTTTCACCCCGATAGACAAAAACAGAATCACCACAGAGGCCAGATGAAAGGTCATCTCCTCCGGATTGCGAATCTTTCCCACTGAGGTTTTAAACAGAGAAAATCCCACCTGAATCACCAGAAAAGCCACAATAAAGGCAGCGATATACTCAATCCTTCCATGTCCAAAAGGATGATCCCCATCCGCCGGCTTTCCTGCCATCTTCACACCTACAAATCCGATAATCGATGAAGCCGCATCCGACAGATTGTTAAACGCATCCGCCATAACGGAAATACTGTGAATCACGATTCCGGTTCCCAGCTTTACCCCAAATAAAAGTATATTGCATACAATCCCGACGAAACTGGCCAGCACCCCATAAGATGTGCGTATCCTGGGATCCGCTGTATGTTCATAATCTTTCACAAACTTTCTTACCAAAAACTCTGTCATCTTCTAAACTCCATTTCCTGAACTTTCAAAATCCTCTTAGAGCGTGTCTGAAAATTCATTCCCGCCGGATCCACGCCCTATTTTGCGGTATATTCCCACAAACTGTGACGCACAGCTGACGGAAGGCAATTCTCGAACATGCTCTAAGGATATCGGACCTCGGTCAGAAACAATCCCTTGGCCGGCGCCGTAAATCCGGCAAGCTGTCTTTCTCTCTTCTCCAAAATCACAGGCAAGCTGTCTGCCTCTCTCTTTCCCTGGCCTACCTCTATGAGAGTTCCGGTTAAAATCCGAACCATGTTATAGAGGAATCCATTTCCCCGATACCGTATATCTGTCTTTGTTCCATCTACAACAAAACTGATCTCATAAAGCGTCCTTACCGTAGACTTTTTTCCCGTCCTTCCACTGCAGAAGCTTCTAAAATCATGGGTTCCACAGAGAAGCTTTCCGGCCCTTTCCATTGCTTCCACATCCAGCCTCTCTCCCACGGCATATCGGTACTTTCTCTCAAACACCGAACATTTCTCTGCCATGTCCAGCTGGTAAGTATAAATCTTCTCTACGGCATTCAGGCGGCTGTGAAACCGTCTGTCCGCTTCCGATACCTCCAGTACCAGAATATCCTCCGGCAGGTACTGATTTACATACGTCTTTATCTCTTCCTTAGAAAGCTCCGTCTCCAGATGGGCGTTTACCACCTGCCCAGCTGCATGAACACCTGCATCCGTGCGCCCGGAACCGTGGACTATTGTTTCCCTGCCGGTCATACATGTAAGCACATGCTCCAGCTTTCCCTGAATCGTATTGTCCGTATTCCCCTGCTTCTGCCAGCCGTCATAGCGGGTTCCATCATATTGAAGCACCATCCGGATATTTCTGCTCATCTGCCTTACCCTTTCCGTATTTCTTTCTCTTCGGCCCCAAAGCTGCCGCGTTGCCGGCCTTCCTTCTTTTCTTCTTTCCAATATATTTCATCAAATACCAGGCTCCCAGCATCCCCAGGCTTCCCGTCGCCGCTCCCGAAACATCCAGCCATACATCGCCAATCATCCCTGCTCTGCCTTCACTGAACAACTGAATCGTCTCATCCGTCAAAGGAATCACGGTAATCAGCCACAGCTGCAGCACCAGCCACAATTTTCCCGTCAGCATATAAGACCTCAGACAGTTCCACAAAAGGACTCCCATCAAAAAATACTCTGCGAAATGTGCCATTTTCCGAATTATATGCTCTGTCACTATGGCACTGTCCAAACCTGCCAGCCGGAACATCGCCAGAACCATACTTAGTACTCTTCCGCTTTGTCTAGAAGACTCTATCGCCGGTGTTATGGAATTATTGAAAATAAATCCCACATAAAGAACCATCAATAATGTCCAAATCCACTGTTTTTTCTTTTTCATAAATCCTTTGTTTCTTTCCCTTCCTGTAGATTTTCAGAATATTATAGTATAAAATCCCTATGACAGCAAGAGCATTATCTGTTTTTTAAATATCTGTAAAAAGCAGCTGCAGGCACGCTCCTCCCCTGTCTCCTGTCATAGATGATTTCAACCGCTCGGGCCGGCGCCTGGAATCCAAAGTCCAGCCGCACCAGCTCCTTTCTATCCAACAGCGGCTGCGCCAGGGCCTCCGGCACAAAACCAATCCCTAAATTATTCCGTATCAAAGGTATCATCAAATCAGAGGTAGCCACTTCCATATCCAGCTCTATATCAGCCTCATGCTCTATAAAGAAATTACGATAGAAATCATAAGTCACGCTTTCCCTTCCCAAACCAATCCACGAAAAATCTTTCAGCCCTTTAAGCTCCAAAACCTTGCCTTCAAGGCTGCCATACTGTCTTCCCCCCACAAGAATCTCCTGAAATGCCAAAAGTTTTTCTCTCTGAAACGACTTTGCCGCATCAAAAGGCGTTGTGATAACAGCAAAATCCAATCTGCCGCTTACCAGATATTTTAATATTTCCAGAGTTGTATGATTGTGAATCTTTATCCGTATTTTGGGATATTTTGCCCGAAACTCTCCCAGTGCATCAAGAAGAAGCAGATGAAGCGCCGTCTCTGTAGCGCCTATTTCCACAGTCCCCTCCCCATCCCCTTCATGATAACTGATTTCTCTCTCCCCACTTAATAAATGGTCGTATGCAATCTCAACATGAGAAAACAGGCGCTCCCCTTCCTCCGTAAGGCTTACTCCTCTCGCCTCACGGATAAACAGACGGCACCCCAGTTGATTCTCCAAAAGCTTCATAATTCTGGTGACATTGGGCTGATTGCTTCCCAAAGCAGCTGCGGCCTTCGTTATATTTCTGTACTTTGCAACATAATAAAATATCTTATAATATTCAAAATTAATATCCATATTTTTTTTATATCTCTCTAATGTATTATATGTATTTTTCATATTAGTCAACAAGTATTATAATACGTTTCCGGAGAGTTGTAAATTGATAACCGTGTGTATAAAAGAAAGGATTTGATACCATGAACAAAGATTTGACTGTAGGAAAACCAGAGACCGTCTTATGGAAATTCTGCCTTCCTCTATTTGGCAGCATCATCTTTCAGCAGCTTTACAACATCGCTGACAGCCTGGTAGCCGGCAAGTTTATCAGTGAATATGCCCTGGCCGCCGTAGGCAACAGCTATGAAATCACATTGATATTTATCGCCTTTGCCTTTGGCTGCAACATGGGCTGCTCCGTCATTGTTTCCCAGCTGTTCGGCGCCAAAGAATACAGGACAATGAAAACCGCAGTAACAACCGCCTGTATCTTCAGCGCTGTCCTCTGCGGAATTCTCATGCTTATAGGAGTTTTGGGATGCAATCAGCTTTTACATTTGATTCGGACACCGGACGAGGTCTTTTTCGACTCCGCCCTGTATCTGGACATCTATGTATGGGGACTGCCCTTCGTATTTTTTTACAATATCTCAACCGGAATTTTTTCCGCACTGGGAGATTCCAAAACACCCTTTTATTTCCTCGCCCTGTCCTCCACCGCCAACATTGCCGTGGATATCCTGTTTGTAAAGGCCTTCAACATGGGAGTCGCCGGCGTAGCATGGGCAACCTTTCTATGTCAGGGCGTCAGCTGTGCTTTGGCTGTCTTCACTGTATGGATGCGGCTGAAAAAAATCACCTTCCAGGGAACAGCTTCTCTGTTTGACTGGCATCTTTTGAAAAAAATTGCTGCCATCGCCATTCCCAGCATCCTGCAGCAAAGCTTTATCTCCATAGGAAATATTATTATCCAGGGCGTCATCAACGGATTCGGACCTGCCGTAATGGCCGGCTATTCCGCAGCCGTTAAGCTGAATAATCTGGTTATTACCTCCTTTACCACTTTAGGAAACGGAATCTCCAATTACGCTGCTCAGAACATGGGAGCCGGGAAGCTTCCCCGCATCAAAGACGGATTCCGGGCCGGTGTCAAGCTTGTGTGGCTCCTGAGCCTTCCCCTTGTCCTCCTTTACTTTTTTGCCGGTTCAGCTGTCCTCAAACTGTTTATAGAACAGCCTACTCCTACGGCTTTAAGTACAGGTGTTTTTTATTTAAGAATTCTGTCCCCATTCTATTTTGTAATTTCTTCCAAATTAGTTATTGATGGAATCCTGCGGGGTACAGGTCTTATGAAAAGTTTTATGATTTCCACCTTCATCGACTTAATTCTCCGTGTCCTGTTAGCAGTCCTGCTGTCCAAAACACCTTTAGGTGCAACCGGTATCTGGTGTGCATGGCCCATAGGATGGACAGTTGCTACGATTTTGTCCATTCACTTCTACCGCCAGGGTCCATGGAAATCGTAAAGCATTGCCTGTCCGTATGTCATGGGATAGCAGGGAATACATCGGAATCCATACGAAGTATTAAGCCTGCTATCCTGGGCGGAACTTTCTTAGTCGCACTACTTGCCTAAGTACAACGTACAGAACAAAAAAACGGGAAGCCTTGATTTTTCGAGGGCACTGAAAAAGTCTGATTCTTTGTTAAAAGAATTAGGCTTTTTCTA
>CAJUPP010000030.1 GCA_910588325.1 uncultured Hungatella sp.
TATGACGGAAAATCAGCCACAAAGGCAGGTGCAGGAGAGATTCCGAGAGTACATATTCATTCATCCGCCTCTATCACAGCATCCGTATACTTCCGCTCCATATCATGGCGCTTTTTCCGGTTCCGGGCCGTATCAAACACAATAGAAAAATCATAATCCTCCGGATACAGCTCTGCCGCCGCCACATGAAGCTTTACCCTCTTGTGGTTAATCCAAATCTTTTTCCCCGGCAGCTGCACTCTTAACACCCCTTTTTCGTTGACCGGCACACACACAATCCCTATTTTCCCCTCCGGATAAACCATCACGCTGTCGCCGATTCTAAATTTGGTACTAAGTTCCGTGCGGTTTCTTCCGGCTTTGGCCTTCGTAATTTTCCCGGTGCTCCTCCTGACAATCTCACTGTCCGGCTTATGAAACGAATAGGACCTCAGCCCTTCCTGCCCATATGCAGCACAGATTGCCGCCTTCAGCATGCTGTCCGGCATTCCCAGCCTGTCTGCAATATAAAAGGCACAGCTTTCGCCGGCTTCGCCGATTATCATCTGATACGTTGGACGCAGTGTCTCTTTATCAAAGGTCATCCGCGCATTCAGCATCCCCTCCGTCCTGGCTGCATACTCCTTTACTTCAGGATAATGGGTGGTTACCAGAAAAAGCGTGCCGGTTTTTTTAAGCTCTTCTAAGATTGCTATTGCAATTCCCATTCCCTCCGCCGGGTCTGTTCCTGAGCCCAATTCATCCATAATAACAAAGCTTTCCTTCCCCGCCTCCCCTAATACCTCCAGCACATTGGTTATATGGGCAGAAAATGTGGACAGGTTCTCAGACAGGTTCTGCCCGTCTCCAATGTCACACAGATAAGAGCTGTTCATGCAGATATCCGCCTGCCTGCAGGTCACATGCAGTCCGCATTGGGCCATGACGCAGTTCAGCATAACCGTTTTCATGGCCACTGTCTTTCCACCTGTATTAGGACCTGTTATAACAATCCCCCGGACCTTCTCCCCGATGTCAAACTCCAACGGCACAGCCGCCGTTTTATCCATCAGCGGATGCCGCGCCCCGGCCAATCGGATTCTGCGCGCCGTATTGACAGACGGCTCCGTCCCATCCATATCAATGCTTAATTTGCCTTTAGAAAATATAAAATCCAGCTTTTCCATCATTGCCAGATTCTCCCTTAACACCGGCGCCGATTCCGACACCAGTGCGGATAACGTATAGAGAATGCGGTACTCCTCATTTTCCTCACCTATTTTCAGCAGCTGCTGCTCCTCATAATATTTTGCGGCGCCTGTGGGTTCTATAAAAATGGTATTGCCTGTGGAGGACCTGTCCATCACGCTTCCGGGTATCTTAAGCTTATATTCCTTCTTCACCGGAACACAGATTCGTCCGTTTCGAAACGTACAATAATTATCTGCCATATACTCCTTATGAGAACGAAGTATCTGCTCTGCCTTCTGTTTCATCTGCTCCTCACATTTCACAATCTGGCTTCGTATCTGCCTCAATTCCTTTGACGCACAGTCATCCACAGCGCCGTTTCGGATTTTATCACATATCTCTTCCCTCAATTCCGAAACCGCATCCAGATTTTCATCATAATAAGCCAGCGAATTATCAAACAGCCGGCCCCTTTCCAGATAATCCTTCAGGCGTTTTATGGCAGCCAGCACTTTTTCCACCCGTTCCAGCTGATACGGTGTTAAACACTCCTCCTTCGCCGCAGAAAGTAAAATGTCCCTTGCTTCGGAGACATTCTGCAGCGGCGGTGTCCCCGCTTTTTCAATCAGATTCCTTGCATCTGTAGTATCCCTTAGCTGTTTTCTTAACTCATTTTCAGAAAGAAATATGGAAGCCTCCCTGATTTTTTCCTTTGCCTGGTCCGTAACCGCCAAGCCGGCCCATAGTTCTTTGACCTTGTCAAATTCAATTTGTCTTTCGATTTTCATTTTTCTGCCCTTTCCTTTCTCTGTCTTTTCCTTCCAAACTTCACCATCGCCTTAAACGCAAAAAGACCATAGATACCTTAAATGCATTAAGATACTATGGTCTTTTGAATCTCTGTGATGATTCTCCTGTATCGTCCATGATGAAACGGTTGGGCCTGACAGACTCTCCTGCCGGAAAGCTGATGCAGCGCACCCTATGAAATGGAAAAAGCATGACCGTACAGTCATGCTCATAGGATTCATGGATTATAGGAACCACAATATTAAGCAGTTGTAAGGCGAAAATGCCGACAATCCCTGTTGCCAGCCAATGGGCAGACTTCCAGCCTGAACCAAAAACCACCCATGCAATATTTATTTTGCAATTTTCTCCATTACAACCACACTTAACATGCAAAATCCTCCTGAAATTTTTTTATTATTCTACACCATACCGGACTATCCGTCAAGTGAATTTGTCAAATGAGTCAACGCCTCCGTCAAGCTTTCCAGTTTTCTATCTGCATCTTCATCCCCGCTTCCCTTAACACCCATATAGAATTTAATCTTCGGCTCTGTTCCCGACGGCCGGATACAGCACCATGCGCCGCCTTCCAGTTCAAAATACAGAACATTGGAGCGAGGCAGACCGGTACTTCTTCTGACACAGGCTCTCCTGCCTGCCTTCCCATCCTGCCGGTAATTCAGAACCGCATCTTCACTATAATCCGAAACCGCATCCTCCCTGTAATCCAGGACCACACCTTCCTTATAATCCCGAAACTCCTCCACCTTCAGGCCGCCGATGCTCTCAGGCACTTCCTTCCTGACAGCTTCCAGGGCCGCCTCAATCTCCTTTGCCCCTTCCAGCCCTTTCTTCGTCACCGTACACAGCCCTTCCTTAAAATACCCGTAAGTCTCAAACAGCCTTTCCATCTGGTCACACAGAGTCATTCCCTGGTGCTTATAATAAGCCGCCGCCTCACAGAGAGCCATCACAGCCACAACCGCGTCCTTATCCCTGGCGTGGGTTCCTACCAGGCAGCCGTAGCTCTCCTCATATCCGAACACATAAGTATGATTCCGGTTCTCTTCAAAAAATTTAATCTGCTCCCCGATGTATTTAAACCCTGTCAGGGTCTCAATCAAATCCACACCATAGGCCCTGGCAATCTCCCTTGCCATCTTTCCCGACACAATGGTAGTCACCACAGCCCCGTCCTTTGGAAGAGTCCCCAACGCCTTCTTCTGAGACAAAATATACTCCAGAAGAATCATCCCCGACATATTCCCGCTGAAGCTTTTATACTCTCCACTTACAGAGTCCCTGGCGTAAATCCCCAGCCGGTCCGCATCCGGGTCCGTGGCCAGCACCAGGTCCGCATCCACCTGACGGGCCAGCTTAAGCGCCAGCTCAAAGGCCCTCTTATCCTCCGGATTGGGATAAGGAACCGTAGGAAACTCTCCGTCCGGCAGCTCCTGCTCCTTCACCACATACACATTGGTAAATCCCAGCTCCTTCAATATCCTTCGCACCGGAAGATTCCCAGTTCCATGAAGAGGCGTATACACAATCTTTAAATCTCCTGCCTCCTCCTTCAGAATCTCCGGATGAATCACCAGCTTCTTAAGCTCCTCCATGTAGGCATCATCCACCTGGGAGCCTATCGTCTGATAAAGCCCCTGCTGCCTGGCCTCTTCCTCCCCCATGGTCTTCACCTGCTTAAAATCCCTAACTCTTCGAACCTGTTCTATAATCTCCTTATCCCTGGGAGCCGTAATCTGGGCCCCGTCCTCCCAGTACACCTTGTAGCCGTTATACTCCGCCGGATTATGGCTTGCCGTCACCACAATCCCTGCCGTACATCCCAGATACCGCAAGGCAAAAGACAGCATGGGAGTAGGCCTGAGAGAGGGAAACAGATACGCCTGAATCCCATTGGCCGCCAGACAGAGCGCCGCCTCCTTTGCAAACTCCCCGGATTTACGCCGGGAATCATAAGCAATGGCAACCCCCTTATCCTGTGCCCCCTGTCCCTTAATATAATCGGCCAGCCCCTGTGTAGCCTTGCCCACAACATACCTATTCATCCGGTTGGTGCCTGCTCCGATGATTCCCCTCAGGCCTCCCGTACCAAATTCCAGTTCCTTTCCGAACCGTTCCTCAATCTCCGCCTCATTTCCCGCAATTTCCTGCAGCTCCTTCCTGGTATCCTCATCAAAATAAGAATCCGTCAGCCACAGCTCATACATCTTACCTGCTTCCATATCCTGTCCCTCACATTCCCTTTATACTATCTCATTCATCAGAATAATCCCAAAACCCCAATCCGTCAATCCTGCTTTTCCATTTCTCCTCCAGATGGGACTACTCAGATTAAACTTGCCGCCTCAATCATCCCGGCCGACGCTGTCATCGCCAAGGCCATTGTTCCTGCCATTGCCCGTTTCCAGATTTTCTTCTTTATTTATTGTTTCCTTTTTATTTTTAGGTTAAATTAATATTATAAGCAATTAATTACCGAAAAAAATAAGAGTCCCTTTTCATGGACTCTTATAAATATTATAGGCATTATAACAACAATTTTCTTCAAAACCTGGCCTCATCTATACAGTTTTCATACGAATTTCATACATAATGCTACGAAAATCTCCCGCCTCAGGCAGGATTCTAAAGCCGGCGTTCATCAGCGCCGCCCCGGAACGGCACACGGCCTTCTCCCGCCCGGTCACATCCTTCACCTCATACATCGCCTTTTCATCCAGCCCCTTCAGACGTATACAGCGGCTCTTCTTATTTGCCTCCGCCAGTACCTGAACATAGACCAGCACTGCCTCTTTCCTGTCCTGGCTGACTGTCATCCAGCTGTCATACCTTTCATTCTCCCTGTAGGAGTCCAAACGGTAATACTCCCCGTCCGCAATAACCTTGTGATAACGGTGATACAGCCTCACCTGCTCCTTCACCATTTCTTTCTCCTCTTCGGAAAGCTTTGTAATATCCAGCTCATAACCAAAGGTTCCGGCCAGAGCCACATACCCCCGGGTCTCAAAAGGCGTCACCCTGCCTAAGATGTGGTTTGGACAGGCGCTTACATGGGCTCCCATGGTGGACAAAGGATACACCATGGCTGTTCCCTCCTGGATTGCCAGACGCTCCACCGCATCCGTATCATCAGAACACCAGATCTGCGGACTGTAATACAGCATTCCCGGATCAAAGCGTCCGCCTCCGCTGGAGCAGTTTTCTAAAAGAAGATCCGGAAATTCTTCTGTCAGACGCTCCTGCATCTGATAGACTCCCAGCATATACCGATGAGACAGCTCCCCCATCCGCTCCGGCGGCAGTCCCAGGCTTCCCAGTGTACACAAAGGCCGGTTCATATCCCATTTCACATAGGCGATGGGAGCGTTTCTCAAAATTTCTGCCACCATCTCATAGACGCCGTCCACCACCTCCTGTCTGGACAGATCCAGCACATACTGCTGTCTGACCTGGGTAATATCTCTTCCCGGAATCTGGATGGCCCAATCCGGATGAGCCCTGTACAAATCAGAATCCGGGGACACCATCTCCGGCTCAAACCAGATTCCGAATTTCATTCCCATATCATTGACCTGCTCCGCCAGTTTTTTAAGGCCGCCCTTTAGTTTTCCTTCATTAACCTGCCAGTCTCCCAGAGAACTCTCGTCGGTATCACGCTTTCCAAACCAGCCGTCATCCATAACCATCATCTCAATCCCCAGTTTCCTGGACTCCCTGGCAATGTCCAGAAGTTTCTTCTCATCAAACTGAAAATAGGTTGCTTCCCAGTTGTTGATGAGAATGGGCCTCTCTTTATGAAGATAGGGGCTGCGGATCAGATGATTTCTGTACAGCCTGTGAAACAGACGTGTCATCTTCCCAAATCCCTGGTCCGAATAGACCATCACCACCTCAGGCGCGGTAAATGTATCCCCCGGCTCCAGCTTCCAGCAGAACTCATCGGGATGAAGCCCCATAACCATACGGACCGAATCAAATTGATCCTTCTCCGCCTGGGCAATAAAATTTCCCGAATATACAAAGTTCATGGCATAGACCTCACCGGTATCCTCCGTGGTCTCCGGGGTCACCAGCGCCATAAAGGGATGCTCCTGATGGCTGGATTCTCCCCGGAAGGAAGCCGCTCTCTGCCTGCCGTACCCCAATGGAAGCCGCTGGATATACCGTTCCCTGGCCCATGCTCCCATAAGGCTTACTACCTGGAAATTCCTGTCCTCCATATCCAGACAGCCGCTGTACGCCTTTTCCAGATATACGCCTTCCTTTCCATGATTCTCCACAATCACAGATCTTGTAATGGCATCCACATCCTCAAACACCGTATATAAAAGGCAGACCCTGACTCCTGTCAGCCTGTCCTGGCAATACAGCTTTAATGTGGTACAGTCCTCCTCATTTCCCCAGGTAGCCGGCAGCCCCAAAAGCCTGGGCTTCCCCTGTACAATCTCAAACCGGTCATATTCCAGTTCGCTGGCTCTGTACCCCGATTCCGTTCTCAGGCAGAAGGCTGATTCCCTGAAATCCCCCATCCCGCTTTCCGGAAACTCCATCCACATAGAATCCAGAAAACCACCTGTCTCCCTCTTATTCTTACCGGGAGTAAAGGGCGCCTCTTCTTCCCTTAAAAGACAACGGATATCCTCTGCGGGAATCCTCTTTCCATAGTATCCATGTGCTACGTACCGATTGTCCACAATGGCAACGCCATAGGTGGTCTCACAGGTGTTCAATGCAAATGTGTTCCCGATCTTGTCATAAATAATTGACATCTCTGTTCTCCTTTTTAATCCATTTAAGTAATTTTAACTTTATTTTAATCTGTTTTCCCGTATTGTCAATTACTTTTATCCATTTTCCCTTCCAATCTTTCCTCCTATGGGCTATACTATACAGGTAGCAGTTTCGGCCTTTATTCAAAAATCAAACAAAAGGAGTGATTCATTATGAGTATAGAAACAACCTTAGACACATTGTCTCATACCCTGGCTGTCAGTGTATCCCCTTACCACTGCATCAAAGAAGGCAGACGCCAGCTGGAAGCGGCCTCTTTTCACCCTCTCGATTTAACAGGCAGTTGGAATCTGGTTCCCGGCAAGGGGTATTATGTTCCAGTCTTCGACTCTTCCCTTATGGCCTTCACCATAGGCCAAAACTTAGGCGAGAAGCCGTCTCTTCGTATGGAAGCTGCCCACACAGACTGGCCCTGCCTGAAAGTAAAACCCTCACCGGAAGTAACCACCGGGCGCTACGGCAAACTGAATATCGAGGTATACGGCGGCCCCATCCTGAACACCTGGCTGGACCGTCCACTGTCCATGGCAGGGAAAGTCTGCCTTGCCGGCAGTTCTCCCTTTTCCCCGACAGTCCGTTTCATAGACATGAAAAAACCTCTTCTGGTAATTCCCAACCTGGCGATTCACATGAACCGTGAAGTAAACGACGGTATAAAACTGAATCCTCAGGTTGACATGCTGCCTGTCCTCACAGTCCTCACGGACAGCCTGGACAAAGACCACTTCTTCCTGAATCTTCTGGCCGGGGAAGCCGGGTGCAAACCGGAAGAAATCCTGGACTACGAAATCTATCTATACAATTTAGACTCCTGCAGCACTGCCGGCCTGAACGGCCAGTTCTTCAGCGCTCCCAGACTGGACAATCTCACTTCCGTCCAGGCCTGCCTCTCTGCCGTCACCTCCGGTTTCCGTGAAGGCGGCATCAATGTCATTGCCCTTTACGACAATGAAGAAATCGGCAGCCGAACCAAGCAGGGCGCACTTTCCGCTGTCACAGAACGAATCTTAGAGAAGCTGTTTGCCTGTCTGGGATACGGGCGTGAGGCCTTCTTAAATGCTGTTATGGACGGCTTTCTTCTCTCTATGGATGTGGCCCATGCCATCCACCCTAACCACACAGAAAAATGCGATATCAAAAATCAGATTTTCCCGGGAGACGGCGTTGCAATTAAAATGGCGGCCAGCCAGTCCTACTCCACCGACGCCGCCTGCGTCAGCGTCATTGAGAGTCTGTGCCGCCGCCGCCAGATCCCATATAAAAAGTTTTCCAACCGCTCCGATTTAAGAGGAGGCTCCACCTTAGGCGCCCTTTCCTCTACACTCTTAGCCATAAAGACTGTTGACATCGGAGTCCCTATTCTGGCCATGCATTCCGCCAGAGAACTGATGGGCGCCTCTGACCAACAGGCCCTAGTATCCCTGGCTTCCGAATTCTTCCTTGTATAAGGCAAAGAAGTTGTCCGTAGTTGTTAAATCTCCTTCAGAAAAATGGATATCCGCCCATATTTCCTCTGAAAATGTAACCTGATGCTCTTCCTGGAACTGATCATAGATCTGCTGAAAGACCCAGGCCCTGCGTTCCTCCTGGATCTGGGCCTTTCTTTTTTTCGTAGCCTCCATCTCATAATCACTGACACACTGAAAAAGATAATAAGCCCCTTCCGACTCCACCACCTGGCTGATCTGTCCGGCCTCCAAAGCAAAAGCCGCCTCTTCCAAAGCTTCCGTTTCCTGTCCGCGCCCCATCTGGTGTTCTACAACCTCTGCCTCGGTTACTTCCCTGGCTGCCGCGCCAAGCTCTTTCTCTTCCTGTACAGCCTTACTGCGGATAAGCTCCGCCTGTTCCCTGTCATCAAGCACAAGCTGGCGGACCGAAATCACCTTGGCGTCGCTGTCGCTGACCTCCAGATTCACATCTTTCGTCAGCTCTCCTACCACTTTATTCGCCCTGTAATACTGCTGATACATAAACGTCACATCATCCGAAGTAATACCCATATACCGGATATCATCTTCACTCAGCCCACTATAATATGCCTCTGCAATCCTGCGGATTCTGTCCTTCTCCCCATTGCTTAAGCTAATCTCCCTGCTGTCCGCCAGCATATTCATGGTTTTCAGATCCCTCAAAAAAACCCGAATCTGCTCCAGAAGATAATCCTCAAATGTCCGTCCATCCTCCAGTGCAACCTGCCAGATGGCATCCGTATACATTTTCTCATATCGGTTCCTCTCTGTAGCCACCACAAGCATAGCCTGGGCCTTCGTATAATCAATATTCTCCGGAACATTGGATGCAATGGGAACCTCTCTTTTGCAGCCCACCAGCAGAACCGCTGCCAATACTGCAGTCACAAGAAAACCTCTGAACCATTTTCTCCTGTTTCCCATCCCACAACTCCTCTCACACCGTTATCACCGCATCGGTTCGCTTCACTGCTGCCTTTTCATTCTTACAGCAGCATTTTCAAAATCTTCAAAACCCCGTCGTTTCTGTTGGTATCTGTCTGAAATCTGGCAGCTGCCTTCACTTCCGGTCTGGCATTCCCCACAGCAAAGCTATAGTAAGCCCTCCCAAGCATCTCCACATCATTCAGCTGATCCCCAAAAGCCATCGTCTCCTCCGGCTTAATATCCAGCCCCTTCTGCAGCACCTCAATGGCCTGTCCCTTGCACACCCCCAGTGCCATACAGTCCATCCACATATCCCCGGATATGGTCACCTTCATCCGATTCTCATACTTCTTCCGAATCTCTTTTGTCGCTTCCTGGACCCCATGCTTCTTATAGGCAGACACCTTAATAAACCGATCATCCACCTCCCTCACATCTTCCACCAGCTTCACCTGAAACTTATACCCATCTATAATCCAGTCCACAAACTCCTGATCCTTTGTATCCATATACACCACATCCGGCCCGCTGAGCATCACTTCCAGCTCCGGCTCCTTCTTTATATCCTCCACCATCTCCAACGCCAGTTCCCGGTCAATGGTATTCAAAAACAGATTCCTCCCATGGCACCCCACGTAAGCCCCATTGTCAGACAGATAAAATATCCTCTCCTTCACCGGCTCAAACAATCTCTCAATACTCACCCACTGCCGCCCGCTGGCCGCCGCAAACTGAATTCCTTTCTCCTTCAGCTTCAATACCACTTCAAAAATCTCCGGATTCACCTTGTTCGTCCCGTCAGTCACCAATGTTCCGTCAATATCCGATGCAATCAGCTTAATCATCCTGATCCTCCCCTTCCATCAATCTCTTCCACTCTTGATAAACCCGCCCCACCGGCAGCCCCACCACATTACTATAATCCCCATCTATTTTAAGTATATACTTCGCAAATCTCCCCTGAATCCCATAAGCCCCTGCCTTATCCATCGGCTCCTCTGATTCCCCATACTCCCGTATCTCCTCCTCCGACATGGGATACAATGTCACATCCGTCCTCTCCGCAAAGGAAATCCCCCTTTGTCCTCCCCTTTCCTTATAAATCATAGTCACTCCGGTAAACACCTGATGCGTCCTCCCCTGAAGGCTCCCTATCATCTCACAAGCCTCCTCATGGCTCCCTGGCTTTCCCATAATCCTTCCTTCCAGGGATACCACCGTATCCGCCCCCAATATCAAAACCCCTTCCGACGCCTCCTGCGCCACATCCTCTGCCTTAAGCTCCGATAATTCCAGAACCACGTCCTCCGGCAGGACAGCACTGGTTCTCTCCTCCACGCCGCTTATTCTAACCTCAAACTCCACCCCCATCTGTTCCAGCAGTTCACGTCTCCGAGGCGACCCCGAAGCCAAAATCCATCTTCCCTCTTTCACGCCTTTCATTATCCTCCATTTCCCATCATCCATCCCACCAACCACTACACTATGCTCCCAAACCCATCAAAACATCCCACAGCCTCCTACTCAGACCCGCACCAGCAATGGTGCCGCCTTTGAGGAGCAACTGATACCGCTTATCTCCTACCTAGACCCGCGCGATAACCAGCTCCGTAACAAGTTCTGGTTGGTTTGCATTTGCAGGAGGCCTAGAACCTGCAAACTAACCAGAACTTGTTACGGAGCGTACCTTCCGCACCCTTCATGCAAAAAAGAAGCACCCCCCATAAGTTCTCTCCCACCTATGAACGGATGCTCAATCTCCCAATCACTGGCTCCGTCTCTTCATTCCCGGAGTCTCTTAATCGTTCTATAATACAATATATAAAATCCACAATATAAAAACATAGCAAACTGATAGCTAAAAACCCTTCCATTCTCTGCGGAACCAACTGGGCAACTCCGTGAAGAAACGCATTCAGGAACCTGAAATAGACAATCCCCAAAAGCCCCCATCCCAAGCTGCTCTCCAGACAGATAATCCCTTTATAATTAAACTTCTTCTTGCTGTAATCCCACCAGAAGCTTCCAAACAACCGAATCATTACCCCTGCCGTCACCAACTCCATACAAGTAGCCATACTCATAGAAGATATATATAGCAACAGCGGCTGGTCTGAAATAGGCCCTAAAAACAGATTCGCCCCCATGGCTCCAAACCCGTAAATAATACAGAACGGACCATGTCCAAATCCCCGATCCAGCACCGGTCTTTTATACTCCCAGGAAAGTACAACACACTCCAACAGATATCCCAAAAAACTGCACAGGAAAAACCAGTTAATCATGTGGTACATACTAAATCCTACTCTCCTTAAAAAATCCTGTAATCCAATATCAAAATTATTGTAAAAGTATAACTTAAATATCCATAGAAAGCAAGTAATTTTTTCTTTCTATTTTTTTAATATAAATCTCTTCCCATGGCCTATACACTAATACACCATGTCCACCACCAGTGCCAGCCCAATCCCCAATATGGCCCCGGCTAACACCTGAAGAGGCGTATGCCCCACAAACTCCTTCAGCTTCTCCTGAAAATCCACTGCATTCAGTTTAAAAAAATCCTGCTGCATAATCATATTCAGAAGCCTGGCCTGTTTCCCTGTCTCCCTTCTGACACCAATGGCATCATACATAACAATCGATGCCAGCACGAAACTGAATGCAAACTCATTGGAAGCAACCCCATAGCGCACAACCGTCGAGGTCACCAGCGCACACACCGTAGCAGAATGAGAACTGGGCATTCCCCCGGATCCCACCAAACGCTCCGGTGAAAATGACTTATTCAAAGAAAAATCAATGATCGTCTTTAGTACCTGCGCTACCAGCCAGCCTGTAACCGCACTGACCAGAATCTGGTTGCTAAGTAATTCCCGAAAAATCATACTCTTCTCCTGTCCTTCTCGTTGGTCATCCCAAATGTCCTGGCTGGAGAACCAGCATAACCTGCTTCTTCATCTGTGTTGCCACCTCCGCCAGTCCGCAGAATTTATCCGCATATAAGATCACAAAACCTTCCTTTGATCTGGGCGGAATCGGAGTCAGAGGCCACATATGCCGCAGAATCATATCCTTCTCTTTATCCGTAATATGAAAATATCGGACAGCATTGTTCATAGCTACTCTTGGATGGGTCAAACCATGGAAATGTTCTCCTGTCTCTTTGGCATGAGTGTGCCAGTCATACAAAAACAGATCATGAAGAAGTCCTGCCCGGGCTCCCGCCACATAATCCCATCCCCTTGCCTTGCAGATCTTATAAGTCATATAAGACACCTGAATACAATGAGCCTTACACGTTGTGCTGCCATGCTGAATAAACTGATCCATGGACTGAAACACAGAATGCTCCAGAATGTCCTGAACACAGGCCAGATATCCTAAGTCTCTCTCATACTCCTTCTTTCTCACCCAGGATTCATCCCTTGCCCATTCTCTGGCCCTCTCCAGTTCTTCCTTCGGTATTCTTAATTTTTCCATGTTCCCAATTCCTCTTTCCTTCCTCAAACTGCTCTCACACGGCTGTCCAGACAACTCAGATATATGCTGCAGTCCAACACCGTCAGACTGCAGCACCCTTCCTCTTTCACTCACATGTTCCAAATCAATCAGCCAATCAGCCAATCATAAAGTTCCTGATACTTAAGGGCGGAAGCATGCCAGGAGAAATCCTTCTCCATAGCTCTGTCCACCATCTTATTCCATTCCCGTTTTTTATCATAATAAACGTGTTCCGCATAACGGATGGTTGCCAGCATTTCATGAGCGTTATAATTACTAAACGAAAATCCTGTGCCGGTTCCTTCAAATTCATTATATGGTTCCACCGTATCTTTTAAACCACCGGTTTCTCTCACAATCGGAAGCGTTCCGTACCGCAGGGCCATCAGCTGGCTTAAGCCGCAGGGTTCAAACAGAGACGGCATCAAAAATGCATCACAGGCTGCGTAAATTTTATGGGACAGCGGCTCAGAATAAAAAATATTAGCCGATACCTTGTCATTATACTTCCAGTCAAAGTGACGGAACATGTTCTCATACTGCTCCTCACCGGTTCCTAAAACCACCAGCTGAATGTTGTCATTGCACAACTCATCCATCACATACTGAATCAGGTCAAATCCCTTCTGGTCTGTCAGTCTGGACACCACGCCGATCATCATCCTGCCATCATCCGCTGCCAGTCCCAGTTCATTTTGAAGAGCACGTTTATTCTTCACTTTCTCTTTGCGGAAATTACGGACATTGTAATTCTGCGGAATCAGTTTGTCTGTCTCAGGGTTAAATTCTTCGTAGTCGATTCCATTGACAATGCCTCTCAGGCTGTTCGCGCGGGCACGCATCAGGCCGTCCAGCCCCTCTCCGTAGAACGGCATCTTAATCTCTTCTGCATACGTATCGCTTACGGTAGTGATAGCATCCGCATAGACAATACCTCCCTTTAACATATTGCCGTCCTTATATGCCTCCAGCTTGTCTGGTGCAAAATAGTAATCCGGAAGTCCGGAGAACCGCTGAATGGTCTTCACATCCCATACTCCCTGGAACTTCAGGTTATGGATGGTAATGACAGATTTCATATTGCAGAAGAATTCACCGCCGCGGAAACGGTCTTTCAGATAAACAGGAATCAGACCTGTCTGCCAGTCATGGCAGTGTACCACATCCGGCTGGAATCCGATTACCGGAAGTGCGGATAATGCGGCATTGCAGAAGAAGGAAAACTTCTCCAGATCATACAGCCAGTCGCCATAGGGCTTGGGGCCGTTAAAATACCCTTCATTGTCAATAAAATAATAAGTGACCCCCTCATAGTCATACTGCAGGATACCTACATAACGGCTCTGTCCCATGTAATCCATATAAAAATGATTCACATAGGTCATCTTATCGCGCCACTCCTGCTTGATGCACAAATACTTGGGAATCATAATGCGGACATCATAATATTCCTTATCAAAACATTTCGGCAGAGAACCTACTACATCTGCCAATCCTCCGGTCTTAATAAACGGAACTGCCTCAGAAGCAACAAATAGTATCTTTTTCATGGAAAAACCCTCCTAAATCGAAGTTCATGCTGAAAACCACATAATAGATATAGTATACACTACTTTTTTCAAATTAGGAAGTACTATCTTGTCTAAATTACCCACTTTTCTACATTCTTTTATAGTCCAGACGAATTTTGTCCGACAGAAGCGCAATAAATTCCGAATTTGTGGGCTTCCCTTTTCCATTGCTGACCGTATAGCCGAAAAGCTCATTGATGGTATCCATCTTTCCTCTGCTCCAGGCGACTTCAATGGCATGGCGGATGGCTCTCTCCACACGGCTGGAGGTTGTCTGATGCTTTTTGGCAATATTGGGATACAACACTTTGGTTACAGAAGTTAACATGTCCTGGTCTGCCACGGAGATGGCAATGGCTTCTCTCAAATACTGATATCCTTTAATATGCGCCGGTACGCCGATTTCATGTAGGATTTGCGTGACATCGTTCTCCAGATTCTGCTCCATATACTCAATCTGATTCTCATATGGCTTTACTTTGCGGATTCCTGTCAGATTCAGGCCCTTTGGTTTTATATTGTACCCTGCAATTCTTCGGATTTTGTCAATGACAACCTCCTTCTTGAACGGCTTCATGATAAAGTAATTTGCTCCCATACGGAATGCATCTTCTGTCACATTTTCGCTGCCTGCCGCAGAAACCATGATAAACGACGGCTTTTTCTCCAGTTTTTCTTCCATTTTCACCTTTTCCATCACCGCTACACCGTCCATTCCCGGCATAATCACATCCATAAGTACCACGTCCGGCTTGGTGTTTAAGATCATTTCGTACGCTTCTTCCCCATTTTCCGCCTTTCCTACCACCTGAATATCATCTTCTGTCTCCAACATCCGATTTAATACTTCCAAAGTCTTCGGATTATCCTCTGCAATTGCAACATTTAACATCGCCATACCTTATCCTCCTCTTCTTGTCGGTAAACTGATTATAGACTTGCATTTTCTCACGTTGCAACGTGATTCTACCGCAAGTTTCGACAAAGAAAAGGGGATTGACCTTGAATTCTAAGGGGATATTGCCATCAATAATTCTTCGTAAGTAGAGGACAAAGCCTGACGGATTTTCAGTACTCCAAATCGTTCCAGTTCCCAGGTGGTATGTTTCCCGATGCTTATGGCCTCCGTACGGCCTGTCCGGAAGGGTTCAAGTTCTTCTTCCTTAAGCTTTCCCAATAACCTGGTTACAGACGAAGCGCAAGTAAAAAAGGCCCCGTCGTATTCTTGAAGTTTTTTCTGCAAACAGCACTCACGGTTCTCATAGAGACACAACTCCTGAACAGAATACTGTTCTCTCAAAATCGAAATCTCTTTATTTCTACCTCCCTTTGGAATGCCATACAATATATGCTCCTCTGGTTTTACTGCCCCTTCCAGTCCCTTTCTTAATGATTCACTGTCGAAGGACATGGGAATCAAATCGGCATAAATGTCATGCTCTTCCAGCGTCTCTGCCGTTTTTCTTCCTACCACGGCAAATTTTTTATTCGACAAGGTTCGAACATCTATTTTCTGTGCCTTTGCAGACGCAAAAAAAGCCTCCACTCCATGTCTGCTGGTAAGTACAATCCAGTCAGCCCAGGAAAGCAACTCCGGTTTCACAGCATCTGAAAAAAATTTTATCTCCCCTGTTTGAACTTCTGTCACATATGCTCCCTGTTCTCTCAGTACGTTTGTTAAAAAAGAAATTTCTTCCCCCACTTTAGTAACCAAATACCGTTTCCCAAAGTACGGCATTCTCTCGAAAAAATTTAAAGCGGGACGCAGATTTACCACATCTCCCACCACAATCAGGGCCGGCGGCATAAGAGAGCTTTCCCTGACCTGATGTTCAATGGTCTCCAAAGTTCCTGTGCAGGTGCGCTGGTTCCAGAGAGTGGCATTGGAAATCACCGCTGCCGGACAGGAAGGAGATTTTCCGGCCTGAATCAATCCTGCTGCAAGCTCCCCTAATTTCGTAAGGCCCATTAAAAATACGCAGGTATCCTGGCTTTTCGCCAAAGCGGCAAAATCAATATCCGCCGGCTGACCGTTCTGATTGTGGGCGGTTATAACCTGAAATCCTCTGGATATTCCCCTGTGTGTAATGGGAATTCCTGCATAAGCAGGCCCTGCTATAGCAGAACTGACTCCGGGCACCACTTCAAAAGGAATCCCCTGTTCATTTAAGTAGATTCCTTCTTCTCCGCCCCGTCCAAAGACATAGACATCGCCGCCTTTTAAACGTACCACGGTTTTGCACTGTTTTGCCTTTTGGACCAGCAGGCTGTTGATCTCCTCCTGCCTCATAGTATGGTGACGGTTTTCTTTTCCTGCATAAATTTTTTCACACTCTTTTTTTGCATACTCTAACAGGACCGGATTTGCAAGATGATCGTAGATAATGACATCTGCCTCCTCTATCAGTTTCCTCCCCCTGACAGTAATAAGTCCCTCATCACCTGGTCCGGCTCCCACCAGGTATACGGTTCCCGAACACCCTGTTTTCATCTCATTCTTCATTACTTTTCCTTTTCGCACGACTTGATTTTCTGTTTGGATTTAATTTCGTTTATTGGCAACACGCCCCTTTAAAATCTCTGCCGCCTTCTCTCCCAACTCTTTAGCCTCCGTCCCTTTAAGTGTTATCCGTTCCAACCGGCTCCCGTCCTCAGTGCCAAACACTGCCGTCAATTCCAGCAGGCTGCCGCAGCGTCTGCTGTTAGCCCCCGCCGGTACATGGCATCCGCCTCCCACAGCCCTCAAAAAAGCCCTTTCCGCTTCCACGCAGACTTGACTTTCCTCATCAGCAAAGGAATCCAGCATCTCATGAAGTGCTCTGCTGTCCTCCCTGATTTCCAGGGCTAAAGCACCCTGAGCACAGGCGGAAACCATCTGTTCAGGCTCCAGATACTCTGTTATAATGTGTTCCATCTTAAGCCTTTTTAATCCGGCCGCCGCCAGTACGATTCCGTCCAGCTTCTGCTCCTCCATTTTTCTTAAGCGGGTATCCACATTTCCCCGAATACCCGCAATCCGGATATCTGGACGAATCCTTTTCAGCTGACATTCCCGTCTCATGCTCCCGGTACCTATAACCGCCCCTTCTCTCAGTTCATCAAGAGATCCTGCTTCCTTTAAAATCAGCACATCCCTAGGGTCCTCCCTTTTCCAGGACTTTGTAAAGATAAGGCCGTCAGCACATTCTGACGGCATATCCTTCATGCTGTGAACTCCCAGCTGAATCTCTCCCCTCAGCAGTTCTTCTTCAATCTCCTTGACAAAAATCCCCTTATCCCCCATTTCTCTCAAAGCTACATTCTGAACCCTGTCCCCCTTCGTGGAAATCACCACAATCTCATATGTATGTTCCGGAAAACGCTGCTTTAATGTTTCACAAACCAGTTGGGCCTGAGCCATAGCCAGTTTGGATCCTCTGGTTCCAATTCGAATCTTCATTTTCCCCTCCGTTTCTGTACATGCATCACATCATTGCATGTCCTGTTTTATCGGTCACAGACAGGTGCGTTTTCTTTACTTCTTCTATCAGATTTTCCACATCATTCCTGGTAAATCCTCCGTTTAAAAGGCCCGTTTCCAAAAGCCTCTCATAGACCCTTTTTCTCTGTTCCTCTGTCTCCAATGCCCTTTTCACATATGGGCGCACTTCGCCCAGAAGCTGTGCCACATCTCCCAAATTTTGCGGAAAGCTTTCCTCTATCTGCCTTTTTAAATACTGTGCCGCCACCGGGCTTGTTCCGCCGCTGGTAACCGCCGCCGTTACCGGCCCCTGCTTCACATAGGAGGGAAAAATAAATGTACAATCCTCTTTCTGATCCACTGCATTTACAGGAATCCTTCTTTTCCTGCACTGAAGGGATATTTCATGATTCAACTCTTTGTCATCCGTAGCCGCCACCACGAGCCCTGTATTCTCTAAATCCTGAACCTGAAACTGACGCAACAGGCAGATAATTTTCGGATTCCTTCTCAAATCTGCATGAATATCAGGCGCCACCACCGTAACGCCTGCACCAAAATCAAGAAGAACCTCTGCCTTGCGCACAGCCACCTGTCCGCCGCCCACAATCAGGCAGCCGACATGTTCTAACTCAATATACATGGGAAAATATGCCAACGAACCCCTCCTTTTCCAATCAGATTACTCAAGCTTCCCTTCCAGTTTCCGTACCACCACGGCATAGCTGACTGCCAGAACCACATCTGCTCCCGCCCATGCCAGGATCTCTGCATAAAAAATTCCAACCTCCCCAATAAAAAGAGGCAAAAGCAGTGCTGTCAAAGTTCTCATCACAAATTCCGCAATCCCGGACAGCATGGGAAGGAAGGTATTCCCCATTCCCTGAATTGCCGAACGAACCACATGAAGAAAATATAAAATCGGCAGGCACACACTCATCATTACTAGGTAAAAATATGCTATCTCCATAGCCTGCTCCACCTGCATTGGATTTCCTGATATAAAACAGCCCAGAATCCATTTTCCGGTCACAATCATCACTGCGGCGATAACCACGGAAGTAGCGATTGCCACCGCCAGAGCCGCCCTCACCCCTGACCGAATCCGTTTTAATTTCCCGGCGCCCAGATTTTGCCCTGTATAGGTCACCATGGCATAGCCGTAAGAAGTTGCGGCAATCTCCAGCAGCCCGTACAGCTTGTTGGTGGCTGTAAAACCGGCAATAAAAATCACGCCAAATCCATTGACTACCGACTGAACAATCATTCCCCCAATAGCAATAATCCCATTTTGAAATGCCATAGGAAGCCCCAGCCGAACCAGCCCCACAGCCAATCCCCGCTCCACAGAAAAATCCTCGCGGGACAAGGATACAATCTCAATCCTTCTGATTTTCCACAAACAAAACACACTGGATATCATCTGGGCAATCAAAGTAGCAACAGCCGCTCCCGCGATTCCCCAGTGAAAATAAAACACAAACAGAATATCCAGCACAATATTGGTAAGAGACGCAATAATCATGGCATGAAGGGGCGCTTTGCTGTCTCCCATAGACCTTAAGATACATGCCAGAAAATTGTAAATCATAACAATGGGAATCCCCATAAACATGATTCGTATATAAAGAATCGTATTGGGAAGTATTTCCTTTGGCGTCTTCAGGATAAGAAGAACAGGTTCTGCCAATATCTGCCCTGCCGCCGTCAAGATCAGAGAAAATACAATTGCCAGAACCCCTGAATTCCCGATCACCCGTCTTAAAAGCTTATGGTTCTCAGCCCCGAACTCCTGGGCCATCTTTATGGCAAATCCCTGGGTCAGGCCTTGGATAATTCCAAGCATCATCCAGTTCAGCCAATCCGAAGCCCCCAACGCTGCCAGAGCCTGAACCCCCAGAAACTTTCCCACCACCATGGTATCTACCACAGTATAAAGCTGCTGGAAAATATTTCCGGCCATCAGAGGGATGGCAAAAGCCAGAATCAATGTTCCTGGCTTCCCCTGAGTCATATTTTTAATGTTAGAAGACATCATGATTCTCCTTTTTCTTAAACTTAACCGGATTTTTCCCCGTTCATGCTTTCAGCGTATCAAGAATTTCCTCAAAACAGACACCGTCCGTCAAAGGAATTTCCATCTCTATGGACTTTAAGATGGATTTTTTTATAAAATTGGACGCCTTTTTCACAGATACATCAAAAGCCACCCCATTTACCGCATCTGCCGTAATAATTGCCGCAAAAATATCCCCCGTGCCGCAGCGCTGGGTCCCCACCTTCATGGTGCGCAGAAGCCTCTCACCCGCGCCAAGATCCTGCACGCCTGGCTGGTAGTTGGTCTGTATGCCCGGCTCGCCGTCTCCCTGGATGTCTATGCTGCTCTCTGAGCCGCCGGCAAAAGCTTCACAACAATAATTTGCAATATATTCCCCCTGAGGAATTCCGGTAATTACCACCTTCTTTGGTCCCATACGTCTCAGTTCCATAGCCAGCTTTCGGATCTCCTTCATCTTCCACTTTTCTTCATGATATCCGGTTCCTGTCAAAATACAGGCCTCCGTCAAATTCGGTGTGATAATATCCGCCAAAGTCACCAGCCGTCTCATCTCCTGGCACATTTCCTCCGTATAGGTGGCATAGCTTTTTCCATTGTCCCCCATAATCGGGTCTACCACCACTATGGTCTCCTCCTGACGGAAGTCCCGGATGAATCCGGACACAATCTCAATCTGCTTTTTGGAGCCTAAAAAACCGGTCTGGATTCCGTCAAACTTTAATCCCAGCTTTTTCCACTGTTCAATAAAGGGCTGCATCCGTTCCGTATAATCATCAAAATAATAAGTAGGAAACCCGGTGTGATTGGAAAATATGGACGTAGGCACCGGGCAGCACTGAACCTTCAATTTTGAAATAATCGGCAGCGCCACCGTAATGGCACACCGGCCATAGCCGGAAATATCATTGATAACCGCTGCTTTTTTCTGTCTGGACATAGTTAAACTCTCCCGTATCATTTTACAAATATAAACAATCTCCCTATATCTTCCAAAGATTGTACCAAAACTTTTGACAGATGGCAACTAATGTCTTCTCTCTCCCGCCCCTCTGTCCAGAATTCCATTTAATCTGGTAAAGAGCATGGCGGCGGTCACAGATGCCGCTATGATATCGCTGACCGGCTCCGCCACAAACACTGCAAACACCTTGTTGGAAAATAAGAACGGTAAAATAAAAATCAATGGAATCAAAAGCACCAGCTTCCGCAAACACGCCATTAAAAGGCTGATTTTGGCTTGTCCCAAAGCCATAAATGTCTGCTGGCAGGATATCTGTACCCCTGTAGAGAAAATACCTGCCATATAAATCCGCATCGCCCAAACCGTGTAATCTACCAAGTCCCTGTTACTGCTGAAAATCCCTGCAAATACCTGAGGTACAATCATCATAAGGGCCCACAGCAATGCTGCATAGCTGACACATGCAAGAAACTGACAGCGAAAGGCTTGTTTTACGCGCTCCTTTTTTCCTGCGCCGAAATTATAGCTCATAATCGGCTGTCCGCCCTGGCAGATTCCCTGCAGCGGCAATGTCACCAGCTGATTGCAGGAAGAGATAATGGTCATAGCGCCCACAGCCACATCCCCGCCGAACCGGGAAAGGCTGCTGTTAAAACTGATATTTAAAATACTTTCCGTACTGAGCATTACAAAGGTAGATATCCCCAATGCCAGACACGGCATGATAATCTCTGGAACAATCTTCATATCCGGCAGAGTAAGCTTCAGCATGGTTTTGGAACCGCAGAGGAACAGCATCACCCACACCGCACTGACTGCCTGACTGATAACCGTAGCCACAGCCGCTCCCTGAACCCCCATATGAAGCCCAAAGATAAGAATCGGGTCCAGAATAATATTGCACACCGCGCCTACTACTGTGGTTATCATGCTGAATTTGGCAAATCCCTGTGTCGTAATAAAGGGATTCAGCCCCATGACAATCATCACAAAAACCGTTCCCAAAATATAGATACGGGCATAGGACAGAGCATAAGGCAGCGTCACATCACTGGCTCCGAAAAGCCTTAAAAGCTGCGGCGCAAAGGTATAAAAGGCTACTGTCAATACTGCCGCAAAAATCATAAGCACCAAGAAGCAGTTGCCCAGAATCTTCTGCGCCTGTTCCTGCTCATTCTTCCCCATGGCAATGGCCGCCCTGGGCGCACCTCCGGAACCGGCCAGCATGGCAAATGCATTAATCATCATCAGAATCGGCAGAAACAGCCCTACCCCTGTCAGTGCAGAAGCTCCTGCCTCCGGAATATGTCCTATATAAATCCGGTCCACGATGTTGTACAGCATGTTAATCAGCTGCGCCACCACCGCCGGAATTGCCAGGTTCATCATCAATTTCGGGATGCTTCCGCTCCCCATATCCTGTTTAACTCTCTGTTTTGCCATAATTGCCCTCCTCCAATTAAATCCCCCATTATTTTCTTTAAAGATTGTATCAAAACTTTCCAGTAATGGCAATTACTAAAAAATACTTTAGAACACTATACCAGCCGCCTTTGAAAATCTTAATTGCACTGCAGAGTGCTTTGTATTATACTATATCCAGTAAAATACCTGAATCACAGGATTCAATCACCGGAGGATACGTTTGTCATGAAAAGAATACGCTACATGATTCTTCGCAATTTATTTTTGGTTCCTATTATGTGGATCAGACTGTTCTACCACGCCGCCCATGTGGACAACTATACAGAAGAACAACACTTTAAAATGCTCAGATTCATCGTCAAACGTGCCAACAAAGGCGGAAATGTCACCATAGAAACCTATGGCCGGGAGAATATCCCTGAGAAAAACGGCTTTATCTTTTTCCCCAACCATCAGGGACTCTATGACGTGCTGGCTATCCTGGAGGCATGCCCAAAGCCATTCTCTGTGGTCGCCAAGAAAGAAGTGGAAAACCATTATTTTCTGAAAAGGGTGTTTTCATGTATGAAAGCCCACATGATAGACAGAAATGATATTCGCCAGGGCCTGCAGGTAATCACAGAGGTTGCGAAAGAAGTGGCGGAGGGCAGAAACTATATCATTTTCGCAGAGGGCACCCGCTCTAAGAACGGCAATGAAGTACAGGATTTTAAAGGAGGAAGCTTCAAGGCGGCAACTAAGGCCAAATGTCCCATTGTTCCCGTAGCCCTGATTGACTCTTTTCAGCCCTTTGACTCCAATACTGTCACCACTCCGGTAACCGTGCAGGTACATTTCTTAAAGCCTTTATCTTACGAGGAATATAAGGATATGAAAACCACGGAGATTGCTGCTGTGGTGAAAAAACGGATACAGGAGGTAATCCGGCAGTATTCGTAGTTCATTGGGCGTAATGAAGGATAGCCGCAATCAGCATAGAAGCAGAAATCAGAAGCATCCTTTCCTGCTTCTGATTTCGCTTTTTATATACAATCTTTTTTATTCCTCCAATTTCCAAACATCCCTGTTATACTCTTCAATCGTCCTGTCAGAAGAGAAGAACCCTGCCTTGCTGATATTTACCAGCATCTTTCTCATCCAGGCATCCCTGTCCTCAAAATCTTTATAAGCCTGCTCCTTCACCTTCGCATAATCTTCATAATCCAGAAGAGTCATAAACCAATCCTTATTCAAAAGCTCCTTATACAGCCTTTCCAGGTTCTCCTTCTGTCCAATCTTCAAAAGCTCCGGCCCGACGATAAAGTCCACTGCGTCCTTAATATCCTTGTTCTTCTCATAGTAATCCCTGGAACGGTAATCCGCCTTCTTGTAATGTTCGATAACCGTATCGCTTTGCTCTCCGAAAATATAAATATTGTCTTTTCCCACCAACTGGGCAATCTCCACATTGGCTCCGTCCATGGTTCCCAGGGTCACGGCGCCGTTTAACATAAACTTCATGTTTCCTGTTCCGCTTGCCTCCTTGGATGCCAGGGAGATCTGTTCGGAAATGTCGCAGGCAGGAATCAGCTTCTCAGCCAGGGTCACATTGTAGTTCTCCACCATCACTACCTTCAGATAGGGGCTTACATCCTTATCACTGTTCACCAGCTTTTCCAGGCAGAGAATCAGATGAATGATGTCCTTGGCAATTACATAAGCCGGCGCTGCCTTTGCACCGAATACAATGGTAATCGGTCTGCCTGGCCGCTTGCCTCTCTTGATTTCCAGATATTTATGAATCACATACAGTGCATTCATCTGCTGTCTCTTGTACTCATGGAGACGCTTAATCTGGATATCCAGAATCGAATGGTCGTCAATCTCAATCCCCTGAGTCCGAAGCAGGTATTCTTTCAAATCTTTCTTGCACTGATGCTTTATTGCCTGCACTTCATGCAGTGCTGCCTTGTCATCCAAAAACTTCTCTAACTGTTCCAGCTCCCCTGCATCCTTCTTATAATCATTCCCGATTCTGGAAGTAATCCAATCCGCCAGCCGATGGTTGCAGTGCAGAAGCCAGCGGCGGAAGGTGATTCCGTTGGTCTTGTTGTTAAATTTTTCTGGATAAATCTGATAGAATTTATTCAGCTCATCCTTCTTCAAAATCTCCGTGTGAAGATATGCTACGCCATTGACGCTGAATCCATAATGAATATCAATATGTGCCATGTGTACATTATCATTTTTATCGATAATCGCCACAGACGGATCGTCAAATTTTCTTCTTACCTTGTCGTCCAGAATTTCAATAATCGGCACCAGCTGCGGAACTACCTTCTTTAAATAATGAATCGGCCATTTCTCCAAAGCCTCTGCCAGAATCGTATGATTGGTGTAAGCGCAGGTTCTGGATACAATTTCAATCGCCTCATCCATATCGATTCCCCGCTGCACCAACAGACGGATCAGCTCCGGAATCACCATGGTGGGATGGGTGTCGTTAATCTGAATCACCGCATAATCCGGCAAGTCATGAAGGTTGCAGCCCTTTGCCACACACTCGTCCAGAATATACTGGGCACCGTTGCTGACCATAAAATATTGCTGGAAAATACGAAGCAGACGCCCGTTTTCATCACTGTCATCCGGGTATAAAAACAACGTCAGATTTTTGGCAATGTCTTCCTTGTCAAAAGAAATCCCGTCTTTCACAATGCTCTCATCCACAGTGTCAATATCAAACAGATGAAGCTGATTGGTGCGGCTGCGGTATCCGGTAACGGCAATATCATACAGACGAGAATGAACCGTCATGCTGCCGAATTTCACCTCATAGGACACATCCCTTGGTGTCAGCCAGCTTACTTCCTCAATCCAGGGATTTTTCATCTCTTTCTGGAGACAGTTCTCAAACTCCTGCTTAAACAGGCCCAGATGATAATTCAGGCCGATACCGTCGCCATTTAATCCCAATGTGGCGATGGAGTCCAAAAAGCAGGCCGCCAGACGTCCAAGCCCGCCGTTTCCCAGAGACGGTTCCGGTTCTATCTCCTCAATCTGGCTTAAGCTCTTACCGTTCTTCTCCAGCTCCTCCTTCACCTGGTCATAAAGTCCCAGATTAATCAGATTGTTGGATAAAAGCTTTCCAATCAGAAATTCCGCTGAGATATAATACAGCTTCTTCTTTCCTTTCTGGCTTATCTTCTCCCTTGCCATCTCCTGAGTCATGCCTAAAAGCGCATAATACAATTCTTCATTGGCGCAGGCATCAATCGTTTTATTCTTATGATTTTTTAGATACTCACTAAGTAACATATCAGGCTCCTCCTTTTAACTTTCGGTTCAGTGTCTCTGCTTGTTATTCTGTCACATTATTGTTAATGTATTTATGTCTTTCTCAAAATGTCTCTGCAAAGTAATTAATTTTTTCTCACTTATTATATCCTTTTTTCTCTCCCTTTTCTTGCCATATTATAGCAACTTATGGTACAATCCTATCATTATCAGAAGATAATGACCTGAAACATGCGAGAAAATGCTTTTGACTGAGGAGTTTTTATGAATATCATTGAATACGAAAACTATCAAGAAAAAAAAGAGCGGGGTCATTCCGATTTTCCGTATATCACTTATCCCTGTTCCATCCCCCTGGACTTTTCCAAAGTGCCCCTCCACTGGCATGATGAGATGGAACTGATTTATATCAAGAAAGGACAGGGAATCGTGACTGTGGATTACCTTCTATACCACGTAAATTCCGGAGATATCCTGGTTATCGTTCCGGGACGGCTTCATTCCATTGAACAGGAAAAAGGTTATTCTATGGAATATGAAAATATTATTTTTCAGCCTTCCATGCTGCTGCCAAGGCAGTCCGATATCTGCACCACAAAATATTTTCAGCCTTTGTTCCAGAATCAATTAAATATTCCTGAATATCTTTCTCCTGACTGCCATTATTACAAAGAAGCTGCCCGGTGCTTAGACCAGGCTGACTTTCTGTGCCAGCATCGTCCCCCAGCCTATGAGATCTCAGTGAAGGCCCAGATGCTCCAGTTTTTTTATGTTGTGCTCTCGCATCTGAATGACAGCACTCCCTGTCAATCCGTCGGACAGGAGTTTACCGGCCCTTTTTTCTATTCCGGACAGAATTCCGTTTCTCAGCCTGCCTCCCTCTTTTCCCGGAATGTATTTACAGACAAATCAGCGCCTGTTTCTAAACGGCAGTCCCGTTCCGTTGAAAAAGCAAAGCTGATTTCCAAACACATTGAAAACCACTATGCCAAAAAGCTGACTATAAAAGAAATGGCCCAGGTCTGCAGCCTGAGCCAGTCACATTTTATGAAATTTTTCAAATCAATTTTTGGTATGCCTTTTATCCCCTATTTACGGGAATACCGCCTGATTATGGCTTCCCGGCTCCTTTTGACCTCTTCTTCCTCCATTCTGGAAATCGCAGAAGAAACGGGATTTGAAAATCTGTCCTATTTCAACCGCAGCTTCAAAGCCATGTATGGACAGACCCCCAAGGAATTCCGGAATCATGCTCTTCACTCCGTATAGCTGTTCACCCCATACACCTCAATCTGGCTCAATGCAGGAAACGGCGACGGGTCATCGGCTTTTATCAAATTGCAGAGTTTTATCCATGTAATATTCTTCTTTTCCACATGAAACATATGAGGCTCTGCACTCTTTTCCATCTCCACAATTTCTTCCGTTCCGTCGGAGAAAATCAGAGTTGCCTTTACCCACCAGTTATCGTGAGGGAAATCCGCCCTGGTGTACAGGACAACCTGGTCAAAATCCACCGGACGACCAAAATCCAGAGTAATCTCCGCATCGTCCTGCGTGTTAATTCCCCATGACTCATAAGGCCATGGCCCATGGGATTTATTGGCTAAAATTCCGTCAATGGCATTGCGGGCGGCAAACACAGATTCGCCTCTGGTTTCCACATTAGCAAAGGCATGAGGATAACAGCCCAAATCTCCGTGCTGGTCCATAACATTTTTTGCCAGGTTCCGATAACTGCTGTTTTCAAATTCTTTTGCCCTGCGCATGGTAATATAGTGGCGCTTCCCTGTAAAACACCTTGGATTATAGGAAACTCTTTTCTCATGAAACGGAATCGTATAGACAACCTTTTCAGCTGTCAAATATACATACGCCTCATCCATACAGTCATCCACACGAATCACATAGTATGTATCCGTATCCGTAGTCTCAAATACAATGGAATCTCCCGGTTCATACTCCCCTTCATATACCGTCAAAACCTGATCCCGTCCGGTTGCCTGAAACCGGTTTTCCCCCTCTTTGTTCATAATGGTTATTTTCAAATCCGCCATATACTACTTACCTCCTGAATATATTTTCATATTAAACCTCCATACGCCCGGCTGCGGACGCACCACCACCAATGAAAGTCTGGCGGGCGCATTTGGCATACCTGATTTCATGCCGCCTATTCGGCGGCGGACTTTCTATAGTAAGTATAACATGGACAATCTCACCGTCAACTACAAACTGCATTAGGGAGGCAAATTTAAAAATTTTCAGGAAAATGGTTTCAGACTGGGTCGCTGGGCCGCTTCAAAATCCCACAGCGCCTTGTCAATATATTTCTGACCATGCTGCAGCGTCCACATCAAATGAGATGGGAATAATCCATCTATCTTTCTTCCCTTCAGGTTTTTCAGTCCTTCATAGTAATGCTCAAAATCGGAAAAGGGCGGGGTTAAAACACTGATAAATCCGCGGTAAAACACCTCATCTCCAGGAAACAGCTGCCGGAGTCCCTGGATTTCCACCTCATAACTGACAGAGCCCTTCGTGTGCCCCGGGGTGAAAAGGGCAGTTATCTGCAGGTCTCCCACTTGGATGATCTCCTGATCTGTGATCACCTGGTCCGCTTTGCTGCGCAACATTCCTGCAAACTGCTGATAATCTCCGTCCTCCCAGCGCACTTTTAGTGTTTCCAAAAGCCCTTTCTCCAAGATCTGTGCTTCAAACCCACTGGCAATGACCTGAATGCCAAGATGTTCTCTCAGCCATGCACAGCCATTGGAATGATCCGGGTGTGCATGGGTCAGAAGGACATACTTTAATCGACTAATATCCAGTCCATCCTTCTCCATCTGGAAAAGGATGGACTGAGGATTCCCGGCAAGTCCACAGTCTATCAGTGCCAGTTCACTACCGCCATCCAGTACGTAGCAGTGGCAATCCCCATCCGGAGTCAATCCGAAGGCACCGCTTCCACATAAGTGAATCCGTTCTGTTAGCTTCATTGATTCGCTCCTTATTACGTGTTTTGCTAAATCAGCGGATATTTTTTTCCTTCACATTCTGAGGTGTGATTTGAAGCGGGGCAAGGATCACAGGCCGGGCCTGTACGCCAAGTCCTCCGTCGATGGCGATCACCTGGCCTGTTATGTAAGAAGATTCTTCACTTGCCAGGAATAAGGCCAGATTAGCAACATCCTCAGGAGTTCCCTGTCGGGTAATAGGGGTTGCAAAATCCTTTGGATCTCTTGCCGCCGCCTTTTCCGGATCCATAAGAGCTACACAAGCGCCCAGAATAGAGGCCGGAGCGATGGCATTGACGGTGATATCAAAGGGGGCCAGCTCCAGCGCCATGGCGCGGGTGAAGGAATCGATGGCTCCTTTGCTTGTGTCATACGCCAGAAGATTTCTGTGTGGCTGCGTGGAACCGATGGAAGAAAAGTTAACCATACTGCCCTTCTCCCCCGCCTTAACCATCTCGCGGGCCGCTCTGGTACTGGTATAGTATACGGAATATAAATCAATCTTCAGATTTTCATCCCAGAAATCCGATGTGTACTGCAGCGCCGGACGGGGGTTTACTACGGCCGCATTATTTACAAGGATATTTATTTTACCAAACTCTGCAAGAGCATGGTCAAACATTGCGTCCACCTGATCTTCAAAACTTACGTCTGCCAGAAATTTGGCTGCCTTTCCGCCCTTTGCCGCTTTTTTCACGTCCTGATAAACTGCCTCCAATGTCTCAGGATTCCGTGTGTTTACCAGCACGTCCGCCCCTTCTTCCGCCAGCTTTATCGCTATGGCCCGTCCGATGCCGCGGGCTGCTCCTGTGACAATGGCTGATCTTCCTTTTACTCTGTCTGCCATATCATTTACACTCCTCACTGTTTTAATCGTATTTTCATTAAATTCAGGAACATCCGATTTCCTGACTATTCACTCCTTACAAAGTTCTTGATGAAATCCGGATTGGATTCCAGCAAACGCTGATGCTGTGCATCCCATTCCTGCAGGATACTTTCAATGCTGTCACCCATATACCATTTCTGAGTGATCTCTTTCATGATATCTTTGATTCCAGGTACCCATACCAGGTCTGCATGTCCCATCTTCTTTTCACTGGCAAACCACTGACGGCAGGGCTCCAGAGCAGGATCAGGAAGTTCTTCTGTACCAAGTGCCGCCGGCATCCCTTTACCTTCCGTAGCAAAAATATTGCTGGCTTCCGGTGATGTGAACTCTGCTACAAGATCACGTACCTGATCCGGATATTCACTTGACTCTACCACTGCCAATGCCATAGCCTGTCCACAGTTGAAGACACGTTCCTCATTCTCATCCTGAAGTACGGTAGGTACAATCACAAAATCGAATTCGTCTCCTGCCAGTTCTCTCATACGGGTAAGCTCGTTGCCATGGGCCACCCAGAAAGCCCCTTCACCACGTATAAAACGTTTGACCGCCTCATCGGTATCCACGCCAAGGGAATCTTCTGATACATACTCTTTCATCTGTCCGAATTTCTCAAACATTTTTACAAACATTTGATCTGTAAATCCTATTTCTCCATCTAACATCTGTTGGTAGTATTTCGGATTGTTGTAGCTGATCACACATGCCAGATACTGGAAATCAAACTGAGATACATTATTTACGTTCTTGCCGGCCAGAATCATAGGATTCTCCAGTCCCTGATCACGCAGCGTCTGGCATGCTGCCAGTAACTCCTGAAAGTTTGTAGGAATCTCTACGCCGGGATATTGGGCAAGTACTTCCCGGTTTACATACAGGCCGGTCCACTCAAAGCGCATGGGCACACCGTATATTCTTCCGTTAAGCTCATTAAATGCCTTATCCTCTTCAAGAAAGCAATCCATATAAGGCTCGTCCGTAATATCTTTCAGAAGACCTGCCTGTGCAAATTCGCGGATACGTGTACCTGCCTGGAACATATAAAGGTCAGGTTCTTCTCCTGCAGCAAATTTCGCCTTTAAAGCAGTAATGAAAGTATCCACGCCTGCTACAGATGTAATTTCCACCGTAACATTAGGATTTTTTTCCATATAGTTTTCGATAATATGACGCTCGGCTTCTAAAAGCTTACCGTCTGACAGGGTCATATACTGCAGCGTAACCTTTTCCCCGTCAGATGCTGCGGGAGCTTTTGTTTCCTCCTTTTGTGCAGGCGCCCCGGCCGTTTCTGTCTTCTCTTTTGCCCCGGATGTCTCAGGTGCTTTGGCAGAGCCGCCGCAGCCAGCCAATACGGCTGTGATACAGGCTGCAAGCAAGAGCAATGGGATTCTTTTTTTCATACGTTTCTCTCTCCTTTTCTTTTTATTTATAGATCTTTTTATGATTTTCTTAAACCTTCAGTTTCGCTATAACAGCATTCCGGCCTTCCAGCTTTGCCTGAACCACTCCGTCTTCTGCTGTAATGCTTCCTCCCCGCCAATAAATCTTTTCGATTCCGTTACAGGTATATTTTCCAACAAATTTTATCCTCGTATACTGGACAGAATGATCTTCATTAATCAGCCATAAGAATACATTGGTACCATCCCAGTGAATCCGAGCATGTACCTTGGGGTTATCACATGCTGCATGTGCTGCCAGTCCCATTCTTTCAGAAACCCACCTAAAGAAATCCTTCTGTTCACTGTTTGGATGATTGCTATATCCAAGGGCCGGACTGGTACCGATCAAAATCGCCGTTCCCTGTCCATACCTGTTTTCCGATATGAGCGTCCGGTTATCTTTTCCTTTTACCAGTTCACAGGCTCCGTTCAGGTTATAGCTCTGCAGATATTCTCCGCCATAAAATGTACGGCCCTCCCAGGTCAGGTTTTCATTCTGTAACAGGTCCTGGGTAAATTCCACATAGGCTTCCTGTACACCGAACAGCTGGTTCAAACCGAGATTAGGCTGAACAGTTCCCACATGGCAATTTTCATCCAGATAACCGGGACATCCCTCGCTAGCCAGCGTACCGCCTTTTTTTACCCAATCAATCAGCTTTTCCGCCGTAGACTGATTCAGCATTATCGGAATCGGCAGATAGACTTTTTCATATTTATCCAGATCGTCAATATGCACATAGTCCGGCTGATAGCCAAGGTCCAGGAATCCCCGGTATGCGCCTGTCACCGCCGCTGCATAGCTGTCCTCTGTGCCGAACTTTGATAATAAACATGTTCCTCTCTGGGTCTCCGGCACGATCAATATTCCGATTTCGCCCTGTACAGGAACTGCCTCCAGAAGTTCTTTTTGTTCCGGCGCATTGGACCATCTGGCAATCTGTGCCGTCATCTCAGAACGAGGCGTAGGCTGTCCGTCCATTCCATAAGCGCCAAAGGCCCCAAACAATGGTCCATCCAGCAGCGGCCTCCATCTGGGGCAGAGTATGCCCCGGGCCCCGCCTGCCAGTGTGGTCAGATTCCACTGCCTAATGTCCTCCGGCTCCGTGATCCTGCCGTCCTCTCTGGATCTTCCCAGTGTCTGGGGCTGGTACCACAGGTGTCCTCCCTGTGATTCTGCATGCCAGAAGTCTTTTCCCCTTGCCCCTGATCTGGTCATATCCAGTGCACTCCAATGTTTATAGGATTGGTTCCCTTTTCTTGTCTGGACGAAGGTAAGTCCATACAGCTCCACATCCTCTGCCGCCATCCATTCGTCGGAACCTCCCATTGCCATATTTTCCAGGCTTTGCGCCGTCCCATGGGCTGTCATCTGACAATCCGGATCTTCTTTCCTGATGATATCGATCTTCCATTTCATATGACGGTATGCGTTGTCCTTGCGGAACTGCAGCCAGTCATTGCATTCCGAATAAAGAGCCAGTTTTGGCGGTGGCTGCACATCATCCCAGCTGGTATAGCTATAACGGCACCATGTTTTCTGCAGCCTGTCCAGGGTCTTATATTTCTCCTGCAGCCATCTGCGAAATGCTTTTTTCGTTTCTTCACAATAGCAGTAACTGTGAGAATAGTTGCATTCATTCCATACATCATATCCCTGCAGTGCCGGATGTCCTTTATACCGGCCTGCCAGCTGCTTCAGAAAATTGCCTGTCAGCTGGCGGCCTGGCAGCGAATCCAGGCAGAGTCCTTCATAAAAGCCGCCTGTCGCACAACTGACTCCCATCTGACTTTTTGCTTTTTGTCCATTTACATCTTCGCAGAGAGCCTCCGGATAACGGGTATAGACCCACTCCGGTATGCTTGTGGTGATTTCCGCTATTATGGTTTTGATCCCATATTTCTCGGCCAGCTCCAATTGCCTGTCATAATCTTCCCAGTCATATACCCCTGGAGCTGTTTCTATGGCTCCCCACATAAACCAGTGGCGGAAAATGTTATAACCGTCTATCCTTGCCTGGGCGTAATCACGTTCCCAATCCTCTCTGGGTGGGTTAGATTTTCTGAAATACACCGCTCCATAAGGTAACTGCATTGTGTTTTTTCTGTTCATCGCCTTATCCTTTCACCGCGCCGATCATAATACCTTCAACAATATGCTTCTGCAGAATCAGGTATACGATTACAATAGGAATAATTGCCAGTGTATAACCTGCAAAGGTCATCTCCCATCGTGTACCGAATTCTCCGTAAAAATTATACATTGCCACTGTTACCGTCTTCAGTGAATTTTTGGACAGCGTCAGCATGGGCAGCAGGAAATCATTCCAAACCCCAAGAAAATCCAGAATAAACAATGTAGTGATGGCTGACTTCAGAAGCGGAAATACGATAGTCCAAAATGTACGGTATACCGAACAGCCGTCCAGCACAGCTGCCTCCAGCAATTCATCGGGAATAGATTTTATAAACCCTGTCAGCATGAAGATGGCAAAGGGCATACCCATAGCGATATATACAACGATCAGTCCCAAATGGGAATTCATCAGTCCCAGATTCTTGATCAACCGGAGCAGAGGAACCAGTATGGTGTAGATGGGAACCATCAAGCCGGAAAGAAACAGCACATACAGAAAACGGTTCACCTTGTTTATTCTCTTTGCCAGTGTGAAAGCAGCCATGGAGGCAAATAAAATACGTATGATGACGGACGCAAATGTGACTGTTAAACTGTTTTTATAAACAACTTCCAGATTCAAAAGCTCCCATGCATCTTTAAAGTTTTCCAGGTATATAGACTTTGGAAGTGCCAGAGGAGACCAGATAAGTTCTCTGCTTGTCTTCATGGCAATGGTAACCAATGTATAGATGGGTACGGCAAACAGTGCGGCGATTCCAATCATAATAATTTCCAATACCCACATGGATCTGCGTTTTTTATTCAAGTTTCGCCTCTCCTTTCTGGAAGAATCTCAGCTGGATGAGAGTAAGGATAACCATTACTGCAAACAGCATTACCCCGATTGTGGTGCCATAGCTGCCTCTTGAATAAAAGAAGGATTCGCGATAGATATGCAGTGCAATGGTGGTTGTGGAATCTCCTGGTCCTCCTGCTGTCAAGGCAAAAATGGAATCAAAATCTTTCAGGCATCTCTCAAATACCAGAATAAAGTTGATGGTGAACGCAGGCGCCAGCATCGGCAGCATTATGTGTCTCAGCTGTTTCCAATAACCGGCACCGTCCACTGCCGCTGCTTCACATAACTCCTGGGGCACATTCTGAAGTCCTGCAAGATAGATCATCATCGTCCATCCGGCGCTTCTCCACACAGTTACAAATGCAGCCGCGAATATGGCCCATTTCTCATTTCCCAGTATATTGTTGCCAAGAATGCCGAGGCCCAGCGCCTTCCCCGCCTTCATCACCGGATCAGAAAACATAAAGCTCCAGATATATCCGACTACCAGAGAACTGAATAGTGACGGCATAAAGAATACGGTTCTTAATATATTCCGGGATCGGAATTTCTGGTTTAATGCCAGGGCCAGCATCAGCGCTGCCATATTCTGCATAATTGTAACCGTAATCGTATACTTTATTGTTGCCATTGTGCTGCGAAGTACGTAGGTATCCCGGAAAAAAGTCTTATAATTTTTAATTCCCTGGAAATGATATGATGCAGAAATCCCATCCCAGTCTGTCAGGCTGAAATAAATCGCCTGAAGCAAGGGCCAGATGACAAATAGCAAAAATAAAAGCAATGCCGGAATGTATAAGGAAATATATGACAATTCTCTTTTTATGCGGTATGAATTCCATGTTCTTTTGGTATTCATCATCGTTCCTCCTTTCTTTTTCAATTTATAGAAATTATAGTATGGTTATTATGTATAGTAAATGTTATATCTTTGTGTGTTTTTTGTATATTATTTTCTTTTTTCTGGCCTGGCGCCTGCTATTTACTGTTATTTTTCCATTTTTGTGTATTATTTTTGTTTTTTTAACGTCAGGAATTTATTTGTGTAAAAATAATACAAATTTACAAATTAATAGAATGCATTTTTCATGATATTTCATAAAATATTCTGAACAAATGACTGGACAAGTCATTTTACATCTACTATAATAAACAAAGCATTAAAACATTTTTACCTTAGTATCAGAAAGAGAGACGATCCGCATGGAAAGGCATCATCGGCTTTTACCTTTACACACGCATACCATTTCCTTCCGCCTGACAGCATTGTGCCTGCTCATCTCTCTCTTAATTTCTGTCTGCAGCAGCGGCATACTGATTTCCCATATTTCCGGACTGATCAGGGAGGAAAATGAATCCTATCTCAACAATCTGCTGGATAATCTGACTTCCGGAATCGATACCACGATTTACAATGCCAGCCAGATCAACCGTATGCTTCTTAACCATGTGGACATACAGAATATCCTTATACGCTCTCAGCACCCGGATTATTCGGTACAGGATTTCCAGCACGACCGTGAGCAGACGGCGATTATTATGAACAGCCTGTCCGTTACAGAAGGCATTTTTTATACCTCCTTCCATGCCAAAGACGGCGAATACCTGTTTGACGGAGGAGGTTCTTCCCAACCCATCAATGCGGATTTGTTCTCCGACCCGTGGATACTGGAGCATAAGGATGAGATCGATAAGCGGAATCAGTTTCTTATTACCCCCATCCATTCTCCAACCATTTTTTATGGAAGATTTCAGTCATTGATGATTGTCAGGCCATTAAAGGATCTTGTCAGCAAAGATGTCATCGCCTATGTGGTTGTTTATGCCGATAGCAGCGAATTTCAAAGACTCTTAAAGAGAAATCTTCAAAGCATTACCAGAGTTACAAAAAACAGCCACCACGGGCCTGTTTTATCGATCCGTCTGACTGACACTGATCAGATTGTGATAGCCTCCACCAACGAAGAGGAATACGGTCTTCCCATTGCGAAACTTGCCCCACCGGATAAGTTGCTCTCCAACCGTTCCTCTTATTCCGGCTTTACGGTTTATATCGAGCCGTCGCCTACGTACCTGTCTCACTCCCTGCGCTCCACTCTGATACCGATCCTGGGTATTGTCATGGTGATCCTGCTTCTCTTTGGAGCGCTTACTATTGCATTGCTGCAGCATATGCTTTTTCCCCTCAAACGGCTGACTTCAAATATGCAGTTTGTAGGCCTTGGGAATTTCAAACTCAGACTGGACGAGGAGGCATGTCATGACGATGATATCAGGGAGCTATATATCGGCTTCAACCATATGACGGAAAAAATAGATAATCTGATTACCAATGTGTATGAACAGCAGCTGGTCCTAAAGTCGGCGCAGCTTCAGAGTCTCACATACCAGATTAATCCCCATTTTCTATACAATACGCTTCAGACCATCGAAGCCATTGCCGAGGTACGGGATATTCCTGAGGTTCAAACCATCGCCACATCTCTGGCTCAGATGTTTCGATACAATTTAAAACCGGAGAATTTCGTTCCCCTGTCAGATGAGCTGGCCCATCTGAAAACTTATTTTTCCATTGAATGCATCCGTTTTCGCAATCAGATTAAATTTGACATTGATATCGGACCAGAACTGTATTCTCTTTCCGTTCCCAAATTTATACTGCAGCCTATCGTAGAGAACTCTCTTACTCATGCATTTAAGGGTTCTCAACATTCATGGAACCAGGTGCGGATTACGGGAGAAACGGTTTCAGACCAGACATTGCTTCTCTATGTCTCAGATAACGGGATCGGCATGGATTCTCAGCGGGTGGAGGCCTTAAATCAGAATCTTTCCAGCGCCGCCTCATCTCAGGTGCTCCAGGCAAAAGATTCCATAGGGCTGGCAAACGTGCATCAGCGGATCGTAAACTGCTGCGGAATGGAATATGGACTTTCCGTTACCGCCTGGGTAGAGAAAGGCGCATGTGTCACCATCCGCCTGCCTTACTTACCACATACGGACAGCTGAACTGATTTTTACCTATTTATGTCCAGGACAGGAGGATTTCCTAATGCTAACTGTACTTATCGTAGATGATGAAGAATGGATCAGGCTTGGCATTGTCAGCAAGCTTCAAAAAAGCCCTTATAAATTCCAGGAAATCTTCCAGGAGCCAAACGCCCGGCAGGCGCTGGCAACCGCCTCCGCCAAACATCCTGATATCGTTCTGTGCGATATTCATATGGATGAAATGAACGGACTGGTCTTCAGCAGTAAGCTTCTGGAACTTCTTCCCGACACGAAAATTGTCATTATCAGCGGTTACAATGATTTTTCCTATGCCAAAGAAGCCATACGGCTGGGCGTTGTAGATTATCTGCTGAAACCCATTGACAGCGCCAGCCTGAACCAGGCCCTGGAAAAATGCATCTGTCAGATTGAGCAGGCTCAGATGCACCGCAGCGCAATGGAAGCAATGAAAAAAGTAAAGCAGCGCAAAACACTGCGTTCTACGGCCAATGAGCTTCTGATGCAGTCCGCTCCTGATTACAGTCAGTTATTCCATGCCTATACCGGAAGCGGCTTTTTTCAGGCGTATTATCTTTATCTGGATATGTCCTGCTCCCTCTCTCCGGATATTCTGGATGAATACATGACCAGGCAGTTTCCCGGCTTTGTCCTGGGCGAAAATCTGATTTACTATGAAAAACGCTATAATGAATTTCTGATTGCCTTTTATTTTCCCCAGGAGAGGGACGGAAGAACGGGGAGCACCTTTGTCAGATTGCTGGAAGCCTCTCTGCGCACGGAAATCCGTTACCTTATGCCTTATCAGTACACGTTTGGCATCAGCAATGTAAGTTCTGATCTCAATGCTGCCATCCGCGAAGCTGTCCTTTGTATGAAGCACCGTATTCTCTGTCCTGACAAAAGCATAATTTATCCTTCGGACATCGCTGTATATACTTCCGGCAAAATTGATTCTGCTTTTTTATCTGATCTGAACGATATCATAACCCATAAGGATCAGAAGCGGCTGGAGTATGTGCTGAAATCCATGTATCATACCATTGAAGCGTCCTCCCTTTCTTACAAGACGCTGCAGAATCTTTATCTGAAGATCCTTGTGTTATTAGGGGACCACCAGTCTCTGCATCTGACCCAGTCTCTGCAAATGCCTGGAGAAATATATCATTTTTCATCTGTGTGGGATTGGATTGATTTTCTGAAGGAATTGTTAACACACGTCTTTGAAAATGGCGGACCGCTTCCCGAGGATAACGATCCGCGCATTGTGTTGATAGAAGAGATAAAAGCTTATATTCAAGAGAACTTTTCCACCAAAATTTCATTAGGTGGAATTGCACAGCAGAAGCATATGAATTACTGCTATTTAAGCCTGCTGTTTAAAGAAGTGGCAAAGGTTTCGTTTCAGGACTATCTGATGGAAATCCGGTTAAATCATGCCTGCCAATTGCTTAAGACTGGTAAATATAAAATCAAAGATGTGGCCGAGCTTTCCGGATTCAGCGATCAACATTACTTCAGCAAGACATTCAAGAAAGCTTTTGGCTGTTCACCTAAAAAGTATCTGCAGGGTATGGCTGTATGAACAATAGTGCAGCTGTTCAGATGCAATGTCATTTTCTCGTCAGGCGGACCTTTGATGATTTCTCAAACAGCCAAACCAAAGCTTAACGATATTGGGATGAATAAATATCTACTTCTGATTCTTCTTAAGTTCCGCCATCTTCATAGCGCGGACCTTGAGCGGCAGGCCGAAGAGGGTGATAAATCCGTCGGCATCATGATGGTCATACAGCTCTCCTGTGGTGAAGGAGGCTAAGGACTCGCTGTACAGGGAGTATGGGGAGGTGGTTCCTGCTTTAATGATGTTGCCTTTATACAGCTTGAATTTCACTTCGCCAGTCACATATTCCTGGGTGGATTCCACGAAGGCCTGAACCGCTTCCCGCAGAGGAGTGAACCATTTTCCTTCATATACAATCTGAGCCATCTTATTGCCCATATCCTTTTTCACTTCCATGGTAGCCCGGTCTAAAACCAGCTCTTCCAGCTGCTGGTGAGCTTCCATAAGAATTGTACCGCCGGGAGTCTCATAGACGCCTCTGGATTTCATACCTACTACACGATTTTCCACAATATCTACAATCCCAATGCCATGCTTGCCGCCTAACTGGTTCAGGGTACGAATGATATCGGAAACTTTCATTTTCTGGCCGTTTACACTGGTGGGAATTCCCTTTTCAAAGGTCATGGTAACATATTCTCCCTCATCTGGAGCTTTTTCAGGAGTTACTCCCAGTACCAGAAGATGGTCGTAATTCGGCTCATTGGCCGGATCCTCCAGCTCCAGACCTTCATGGCTGATATGCCATAGGTTGCGGTCACGGCTGTAGCTGTTGTCTGCAGAGAAAGGAAGGTTGATGCCATGCTGACGGCAGTATTCAATCTCATCCTCTCTGGACTGCATGGTCCACACATCGGTCATCCGCCATGGAGCAATAATCTTTAAATCAGGAGCCAGTGCCTTGATGCCAAGTTCAAAACGGATCTGGTCGTTGCCCTTTCCGGTGGCACCGTGACAGATAGCGGAAGCGCCTTCTTTTCTGGCGATCTCAACCAGACGTTTTGCGATAGCAGGGCGGGCCATGGAGGTTCCCAGTAAATATTTATTCTCATATACGGCTCCTGCCTGAACGCATGGAACGATATAATTGTCGCAGAAATCATCTACCAGATCTTCGATATATAATTTCGATGCGCCGGATAATTTGGCACGCTCTTCCAGACCGTCCAGTTCATTGCCTTGTCCGCAGTCGATGCAGCAGCAGATTACTTCATAATCAAAATGCTCTTTCAGCCAGGG
>CAJUPP010000031.1 GCA_910588325.1 uncultured Hungatella sp.
AAATCCTGCGTGTATGCCCGTAAATCAAGGCTTTTTTGAGATAATCAACCATTTTAACCATAAAATGGCACATAAAGGATGACTCCCTGTCCTCGTAAACGTTCCGCCCCCTGTTTTATTCCATTCCCCTGCTACTCTTGAACTAGATCCCTTCAGACTTTCCTCGCCTTTCATACATAAAATCTTACTTCCCTTTTTGCGGATAATTTCAGCCGCTTTCTGCACTGCCGGAGCATAAATAAAATTCTCAGCATACATAAATTTCCCTGGATACTGATTTACTATTTCCGAAAGATTATCTAAGGATTTTAGAATTTGTTCATACATCTTTAATTTGCTTACTGTCTTTCCTATAGGCTCTTTATCCCCATCTAAGCCAAAGTAGCCCGTCAGTGGTTTTTCACAAATCACGTATTTTCCCGCCTTCAACGCCCTAATTACATAATCATCATGTGTATATGGAGGCGAACATATGTCAATAACATCAATCTCCGGATCCTGAAGAATTTCCTTAATGTCATCAGCAGTCTGTTCGAAACCATAGATTTCTTGTCCCTTTCTAGCAGTTTCACTATGACCGGCCATAATAATTTTTTTCCTTACATTCACACTTCGAACATAGCTAAGAGCCTGCATATGGAGCTCTGTTGCTCTTCCAGCACCAATCATTCCAATAACCACTTCATTTTTCATAAAGTATCCCCTCATATTTAATTTTTGTATGTGATATGAACCAGTTCGTTTATCTTGGGAAGATATTGATTTTTTTCATCATCATTATAAAAACGGAATACAATATTTCCTAACTTTTCGCTTAGATAATTTGTTATTTGATGTCCATTTTCCTTCCACTGAGTAACTTGATATACAAATCTCTGAATTTCTGGTTCAATCACGATTCTATCAAATATTCCGTTATGATCAGCCATTATCATATGATATCCAAAATGTCCCTTCGCCTGTCGTGGTTCTGGAATTAAATGGCAATCCATACCTGCTTCAGCACGGATGACCCATTCTGGCCAATTTATACCGACAGAATCAGTCAACATGGTCATCCAGTTATTTCCGATATTTCTCCGCATCATCTCAATAATAGTTGGCTTTCCGTCATACATAATATATTGCATATGCAGCTGTCCATCTACTAATCCCAGAAGACCAGAGATACGTTCTGTTTCCGGAATTAACGCTTCAATCGCGGTTTCCCAGTTATCTGCAGGCGATGAGCCTGTATTTGTCATGTATCTATTAAGATAGGAATAGTCATTTGCCGTACAGTATGATCTTACTTTTTGATCCACGATAAACGTATTTAAACTATGGAGAGTACCTGTAACATATGGCTCAACAACAATATGCTTTACCTTTGACCATTCTAATGCGGCCTCCACACACTGAGCATATTCTGCATCATTGTTGGCAATCTTTATTCCCTGGCCTCCCGCTAAATCTGTGGGTTTGATTATACAGGGATATTCTATGGTATCTTTCATGTACAGAGCTTCCTTAGCATATGCAAATGTTCTGGATATCGGAGTTAATACATTATTCTTTTCTGCAAATTCTTTAAATTTATCTTTCCTATGAATAATACACGCATTCTCATATGTATCATGTCCCTTTAATCCGCATGCCTGACCAACATATGAAGCCGTTAATGCACAATCATCCGCACAACCATGTGATATTGCATCTATCTCTTCCCTATTTACCAAATCAATCATTTCCTCATAGTTATTATAATTACCTAAAATGTACTGATCTGCATACTTATGGCCTGCATAGTCAGGTTTTGTACTGGTTGTTACTACATAAAATCCCAATTTTTTTGCTGCAAGTATATATGGTATTTCATGTTCACTGGCATTAAGCATCAATAGTTTTTTTTGCCACATGTCTTTGTTCCTCTCTTTGCTTAAGTTCCCGTTCCGATAACCCTGATCTGTAAACGTGGAAATCCGGCGGCGCATCCACGCCTCTGGAACCTATATCTCTATGTTCAAAAACTACAGTAATTGTTTTAAAGAATATTTTTACATCTATTATAAAAGTCATGTTTTTGACATACTCAATATCATATTTAAACTTTTCTTCCCAGCTTACCATATTTCTTCCATTTACTTGTGCCAGGCCAGTCAATCCACCGCGTACCTGATGTCTGACCCTCTCCTCATCCTTAAACCAGGGAAGATAATTCATTGGCAACGGCCTCGGTCCAACGAGCGACATGTCACCTTTAAGAATATTTATCAAAGAAGGCAATTCGTCAATGCTATATTTACGAATTATTTTACCAAGGGATGTTACCCTCTGTTCATCAGGCAACGGAATTCCGTATTCGTCAAATTCTGTTTTCATACTCCGAAATTTTAAAAGCTTAAATGGCTTCTCATCTCGTCCAATACGTTCCTGTTGAAATATCACCGGACTACCTAAGTCCCATTTTATCAATAATGCAATTGCTGCCATTGGGATAGCTAATAATATAATTGCAGTTATTGATAAGAAAATATCCAATACTCTTTTAATGAATAAACGATACATCTGTGCTACCTTCTTATTTCATTTAATTTTTTCCATGCTTTATCTACAGTTTCTTGCGTTAAATCATTACCTCTTTTCTGTATTTTAAAACTTTTTTCATGCAGTCTTCTTTCTATAAAATCTTCAAATGAACATACGAATCTGACAGGCGCCCCCACATATACCCCCCCCGGAAGTTATATCTTTATTTATGATACTTCCAGCACCTATAATTGTATTTGCGCAGATTTTAATATTAGGCATGATAATAGTATTTGCGCCTACAAACACATTATCTTCTATTTCTATACACCCTATATTTTCATCTATTTCTCTCGCTAATGGAATATTGTTCAGCATATAATGAATAACATCATGAGTGATAAACGTTACATTTGATGCAATCCAAACATTATTTCCAAATGATATCAGTTTTGGATATAGTGGTATTTTCCTAAACATCACCATACAGTTATCACCAATATTTTTCAAAATATGATGCCTCTTTAAATAATCAGCCCGGCAGATGGCACTCGGAATAAGCATCATTCTGGCAGTATGATATAGCCGTTTCCATTCCATGTCTTATCCCCCTCTTATCAACTTCTATACAGTGGAAAAAACTTCTCATTTAACCCTTCATCTGCTCTTAAGCCGACCAACTTGTCGTATGACTCTTTATCAAAAATTTTCCTGCCAATATAAAAATCATATTCTCCATTAGGAGCCAGACACAACTTATACCGGAAGATGCCGTCATCTGCTCCATAGCCACCTCCGAGAACAAAGTTCTTAAGTCCCATCCCCTTTGCCCATTTGATAATCTCATACTTCAAAAAGTCGTTCGGTCTCATATCAAAATACTCCCGATCTGTTCCCCCCAAATACGAGTATGCATTTCGGTTTCCATAAATAACAAGTTCGGTAGATATGATCTTCCCTTTGTACACAACATGAAAATACATCACATTGTTCTTCATTTTATTTATATCTCTATAGAACTGCCTGCTGAAGTAGTATTTACTTTCTGCATCTGTCCTGTCCATCGTAGAATAGTAGATACGAAGAAAGTCTTCCAGATGAGCATCTGTTGACTCAATGATAATATCCAGGTTATATGTATTAGCCTTCTTAATGTTCTTCCTGACCTTCTGCCTAAAATCCATCCACATCTCATCGAGAGGCATCTCTAATGAGCGCACTACATTGTGCATTCTAGTCTCTACTTCACCATCATAGTGAGCATAATAGTCATTAAACAGATCGAAACGTACAAACTCGCAGATATTGTGATTTTCCATACAATATGCGGTATAAGTTTCGTTCAATCTATCCCAATCTGAGATATTTCCCCAAAAACCTCCATATCCATAAGGTGTTATAAGATCAAAGTATTGTCCTGTCTCCACCTTTCCAGAAAGCTTCTCCTCTAAAGCAATATCTCTTCGAAAAACTACATTCATTGCCCGTTCTTCTCCAGCTTCATAGAGGAGCAATATAGGAATCCCGTTCTTAGGTGTTTCCTTCATAAATGCATTGGAATAATCTGATAAATAAAAAACATTATAATCAGGAAAGGTCCGGACTATGTTGTCCCACTTATCTTGATTATCAATATAGTATTCCGTTATTCCAGCCATGTATCTCTCCCCTCTGTGTTAATTCCATTTGGTAACAAACTATCGGAAGCACCTATGTATAATGTCAATAACCATATCCTGTTCTTCAGCTATCATCTTGTTATCACTGGGCAAACACAATCCTCTCTCAAATATATCCGTCGTCACTTCCCTGTTCTCACCACAGTCAATATAAGCATTACTACTTCCTCTTCTTATTCCATCTACTGTAATATAATCGTTACATCGAAACATTGGCTGCAGATGCATCGGTTTCCAGATCGGACGCCCCTCAGCATTAAAAATATTTAATGTCTCAAGAATTTCTGTAGGACACGATTTACCTCTTACAATCTCATATACAGCACGCCTCCCATTTCTCGCTGTAGAACTCATGGCATCTCTATCAATGAGAAGTGAAGATAACCAATAATTCCCACCGCCATGAACAGTTACAGGAAACTCACTCAAATCTTTTTTGTATCTCTCAAACACTTCTTTCTTCTGTTCAATATGAGAAGACAAATATTTCCACTGCCCTCTCACAATTCCTGCAATTACATTACTAATCCGATAGTTATAGCCCAGTTCCTCATGTTCATACCAAGGTGCTGCTTCCCGTGACTGTGTAGACCATTTTTTAGTTTTGTTGTATGAGTACTCATCTGGAACAATAAGCATTCCTCCAGAGCTTCCCGTAATAATTTTGTTACCGTTAAAACTGATAATACCATAGTCTCCCACGCTTCCTGTCGGCACTTCTTTACCATCAACAATCGTACATGCTCCCAGGCTCTCAGCTGCATCTTCAATTAGTACAGCGCCGTACTCACGGCAAATCCTCCGCACGTCTCCAATTTTACCGGCTAATCCATATAGATGAACAAATACTACGATTTTTGTATCAGGATATATTTCAAACGCTCTCTTCAAAGATTCTGGATTCATATTCCAGGTTTCATACTCAGAATCAATAAATACAGGCTCACCACCTTCGTAGACAATCGGATTAACCGACGCATCAAACGTCATATCAGAGACAAACACACGACGGCCAAACAAAGAACCTCCAGCCCCTTTTCCATTTGGTGTAGTAATTCCAGTTGAACTGTGATAAACCCTCTCTGCAGCCAGTTTTACAGCTAAATGAATCGCTGAAGTTCCATTTACAAGAGCTACCGCATGTTTTTTTGCATCGGAATTTTCTCCCATATTCATATAATTGGAAACAATACTTTCCAGCTCGTTGATATTCTCCCCTAACGTAGTAAGCCAACCAGTCTTATAACATTCTTCAATGTATATCATCTCCTCTTTCATGTGTGGAGTTGGAGACGACAGGTGTATTCTATTTTTAAAAGGCTTTATTCCCTCAAATCGTTTATCATTTAGAAAATCGTACATTTGTATGTTCCTTATTTAATCCTTCTATTCTTTATTTTCATTGCCAGTATATCCCCATATGAAAGACTCCCGATTATGCTCCCTGTTCCACCACTTCAATCCCCATCTTCAAGTCCACAGGCCTCCCCATAAATTCCACCTTCACCACCACTTCCCTCTTATGCAGGTTCACTTTCACCACATCCCCCACATAATTCTCCAGCGGTCCGTCTACAATGCGGATTTTTTTCCCTTCCTCCACTGCAATCCTGGAAATCCCTGCCTTATGCTCCTGATTCCCCATTTTCCGAACCAGTTCTTCATCTTCTTTACTCAAAGAAAAAAAGTACTCTTCCTCTCGTCCAAGTACTTTTGTCAGCCAGGGAATTTCTTTCAATTCCTGATATAGTTCTTTCGGTCTGTCCGAAACTACAAATACATACCCCTGAAACAGAATCTCTTCTACCTGATTCCATGCGCCATGAAATTTCTTCATCCGTTCTCTCTTAGGGACAAAACATTCTTCAAGATATTCCGGAGAAACCTTTTTCCGAATCATATCCGCCGTCCGCTCTTCCTCCCCACCAAGAGTCTGTATCACATACCACATCGCTGCCTCTCCTGTCTCAGTTTTATGCAGAATCCTGCACAGGCACTTTCCATTCCCCAACCCTAAAAACCGGCTGCCCCACAAATCTCCAATTATATTTTAAGGCAGGCTCCGCCATATCACAGCCAGGCGCTTTCCTCTGCCTTGTCTGTGACTCTCCCTGCCAATATGACCATAAGCCTCCAATTCCTGTGCCAATGCTTCAGCAATTGGATTCTTAATCCTGCCGCTTCCCAATATCTCTTCCTGTTCCTTTATTGTTTCTCATAGATTTCCAGTCCAACGGTCACCCGTGTACTTGTATCTGCCAGGGGAATCTCTATCTCGGCCGTCCTTTTATGGCGGTTAATCCGCCGGATCAGGCACTCTCTTCCTTTTAAAGGCCCGCTTGTTATGACTGGCTTCCCCTCCCGGATGACTCCCCTGGACATGCCAATCAGATTATCTTCCCGGCAAAGGGCCTTCACAAAAGGTCTCTCACATGGAATCAAAGAAACAGCTGTGTCTGCTCTGCAATCATCGGCCTCATCCCTGCCGGATGCCATATCCCTAGCTTCCATGTCCTTGGCACCGGCCAGGAAAATCCACCCTGGCAGAAGTTTTCTTCTCTCCAGATGCCATCTGCCGCCATACCGCATCATGCGCTGATATTCAAAGCATATGACTTCCTGCAGCCCGTCTCCATCCGGTACTGCAAGTTTCCGATATTTTTCTGTGTAATCGGTTTCGCTGCCTTCCGGGCATTTCAATACATACCACATACCAGATTGCATTCATCTCCTTAGCAAAGTCCTGCCGTTATAAACTGCTCTTTTCTGCAGCGCAGACAGCCATAACGTGGTGCTTTCCCCACACAGCCATGTGTACTTGTAACCCTTTTTGCAAAAGGTTCGCTTAACAGCCAGTTAAGCGTACATTTTACAAAGGAACCTCTCGACTTTCTTTATACAATTGCTGAAAAAAGAGAGAATATCAAGAAAACTATTTGTATTTTTAGAAAAAAATGATAAATTGACGCGGTTGACACCTATCTGAAATGATGATATAATCAAAATCGCTATAGAATTTTAGAATTTTTAGAATTTTACTATATAAAAAGTGTCGCTTAACTGGCTGTTAAGCGACACTTTTCCATCACAAGGACTTCATCCCACAATAATGGATCCCTCTTTCTATTCTGTCATCTCTGTATACCTGGCAGTATATATCATATCTTCTGGTATTCCCGTCCTGAACATTTTCCAGCTGCAGAATCCGGTATTGTAAAATATCTGGCTCTCTTCCTCCCATATCTATACCTGATGCTGTCCCCTACGGTTCTTCATTCCATCCTCTCCCCCATAAATATCCCACACCACAGCTTTAAAACACGTTTAAAAATTTCTTTCTGGCAATTGCGCGTCATGCTTTATAGGAAATCATCCCCAAATGTGAAGGGATTTTACCAGATCAAAAACCCCTTATCCATCAGTCTGAGAATCCCCTCAACAAAAAAATAATCCCCGTAAATCAAAGAAACATGGGTCTCTTCCATTTTACCGTAAGCAGCTGTTCCATTCTGCAAAATCCCATCCCTTTCACAGTCCCAGCAGCAATGCTTTTCCTCCAATACCCTTAATATCCGATATGCATTTTCATAATAAAATCCACGCTCTAATTCCGGCACTGTTTCAGCAAGCTGCAAGAGTCCGCAGGCCCCACAGGCAGCCGCTGTTGTATCCCAGTACACAGGTTCCTCCGGCGCTCTGAAATCAACAAGGGAAACATAGCCTGTCACAGATATCTGTGCGATAAAATAATGGGCTGCCTGTTTTGCTCTGTCTAGATATCTTTGGTCATTGGTATGCAGATATGCCAGTGCAAGGCCATAAAGCGCCCACGCCTGCCCACGTGCCCAGGAAGAATTCTCCCCGTATCCCTGACCGCCGGGAGTTTTTATCAGTTCCCCTGTTTTTGGATTAAATACGGCAATATGATTGCAGGATCCGTCTGGTCTCAGCAAAACCTTTAAAGCCGTGTCAGTATGTTCTCTTGCGACATCTGTGTACCGTGAATCCTGCAGTTCCTCCCCTGCCCAGAATCCGTTTGTCTACCAGGACAGATTTACGTCCCGCATATCCTGCCCGTATTTTCCGTCTCTTGCCATAGGAATCTTATCCCCAAGCCGCCTGTACTCTGCCTTCAGTTTCTTCTCAATCTTTAAAAACAGTTTTTCCAGCTTCTTGTCCTCGTATTTTTTCACTTATCTTCCTTCTTTCTCTACAGCGTGTTTGAAAATTAAAAACTGCACAATTTCCGATGTAATATGACCGCAAATACTTGGGAAAACCAGGAAATTATGTGGGCTTAAGAGCAATCCACCAAGCCAATTCCGGCATTGTTTCTGATTATTTCCGGCAAATTGACGAACATTCAGCAATTGTCAAACACACTCTAGTACTGCATTGCGGTATGTCCCCGGAGTTTTTCCGTATATCTTTTTAAATATCCGATAAATGTATGCGCATTAGAATATCCGGTTTTCTTTGAGATCTCTTCAATGGTATATTCCTGACATTCCAGAAATGCCAGAGCCTGCTCACACCGAAACCGGTTAATATAATCAAGGGGAGTCAGCCCTGTATTCTCTTTAAACAGTTTTACCAGAAAAGATTTACTGACCAAAATCCCTTCTTCCAGCGCAGACACATTAAGGCTTTCATTCATATAATTGGCTTCTATATAAGCGGCAGCTATCTCAAACTGCCTTTTATTGGGATCCTCTTTGTTGGCGTTGATATAATGATATAATCGCATACCCGTTTTAAAATATCGGAAAGTTCACTTTTCATCATTTCAAAGGTTTCGCACTGGAGCAAACGCTCCACAGGGTTTAATCTGCCTAAAAAGGAGTTATCCCGTCTTGTTAAAGACAGCCCCTTAATGATCGTGCCCACAAGGCCAAACAACATGCACCGTGCCAGCTGTGCGGACATCCTTCCGGATTCCATATTGGAATCAATCACCTGAAAAATAAAATCTCTGGCCTGTTCATAAGAATCCGCCAGCCCCTCTTCCTTTGAGAATAAGCTTCCGATGGAAACAGACAGTTTTATTTTCAGATGAGAGTTAAAAAATGCATGTATGGAATTTATATTTTTCCACAGGGATTCCTTCCATTCCTTTTCTGTTTTTCCCGAAAATCCAATAACCTGTTCCAGATAACGATCCGCATCCATCAGATCAAACAGGGCATCTGCATCTGGAAAAAAGTCCTTTACACAATTGGACACCACAAAAGACAGCAGTCGGTAACTGTCCGAAACCAGTTTTTCTTCGAGGAGTCATAAAAGTAAGCTTTGTCCCTGTCCTTCTTTCAAGTTCCTGAAACATAGGCAGTTCTTCGTTGCCGGCTGCATACTGCTGAAGATTTGCATGTAATTTCTTAATATACGGTCAATTCTGTTTTTGCAGACTTTTGTGCTGTCTCTTCCTGTGTCTGCACCTGAGCATCTTTCTTTGTCTCTGTTTCTGCAGATTCCCTGCCTTTGCACCCTGCAAGCAGAGTGGTACTTATACATACGGCTGTTACAAATGCTGCTAATTGTTTTTTCTCATCGTTTTACCGTTCCTTTACCTGATAATATATGTTCAGAATCCATTTATAACATTGGGCGCCATCTGTTATAACATATCACGATTTTACATAATCCTGTCTATGACTGTAAATGAACAAATCGGCTTTTTATGTTGAATTAGTCTCTAATCGGAAGAAACACCGGATTTATTTTTGATATCAGAAAGATATGTTCCTATAGAAAAAACGGTTAAGCCCAGGCTCTACACCCAGTCTTAACCGTTTCATTGAATTTCAAACAATCTGTGAACAGCAAACAGCTTCCAGCTTCACCGCACCATGATGTTTCCTGACCACATAGGAAATCCCCCTCACGGAAACATGAAGCTCAAATTCCTTCAGTTCTTCCGGCACATGGGGCTCAAACGAAAATCCCCTCTCCGCCGACGGATCCGGCCGTATCCCCGCAATCTGTTCAATAAAGAATGATACAGGGGCGCAGGCCCAGGGATGGCACAGGCTGGTATTCCACTTCTGCTCCTTCCCCCACGCCTCAAAACATGTGGTGGCCCCTTCCCTCACCATATTCACCCATCCATGCTCCGAATCATTGAGAAGCAACTTATACGCTTCCTCCCGGTACCCGGCATTGGCCAATCCGTGGAGTACAAAATAGCTGGTAAACACACCGCAGCAAAGCCCCTTCTCAAGTAAAAATGCCCCAATCCTGCCTCGCGTCTTCTCATCCGGAATCAGTCCGAAATACAGTGCATACAGATTAGAATGCACGGCACAGTGGCCGCTGGCTGTACTGTCTGCCAAAAGCCCCTGTTCCGGTCTGAAAAACGCTTTCAAATAAGCCTCATTCAGGCTTTCCCACTTGCGGTTGGGCTCCAGCCCAAGGATTTCCTCCATCTCTGCCAGCGTCTTCCAGGCTCCCGTATAAAGGGCATTGATCACATTATGGCATCCCGGAGCCACCACCGGCCTGCTCAGCACAAAATCATACTCATCCCGCAGGTTCTCCGGCCAGTCCACAAGATTCCACTTGTCCGCTACCTGCCAGAGCAGGCCGTTCTCCCCCTCATATTGAGAAAAATGCTCCAGCACCCCTCTGGCGACAGGATACATTTCCGAAAGAAACTGCCCATCACCTGTAAACCGATAATGGTTCAAAACCATCTGGGACCACAAAAGGGAAAAATCAGCAATCTCCTGCATGAAATTGCCGGGAGCCACTCCCAAAAGCCCCGGGCAGATCATGCGGGACCGGGCAAACTGGCGGATACATTTCTCCATCATGTCCACTGAACCGCTGAGCCATACATGGGCATGGGCTGTCACCACCGCGTCCCCCAGATACTGCCCCTTCTCCCTGGTGGGACAGTCCAGAAATCCCTCCTGGGTGCCATATTTCACCCCGTTTTTACAGATCTGAAAAATCCGGTCTAGCATAGGCTCACTGCTTCTCAGAGTGCAAAGGCTATCCTCCATGGGATAATGCCGGACCTCAATCCTTATATCCCGGATTCTGACACCTGGATCCGGAATCACCTGCACATAGCGGAACCCCTTATAATCATAGGGTTCATTGCTGCATGTCTTCCCGTTCAATGTCCAGCGCTCCTCATACGTACAGTTGCAGCGCATTTCATAGCGGACCCTTCCGTCCTCCGTCAGTTCTTCCCCATAGCAAAGAGTCACCTGCTGCCCTTTCTTTCCCTCTGCCACAAGACGCAGCCCCCCGGTTATCTCCTCCCCCACATCAATCAGACAGCCGTCCTCAGTCTCTGTAACCGTCTTCGGCGTTCTGGTATAACAGGCAAGAAGCCTGGTGGGCTGGCGCTCCATTCCATAGTCTGCCCACCTGGCAGGTTTCATAGACTTCCAGCCGGAATCGTCGAATCCCACCTGATTCCAGTCCTCATCCCACAGAATGCTGTCAAAATCCTCAAGATACTGGGTTTCATATCCGATTGCCTCACCGGAGTACGCGTCGCATCTGTGGTAGCGCCACACAAGCTCCTGTGGCACGCCAATCTCTGACATGCCATTATCTGGCACACAGTCCTCTGACATGCCGTCTTCTGGCACGCAAGCCTCTGACATACCATCTTCTGGCACGCAAGCCTCTGACATGCCGTCTTCTGGCACGCAAGCCTCTGACATGCCATTTTCCGACACGCAGCCCCCTGACACGTCATCCTCAGAAGCACTATCCTCCCCTGTCCTGCACCAAAACAAAGCCGTCCCCAGGCCAAACCTTCCGTCTCCGCTATTCCAGACACGATTCACCGCCCCCTGGTAATACAGATGGACGGCAATCACATTATCCCCCTCTGTCAGATAATCTGTCAGATCCATCTCATTATAATAATAATACTCAGGATAAGCAGGCGCCGGCCCCTGGGCCACATAGGCTCCGTTTACATACAGCTTATAATAATCATCTGCAGAAATCCGAAGCAGACAGCGGTCTTCCTCCCGTGCCTTTACATGAGTCCTGGCCAGGACATGGAGATTCTTCACAGTCTCCTGCCAGTCAGTTCCCTCCTCCTGCTCCTTGTGATAAAGATTTTCAGGCTTTCTGTCTTCAAATTCATCAATCGTAAACCAGCGAATCCCGCTTTCTGACCTCTGCACTTCTCTCATCCTGCCACCTTTTCTCCTTCTATGTACTCCCAAAATCCCGCCGTGGCTGACCACAAAAGCAGGCACGGCGAGATTCCGGGAGTACATATTCTTTTACTCTACAAACTGCGTCCTGTCAGTTCCCTTTACATACTGTAATGTATCTTTTGCTGTATGGAGACACTGCTTTTCCTCATCATAGAACGGCATCAGGGCCTTAGCTTCCTTCCTAAACTTCTCAAAGCTGCCATACTCCGCCTCTGAGCCCAGCAGGCAGACATAAGCAGTCTCTGAACCGTACACCCTCAGCTCACAGTTAAAAATCTGATCATTATGCTCTGCAAAGTTTCCGTTAGTCCACAGTGCCAGATACCCTTTCTCCTTTCTCAAAAATACCCAGTGTCCATCCTCTATCACCTCATTATAACACAGTTTCGGACAATATACATGGGTAAAATGAACAGGATGCTCCTCAGGAATCCGGTAGATAGCCTCTAAAAGGCTTCCTGTCTGCCGGATAGCAGGCATCACCCCATTGCCATACCAGTACCCCGGCCTCATACCTGACTTTTCAGCCGTTGTCCCCGGATGATTCACAAACAGCACCGCCTCCCCGGAAAGAGCCGCCATCCACAGATGCTGCTGATACCCATAAGTCCCCGGCGCAAACAGCGATGTTCCATGAAAGCTTTCATTGAGAGACTTGGTAAAATCATGACAATCCGTCTGTGTCGTCTCATCCTCCCTCAGGTTAGGCCACCGTTTCCACCCATCCATCCTGGGAGACTGAACAGAAGTCAGACAATAGTCATCCGTCTTCTTCAACCGTACAAGAGCATTTCCTGTAGAATACTCTTCCTCCAGCTCTTGTCTTAAATACCCCTTAACCGATTCCGGAATCTGATAACGGCTGCCTGCCAGGTAAGCCATCCACCCCTCTCCGAAACAATAAGGAGCCGTCCCGTCCATTATATTGATAATTGACTGGGTTCCACAGCTAAACGGATAGATAATCCCCCGGTACACTCTTCCCATAGGCGCAATCACGCTGCCCTTAAAGCAATGCTTTGCCAGCTCCTCCATCAGCAGATCGCACAGCTTTTCGGCCCTCTTTGCGATCTCCGGCTCTGCAAAATCAACCAGATTCAGAAGAGCCGCAAACGTTACGCACATATAAACCGAGCTTAAAAATTCCTCATACCCATAATCCTCCAGATCCCCAAGCCAGTCCAGAAGCTTTTCCTTCCCATAAGCAGAAAGCTCCCTTCCTGTCATCCTGGCACGTGGGAAATACGCATCCGGATACATTTCCCCCACAAACATAGCAGAAGAATAGAACATCATAGCATGGTTCTCACTCCAGAAGCACATGGCATCCATGCCCTCCATAGTCATCCAGTACCGGAAATTCAAAAGAGCCTCCTTCACCCTTCCTTCCAGCTCTTTATCTATCCCATATACCTTTATATAACGAACCAGGCCGCAGATGAGAAAATCCGCACAATCCACCCGATCCTCAATCCGCGCCAGATCCTCCACGAAAAGCTCCCGATCCTCTTTACTCTCCTGCCCCAGATACCTCCTTGCCAGAAGATTCATAATGGCAAATCCAAACTCCCCCCGGTTCAGGCTCTTCACCCCGGCAATCCGCCTCATCACCTCATCAAGCTTGTCCTTCCCGGTCCAGGAAAGGTCCTCCGAATACAGGGGCCTGTTCCTCTCAGCAAACTCCAGCGTCCTCTCCAGCGTATACTTCTCCCTCTCAACCAAGACATTTACCCCAATAATCTCCTCCGGAACCGGAACCCTGCACATCCCCTTTGCATCCAGCTCCCTGGCCGGCTTATGAGCCTCAAAGAAATCCGGGCTGTCCGAAGGGCAGAATACACGAACCCCTTCCCCGGCCTCCTCCGGAAAAATAACACTGCCATTCTCCGGCCTGCACGCTGCCAGAAACGCTCCGTCCTCATACACCTGTTCCTGCAGACTCTCATCCGCCAGCATCACCTCAATCTCATCCTGCCGCTCCAGAATCTGCACCCCCAGAATATTTCTGGTATCCCGCACCCCAAGATTCTCACAGACAAACAAAAGGCTATTCGCCCCCTTTTTAAGAGAAAAGGTAACCTCCCTGTTAGAGATAGGTTTATACACCGGATACTCCACCCTCCCGACAAGCCTCTCATTCAGATAGAGCCCCGCCGCCATATAAGTCCACACCTTCGCCCGGACCTCACATTCTTCCGGCGCATACAAAACCGCCGCCACCTCCATAGACACCCTCTTCAGTGTAGAATAAAACTTAGACGTATCCACAAACGCATTCTCATAAGGCGCCCACACCTGCCAGCACCCTCCGTTCTCCGCTCTTTTTCCTGCCCCTACAGTCTCATTCCACTCCTCAGGCATATCACTCACAATCTCATGCCTAAGCCTCCCCTCCAGAGTCATCTGATCACGCGCCGTCGTATCCGAACAATAATCCATCTCCACCGGCCCAGCGATCATATACTGCATCACAAACCCATCATTCCCCAATTTCCATCTCTTCATCTTCATCCGCTCCTTCAAAATAATCAACTCATTTCCAGAAATAACGGCATTGGCGTCCTCTACCAACCAATGCCGTTAACCATAAACAATTACAACCGTTCTTTTTCAGCGATAACGTACTGTTCCATCCGACCAGAAATCAGACTTTCAACACCGCCTATTTTATCACCTGCCGCGTTGTCATCAGTCAACGATGCCACCGCATCACCTTCTTCCTCCGCCTTGCAGGATGTCAAAATATTCGGCACTGGCAGTCTAATTACCGGCCGGATGGAACAGTAGCCCGGAGAGGGAGTTATATTCCTTTCTCCAGGGTACTCGAAGACCGTCGGTACTTAGGCGCTGTATTTTAGCGCCTTATGTACCGCTACGCTCTTCACGTAGCGCAAGCGTGCCCAGGAGAAAGGAATATAACTCCCTCTCCGGGCGGCCGGGCAACCAGTCAACCAGGCAACCTGACATCCTGACGTCCAGGCCCCCATCACCCTTTCACCGCCCCCGCCGACATACCGCTCATAAAATACCGTCCAAAGAAACAATACACCACCAGCATCGGAACAATCGCAATCGTAGCCCCCGCAAACATAATATTCCAGGCCGCCGTGCCATCCCCCGCGTTCTTAAGCATATTCACCCCAACCGTCAGCGGTCTCATAGACTCATTGGTCATCGTAAACACCAACGGCAGAATATACTCATTCCACCCCTGCCTGAACGACAGCAGCGCAATCGTAGCAATTACCGGCTTTAAAAGGGGCAGAATCACCATCCGGTAAATCTGCACAAAGGTACACCCGTCAATCTTAGCCGCCTCATCCAATTCCCTGGGCAGAGAATCCACAAACCCTCTTGCCAGGAATATATAGGTAGCCTGCCCTGTTCCGGCCGAGATAAACACCACCGACAACAGGCTCTTGTTCATCTTCAGCTTCACAGCCAGCTCAAACAACGGCCTCAAAGACACAGATCCCACATTAATAAACATAAAAGCAAGAAACAAACTGTAAATCAACGTCTTCCCCCGAAACTCCTTCCTGGAGAAAACATACCCTGCCATGGTAGAGCTTATCAGCGACAGGACCATAACCCCCACCGCCAGAAACACGCTGTTAAGCGTATACCGCGCAAAATTCGCCTGCTGCCACGCCTCTGTATAGTTATCCACTCTCCACTCTGACGGGAAAATCTTGGTTCCTCCCACCAGAAGCTCCGCATTGGACTTAAAAGAACCCAGGATAATATATATCGCAGGAAAAACCATCAGCGCCGCCAAAAGAAGCAGCAATGCCCAGCAGATCCCCAACATCACTTTCGTTTTCCTTGAATAAACCGCATGCGTTTCTCTCATATTGCTTCCCTCTCGTTTCATACTGAATCGGCACACGCCGCCCTTAAGCGCCTGCCAGGTCGTCCTTTTTTTTAATCGGTAATGTGATCCAGTTTCTTGGATACAAACATATACACGACAGTTACAAGACCTACAATTATCGCTGCCATAACACTAAGAAGCGCACCATAACCGATCTGCGCCTGGGTCACTGATGTATTGGTACCGCCAAAGATCAGGTTGTAAATGTAAAGGAACATTACCATAGAACGGTTACCCGGCCCGCCCTTGGAAAGTACCATGATGGCTTCATAATCCTTAAATGCACTGGTAATCGCCAGCATCAGCACCACCTTAAGAACAGGCGCCAGCATAGGCAGTGTAACAAAGAAAAATGTCTGAAACGCATTGGCCCCGTCAATCTTGGCCGACTCATACACATCTGTACTGATACCGTTCATTCCGGTGATAAAATACAGCATGTAGTTTCCAAGTCCGCCCCACACAGCCAGAATCGTAACCGCCGCCATAACAAAATCCGTGCTGTTAAGCCATGGAATCGGAGACTTAATCAAATGCAGTGCCTGCAGCGCCGCATTGGCAATACCGTTCTGGGTCGCAAAAATAAACGCGAAAATCATACCTGCAATGGATGTGGAAATTACAGTAGGCATAAAATAAATGCCCCGGAAAACAGCCGATCCCTTCATCTTCAGATTTAAGAGAACCGCGATCACAAGAGCCAGCGGAATGATAAAGATAAGCTTCAGTACCGCATACTCAAAGGTAATCCCCACACTGTGCCAGAAAAGCGAATCCGAGAACATGCGCTTAAAATTGGCAAGCCCTGTATACGTGGCCGTAAAACCATTGTAATTATAGCACACATAGCGGAGAATCCAGAGAAAAGGATAGATGGAACATACTGCCAGCATCAGAACCGCCGGAAGCAGCATCAGCATGTAGGAAAAAGAATCTCCCTTGCCGCTCTTTTTTTTCGTTTGATTTGCCATATCATTATTCTCCTTATACAAATATGTAACACCCCTCCCGCGCCTAAGCGGGTCTTTGTAAATCAAACAGGGGACCGGATATCTCAATCCAGCCCCCTTTTCTCAAGCCCTCTATTTTGTTTCGTAAGTGGCCGTACCTGCGCTTGGGTGCAGCGGATCATAATCCTTGATAATCAGGCGCTTTACGGTTCCGGAAGCCACATCGGCATCCAGCGCGCTGTTGTATCTGGTATTTAAATCCTCAATCGCCTCATCGATTCCCACATACCCCATTACCGCATTCCACAAAGTGGTTCTGTAGTCATCTCCCTGCAGGTTCACTGCCGGAGGCGTCGGATATACGGACTCATATTCAACCAATGAGAAATCTGCCAGACGGCCGATCTTGGACTTGTCGATAACCCCGTCCATATAAGAAGTAATCGGCAGTGCATATCCGTTCTCAAGGTATCCCTTTATGAATTCCTCAGACTGGAAATAAGAGATAACCTTCCATGCCTCATCCTTATGCTCAGAGCTGGAAACGATGCTGTATCCCTTTGAAGGAGTAGTAAGCAAAGCGCCCTTTATCTCACCATCCAGAGTCGGCACCTCTCCTACGCCCCACTCAAAATCCGTCACCGGAATCTGATCTGTAAATACGCCTGCCTCCTGAGAAGCATTGCTCCACAAAGCAAAAGAACCCTGGGCAAACAGAGCCCTCATATTGTCCACGCCCTGCTGATCCGGATAAGCCACCTTCACTAACTCCTGTCCCTTTTCCAGAAAAGGCTTGTACCCGCTGAAATCATATTTTCCGTTTACATAGTCATAATAGAACACGCCTGACATCTGGGCAGACATCTCAAGCAGTCTCTCAAATGGAGAAGATGATGTAAAGCCGATGCCGTAATACTGGCCGCCGCCGCTTTCCGTAATCTTCTGAGCCATTGCAATATACTCGTCTAAGGTTTTCGGAATCTCCTTATAACCGTTCTGTTCCAGAAGGTTCTTGTTGTATTCCACACGTACGCCGGAACGCATCGCACTGTAAACCCAGTAAATATTGCCGTCCTTTGCATTAAGCCCCTCAAACATATGCTCATAAGGCTCGTTGACCTTCTGGTATTCCTCATCCTGTGCAATAAAATCGTTCAGCGGAGCAAGGATCCCTGTGTCTGCAAACAGATTCAGAGTCACATCATTGCTGTTGCCTACAATATCCGGTGCTGTTCCGCCGCTGTAAGCCAGCGCCAGCATGTTGGCGTAATCCTCTGTGATAATGGTCAGCTTGATCTCGATATTGTCTGTGTTCTCTGCATTGTACTTGTCCACCATGCTCTGCACATACTCCATATCATGCCGGTCGCCAGTCCAGACCTCTACCACCGTCTTGTCTCCCGACGGCGCAGCCTCCTGTGTTGCTTCCCCGTCTTTTTTTGCTTCTGTCTCCTGCTTTGCGTCTCCGCCGGCTGCCGCAGTAGTAGCAGTACCACTGCCTGAGTCTCCGCCGCCGGAGCAGGCTGCCAGTGACATAACCATAGCTGCTGCCACAGCCGCACATGTAAATCGTTTCATTTTTTTCATGAGTTCCCCTCCTTTTATATATTGGCATGCAGTGTTTCGCACCGCCTGCCAAGCCGCAATTTTATCGGCTCCGATGTATTTAAGTCTATCATCATGTTCCCGTTTTGGGGAGGACATTTCCTATGAACCATGTAACAAAATCTTTGAATTCATTTTCCTCTTCCCCCAGCCCCTTGTCAAAATTAATAATTTCCATTATTATGAAAGCCGTTAAGGCAAATTATTTGTCTGATTATATACAGGAGGAAGCTGTCATGGCCCAGAAATTTACCGTCATCCTTTGCGACGATGAAGCCGCCATTATCTCGGAACTTCAGGCCGCTGTGGACTGGGAAAAACTGAATATACAAATCGCCGCCACTGCCGTCAACGGAAAAGAAGCGCTGGATCTCATCATCCGGCATATGCCGGATTTGGCTATTATGGATATCTGCATGCCGGAGCTGGACGGCCTTGACGCGATCTCCAGAGTAAAAGCCGCAGGCATCAACACTGATTTTATCATTCTCAGCGGCTACGATGAATTTCAGTATGCACAGCGCGCCATCCACTATGGCGCCAGGGCCTTCCTGTTAAAACCCCTGAACATCTCCGAGCTCACCGACGAAATCTACCGAATCCTAAGTGAGCGGTCAAAGATTTCCGGGAACCGCATGAATCAGTTCTACAAGCAGCAGATGGATCTGAACTGTCTCCGGGGAATTCTTGACGGTAAATTTCCCGACCAGACCCTGCTTCATTCCCTGCTTGACAATTCCTCCCTGGGAATCAGCGATACAGAAAGCTTTGTCATGGTACTCTCCTATCCCGGAGAAAGCACCCCCCCAGATCCTGATTCTGTATCCCTGACCTTAAACAATGCCTCCCTGGCCTCTGCATACGTATTTTTCTCCTATAAAAACTATATTACAGGGATTTTCAACCAGACCGGAGACCTTCCGCTTCAGGCCGCAGAACGGGTCCTTTCCATTCTTCAAAGCCACACCTCCCGGAAGGCACTGCCCTGCATCGGAACCGGAGATATCATCCCCACCCTGATGCAGTGCCAATACTCCTTCAGCCGGGCCCTGACCGCGCTTACCTATCGTCTCTACAACCAACACCGTCAGATCTTCCATGCATCGGATATCTGCACGGTACCGCCGGTAAAAAAGCTTTCCGATTTTGACGTTCTCCCCTTAGTCCAGTTCATCATTAAGCGGGAGCCAGACAACATCCGCCGGTTCTGCCTTGATTTTATAAAAGAGCTTCTCTATATAGAAATGCCGCCTCCAAGCTACATTTACAGTACCTGTTATGCCCTTTTACATCATGTGGAACAGGAGTTCAGCCAGTACTCTCACGAAGAAATTTCCGAAATCACAGACCCCCAGGCCCTATACCGGTGCAGGACTCTTCATGAAATATCAGGTTTTATGATAGATGCCTTTACCCATCTGTCCGAATATATTGATGCCGTGTATGGATACGCCGAAAACATAAATGAAGCCGCCATGGAAATTCAATGCAATGATGAAATCATCAATGCTGCCCTCAGTTATATCCGGGAGCACATTGCAGACCGCATCAAAATAAAGGATATCGCGGACGAAATCCATTTAAGCGCTTCCTATTTTGCCATATATTTTAAAAACAAAACCAATGTATACTTAAGAGATTATCTAATTCAGGAAAAAATGGAATACGCAAGACGCAGTCTTGTCAATCCGGAACTCTCCATCTATGAACTGGCATACAATTTAGGATACCGGGACTATCGTTCCTTCTCAAGAGCTTTCAAGAAAATCCACGGAGTAACGCCGTCTGATTTCCAGAATCGGTATCGTCATGGAAAGGACCTTTATGAACCTGCTAAAAAAAATAAAGAACATCTACCACAACAGTCCTCTTCTGATTAAACTCAACACCTTAATCCTTGCAATCACAGTCTTGCTCTGTGCTACGCTGCTGGCCTTTGTTTTTATATCCTACCACATTATGGTAAGACGGCGGAACGAACAATCCGTAGAGGCATCTGTAGAACGTGCCGCCAGCAGCTTAAATCAGAGTTACCATGATATTCTGCAGCATTTTATCCGCATCTGCAGCACTGTGGATTTTCAGACGGAAATACAGCTGATTATCGACGCTCCGGATAATGTCTATATGCACAGACAGAATCTTCAGACCATAACCAATGACTTAACCCACAGCCACTATCTGATTTCCTCTGTACTGATTGTATCCGGCTCTTCCCCTCACTACGCCTATGCCCCATTCAGCTCCCCCCTGCGTCTGCCACTGTCCGATCTGTTCACAGACGACGAGCTTTCCCACATAGACGGCATCACCTGGTGCTCCGAACGCAGCGAGCCCAGCAAGCCCGCCAACCAGGTCATTCCTCTCGTCATTCCCGTTGAAAAGAAATGGGGGCTTACCCAGATTGCCTCCCGTCATGACGGCCCGCCGTCTGCCTATGTAATCCTTTTTCTGGATTCTGATACCCTTCAGTCCATGCTGGTTAACACCGGGCTAAACGATCAACAGCTGCGCTATCACCTGATCCGAAGAGACAAAACCCTGATTTCCGATATGACTAATACCATTTCCCGGCAGATACTACACACCGAAGAATTCCATCACATGATTACAAAACTGGGCGACAGCACACACACTGTGGTAAAATCCCAGTACCAGACCCAAAGTCTCTTCCTTAAGGGCCTGGAAACACCTGAGCTGCTTCTGTTGTGCGATCTGCAGAGAGAGACCTATATGGATATTCTGGCCTCCACAGCCCCATCCTTTTTTGCAGCCCTGATTCTCATTGTGGCTCTGATGCTGGGAACCTCCTATTTTATGAAACGTTTCGTTGCAAATCCGATTCTGAAGCTGAACCAGATTGTGGAGAAAATCGGAAACGATGATTACAATATCCCGGAGCACTTTCCTGCCCACGACGAACTTGGACGGCTTCTGGAAGCCATAAACAGCATGAATTCAACCATCAACGCCCAGAAACAACAGATTAAAGAAGAAGAGGCCGTCAAATACCGGACAGAGCTAAAGCTTCTAACCGAACAGATCAATCCTCACTTTCTGTATAATACCCTAGAAGAAATCCAGTCAGAAGTGTTCCGCAGCAACAACAGCATTGCCGCCTCTATGATTCAGTACCTTGCAGATTACCTCCGCATCAGCCTGTCCGGCGGTGCCGATATCATCAGCATCTCAAATGAGCTGCGGCATATCAATGCATATATCAACATTATGAACCAGCGGTTCGGACAGACCATTCTCCTGGTTCACAAAGTTGACCCGGCTCTGGCCGATGTAAAGATTTTAAAAACCATCCTGCAGCCATTGGTGGAGAACTCTATCCGGCATGGCTTTGGTATCGATTCCTTTGGAATCCCTGCCTCTGTGCCCATGATTGAAATCTCCTTTACGTCCCCTGAATCCGGCGTCATATCCATTGACATCACCGATAACGGCAGCGGCTTTGACGCCCAAAACGTCCGGCAGCTTATGGTATCCGGCCCCTCTGCCCAGTCCCAGCCCCATGTCGGAGTCAACAACGTATATCACCGGCTGATTACGTATTATGGGAAAGACAACATAGAAGTTTCCATGGAATCCATTCCTTATTATCAGAACAGTATCCATATCCGCATCAAAAACGGATTTGATTTCCCAATTGAGTAAATCCGCGGCATGTGGTAGAATAATAAAAAAGGAGTGGAATCTGTTATGGGTGGAAAGGTTCTGGAATATGAAGCAAAAACCATTAGAAAAGAAGGCATAAAACAGGGTTTACAACAAGGCCTAGAACAGGGTTTAGAGCAAGGCTTAAAACAAGGAATCCAGGGAACGGTTTCCATATTGAAAAATTTAAATGTCCCTCCCCAGACTATCCTTGTTAAAATCCAGGAGCAGTATCATCTAACTCCTGAAGCCTCCAAAAAATATCTTTAGCAGTTAGACCGCTGAAAGTCTGATTACTGGCCGGATGGAACACTACTCCTCCACCAAAGCCCAGGCCCGGTTGATCACTCTCTTTGTATTTGCAAGAATAATCTCCCCGTCCTCCCCTTTCCAGGGTTTTACTTCCAGGGACAGCACATACGGATCCTCCGGGCAAAAGAACCCTTCTTCTTTTAAAACTGTGAAGAAGTCCCTAAGCTGCTCCACATCATTTGCGCTGTGGGGAAAGCCGAAGCGCGGGTGCATATCTCCATAGCCCTCATACCCTTCCTCCACCACAGCATTGCCGATATGAAAATGAGTGATATACGGCCGGAGGGTCCGGATGGCAAAACGGGAGGTCTCGTAGGTGGTAGGGAAATGTGACAGATCCACCAGAAGTCCGAAATTATTGTGAGTCATACGCATATCTGCCGCAAATCTGGCTGCATAGGGGGCCGGCCCTATTAAAGATGCCTTGTCCATATCAAAATCAAATACTTCCAGCTCTACTGCCATGTTTCGTGTCTTTGCATAATCGCAGACATTCCGGGTCGTTTTAAGCAGCTGGGCATACGCCTGGTCTTTTGTTTCCGGATTCCATTTTCCAGCCAGAAAGGCAATGCTGGCTGCTCCAAGATACTCCGCTTCCTCTACAGCCTCCAAAAGCGTCTTCTCTGCCTTCAGGCGTTTCTCCTCATCGATGTCATTTGGGTTTAGCCCGGGGCCCAAAAGCCTGGGCTGTGCGCCGTAGCACACCTTCATATGGGATTGTTCAATCATGCCTTTCACCAGCTTTCTCTCCCTGGCATCAGGAATCTCCGTCACCTCCAGAGCCTGAAAATACTCGTCACGGCAGATGGCCTTTACCGAATCCAGCAGAGAATACTGTGCCGGCGGATGAGTCATCCACTGAATGGTTCCCACGTGAAAATATTTCTGAATAAAGTCTTTCATCGTATGATTTCTCCTTGTCTTTTTTACTTACCCTGCAGTCTTATGTACCGTTACGTTGCTAAGTGCCAGTGGCACTTGTTCAGCAACGATTAAAGCGAAGCGTAGACCTTCAAGTAGCGCGAGCGTGCCCAGGAGAAACAACAGCATTCTCTCATCAGGCGGACCTCTCACGGTTTCTCAAACAGCAATAGCTCTTGTAAAGCTCCAAAAATTTCATGATCCGTATACACCTTTTTTCTCGCCGTATCGCAGATGCGGACGGACGCAAAGGAAATATTTTCCACATAGATTAATTTCCCGGGATCTTGTGCCTGAAGATACACGTCCTGAAAAGAAATATCATGGATCTTCTGTTCTCTTATTCCCTCCATCCGGATGGCAGTGCCTGCGTCCAGGCATCGGATTCTTTCCATGTGTATCCTGCGAAATTCCGGAATATCATCCGGGCCCGTGCAAATCCCCTCTCCCACAAAGCTGCTCTGGGCCTGGGACAGCACATAGCCCATTGTCATAACAATAGCCTCATCACGAATCCGCAGCATCTGAATATCCCGTATGGTAATATCCTCCACCACACCGCCCCGGCCAAGGGCTGTCTTAAACCGGATTCCTGTGTCCGTTCCCACAAAGGTACAGCGCTCCACCAAGATATTCCTGACCCCTCTGGACATCTCGCTTCCCACAGAAAATCCGCCATGGGCCCTTAAAACCCGGCAGTCATGGATATATACCTGCTCCGTAGGAAAATCAATGGATCTGGCAGGTGCATTTTTCCCAGATTTCATGCAGATGGCATCATCCCCCACATCAAATTCCACATGGGAGACCTCCACACGGCGGCAGGATTCCAGATCCAGGCCGTCTCCGTTCTGTGCCCAGGGATCGTTTCGGATTCTGGCATTGCGGATGATCACATCCTCACAGTACAGAGGGTGGAGATTCCAGGCCGGGGAGTTCTGAAGCGTGACTCCTTCTATAAGCACATGCCGGCATCTGATAAGGCTCACCATAACCGGGCGGTAGAAATCGTAGAAAGCTGCCGCCCTCCCAAGAGCCTGTTTCTCATTGTCCAGCTGCTGTACCTCTCGCTCATGCATCGCCCGGGATTCCTCCCCTGCTCCTACCGGCGCCGCCCCGCAGATTTCCTCTTCCCCTTTTAAAAATCCCTCATAGGCAGTCCGGCTGGGAAACCATACACTGCCTTCCTTTGTCATGGAAAGCGTATGGCGGCTTTTCATGGTCAGCCGCTGCCAGTCTGCAGGAGAAAATTTAAACTCCTTTGCCATCCGCCATTTCTCACCGCTTCCGTCGATGATTCCCCCGCCGGTAATGGAAATATGGCTGGCGTCTCTGGCCCACACAGGGGAGGTGGCCCGGATACGCCGTCTTCCCTCATACTCCGTAACAAGCAGCGGGTAATCCTCTTTTGTCTTGTGAAACAACAGAAGCGAATTTTCTTCCAGGTGCAGATCAATTCTGGTTTTCAGTTCTATGGGGCCTGTAAGCCAGATCCCCGGGGGAATCACCACATGTCCTCCGCCTTCCTGCCAGGCCCTGTCAATTGCCGCCTGAATCGCCTGCCGGCAGGAATGTTCCCCACCTTCTATGGCCCCGAACTCCCGGATATCATAGAAAGCGTCAGGAATCGCCGGCGGCTTTACAGGCTTCCATTCCCATGTCTCTGTCATTTCTGTTCCCTCAGTTCTTTCATAAACTGTTTTCCAGCATAGGCCATCATAGCCTGATCGGAGCTGAGGCCGATAAACTGAACACCTCTGTCCATCAGACTTTTGGCTTCCTCTGCATTGGAGGCAATGGTTCCGACTGCCACATGGGCCTTTTTACAGCTGTCAATAATCTTCTCTACAGCTGCCAAAACCTTCTGGTGCCGGTTATCCCCGATAACTCCCAGAGCCTGGGACAGATCCATCGGTCCGATCCACATCACGTCCAGATTAGGAACCGTCAGCATGTCATCCAGGTTTTCAAGTGCCAGGGCCGTCTCACAGTAGGCAGCCGTCAGGATATTTTCATTTGCCATTCTGGCATACTCTGTCCCGTCCATAAACCCGTAGCCTGCCGCCCGGTGGGACGGTGAAAATCCTCTGTTTCCCAGGGGATAATAGTAAGTATTGTTTATCATCTCCTCCACGTCCGCCCTGGTGCTGGTCTCAGGTACCATAATGCCAAGCCCTCCTGCGTCCAGACTCTGCAGGATCATGGACCGGTTGTTCTGGCGAATCCGCACAATAGGGATAATGCCGGAAATATCTGCTGTCCGAAGCAGATTCTCCATGGTTTCCTTGCTCATATGAGAATGCTCATTGTCGATAATAAAAAAGTCAAAGCCGATCAGGGAGATGATCTCCACAGTACTCGGATCCGTCATCTTGGCAAAGGTGCCGATATAGCTTTTCCCTTCCTTTAACCCCTGTTTCATAGAATTTCTGCGAATCATAGTTTTACCTCCTTCATTGCTTTCTTCCAGTCTGCTTCCACCATATAGATGTTGAGAAACCCTTCCTTGTCAGAAGAGAATACAATATGACTCCCGTCCGGCGTGTACACAGGATGCACGTGAGCGGATTTTCTCCCTGATGTATCGTGGGCACACAGAATTCCCTGTTTCGCCTCATGGGTGTCCTTTCTGTACTGAATCATGGACAGGTATCGTCCATAGTCTTTCATTCCCCGGTACATCATAGCCGAGTCGCCGGTTCCGAAGGTCTCATCCTTTGCCACGCTTACATGTCCCGGCCGCTCATGGGGATAGTAAAACCGTTCTTCATTTTTCCCGTCAAAATCCACGAAAATATCCGCGTTCTGGAAAAATTCCATATCCGGCCGGTAGCGGTAAGAATACTGGGCCCCCACCCGGCCGCCGGGCGTAAAGAATTCATGGCCGATCTTCTCCAGATACCTTTTTGTGGGAATCAGCATCTCCAGTTCATCCGTATCCGCCCGCAGAGTCCACATCCGCTGTACCAGCTGCCAGGGACCGTCATGGCAGAACAGGAGCCTGTCCCCATCCCCCGGCATCAGGCTGGCATGAGTGATCCGTTTATGTCCGCCGCAGAGTACCCGGCAGGTATTCTTCTTTAGATCGTAGCGCATCACCAGGCTGCTGGGCTCCTTAAAATACCGCTCCCTTGCTCCCGGCGCTGCCTCAGAAAACGGATCTGCAAAGCCGGCAGTCAGAAGCTCCACTTCCTGCACCAGGGAAAACCCCACATACCTTCCGTCCTCTGTGACAGACAGGCTGTGAAAATTATAGGAAATCGGAATCCGCATCAGCTCTCTGGATTCCAGCGTCTCCAGATCCACCTCCTTGAGATACTCGTTGCTGTAATAATACCCGTATCTCCCGTCAGGAGCGATCATGGCATGGGCGCCGTGTCCCATCTTGACAGCCTCTCCCTCAGTAATCTGTATGGCCTTTCCTGTCTCCAGCTCCAGAAGAAACAGCTCTCCGAACCCTACCTTTCCAATAGCCGGAGCATCCGGATTTTTTACCTTGGACGTTCCTGTAAAATCTGACACGAACATCGTATAGCGTCCGTCTGCAGTAAACTGGGTCGTTGTAAAATAGGGCCGGTCGTAATGGGCCTTATTATCAGTAAGCCGTATTACCTTAATCCCTGTCAAATCATCCTTCTCTTCCTTTTGAATTAACCGGTATGTATTGCCTTTCACTCTCTATCTCCTTCCACAAAAGCCACCAGACGCACCGGGAATGCCTCCACTCCCCTTACAGGATAGGGAAATGCCGTCACATAAAAACGGGCTTTTGGCAGCCTGTCCAGATTAGCCGCATTCTCCACCAGCGTAATATTCCTCTCAAACAGGGCCTTATGGTTCACATGCTGCTCTGACTGGGGAATTTCCACACCCCCTGCATCAACTCCCATCATCTTTATTCCCTGGTCTGCCAGCCAGCAGATAGCTTCATGGGAGAAATAGGGACTTTCCCCGTAAGCCTCCTGCCCATACCGGTCTGCATATCCCAGGTTACAGAGAACAATGTCACCTTTCCAGATGCCTCCGGCTTTCTCTGCCTCCTCCATCACCCTTTCCTTCGTGATCTCTTCCTTCTTCTGAATATCGGAAAAATCAAGAAGCAGGGTTTCTCCGCAAAGCGCCTCCACCGGTATGTCCGCCAAATCCTGTCCCTCAGGAAAAATGTGGTAGGGCGCCTCCATATGGGTCCCGATGTGAGATACCATCTGAATTTCCGACATAATATACCACTGCTTCTGAAGCCGGACCACATTGGGGTTCACTGTCTCCGCCCCAATAGTCTCCACCGAAAACTTCCTCTGAGCCTTGGCCGGATCAATGATATGGGTTAAATCAATTAGTTTCATTCTGTTTATCCTCCTCTTTTCCCTTCTGATGTTTCCGAAACTGCCCCGGAGTCACAAGGGTATATTTTTTAAATACCCGAATAAAATTCTGAGCGCTGCTGTATCCGAAACGCTCCGCAAGCTCGCTGACGCTTATGTCAGTCTGTAAAAGGAGTTCCTTGCACCGCTCCATTTTCCGTTCCGTCACATAATCAGTATAGGTCTTTCCGAAATTCTTTTTGAACATCCTGCTTAAATAATTGGGATTGTAGTTAAAATGACGGGCACATTCCTCCAGATTAATATTCTGTTCCAGATTCTCGTTAAGATAGTGGGTAATCTGGTAAATCACATCATTCTGATCCTTCTTCTCATGCATTCCCGTAAACACCGGATCAATCAGATATTCCATCAGATACTGCCTTAAAATCTCAAAGGAATTCACTTTCTTTCCGATATCATACTCCAGCACATCCTCTACTTTCTCAGAATCCGGCGTCAGAGCGTATGTCTCGTAGATTCCGATAATCTCTGACAGCAGGCCTGCCAGCTCCAGCTTAAAGCGGTAATATTTCATGTCATTTAAAATCCGCAGGTAATCGTCCAGGCTCTGCCTGCAGCCCTCATAGTCTCCCAGATCAATGGCTTTTAGAATGCGCTTGCGCTCCTGCCCTGCCTGGCTCCAGAGCCTGCTGCCTTCTGGATCTTTCTGAACCTGATAAAACTTGCAGACTCCGGCAAACCCCATCACATCCCGAAGAGCCTTTTCACACTCTTTAAACGCCTGGCTCAGCTGCTCTACCTGGATGAAACAGCTGCTGATGCCTATGTTGACCATTACCTTCAGATACTCCCTCACCGCCTGGATGCACATGCTGGACATGGTCTGCATCCGCAGATCTGTAACCTCTGTGGAATCTCCGTCCAGGCAGCAGACCACATAGGTAACCCGCCCCATGGTAACCAGTGGAAGACACAGGCTGGAATCTAAAAGCTCTTCAATGACATTGCTCAGAGCAAACAGATAAAGGTTCCAATCCTCATCTGTCTTAAAATCCTCCTTAAACTTTACTGCTGCCATATACATCCTGGTTCCGTTTAACTTCTGTGCGGTGACCTGGGCCCGGATAAAATCTGCCTCTGTAATCCCTTCTGCCTCTCCCTGGTATACCTGCCTGAGAAACAGCTGCTGCCGGCTTATCTCCTGGGCCTTCTTGTTTTTTACCATCTCCTTGTTCTGGTTTAACAAGTATTTCACCTTGTCAAACACCTCCAGATCATGGCCCGGAATCAGCCGATCCGCCATATTATCCAGCTCTCCGATAGGAAGATAAAGTTTTTTGGATCCAATGTAGATAACATATACATCGGCAATGATCATCCCTGTCAGTGCCATAACCAGCATCAGAAACACACTGTGCATGCTTTTTACAAAAATGGAATTGGGAGTGACCATCACATACGTCCAGCTGTTGTAATCAGATCTTTGTACAGTTAAAATGTAGCTTTCTCCGCGGAAGCTGGTCTGGAAACTGCCTTCTTCCTCCCTTTCCTCCCATGCCTCTGAGTAAACTGCATCCCGTACCACTTTGTATCCTTCCTCATCTCCGTATATCCATTTTAAGTCGCCGTCCAGCACCACAATGGCATGCCCTGCGTCATTGCTTTGACGGTCTAATGCAATAGCGTTTTTCTGAAATCTGGCCATCACCATGCCTGCTCCCGGCAGGGTATTGATGGGAAGGTGCTTTACCAGGTAAATGTAATCCCTGTCTGTATACCACCCGGAAGGCCTGGGAATCTCATACAATTCCTGAATCTTCTGGATTTCCGGATAATGCTCTGCCCTGGTGCTCAGCGACGCACTGACGATCCATCCCTTATTCTGATTCATCACAAAAATATCGTCCACATCCTGAGCTGTGTTGACAATCCTCTGAAGCCTTCCCCTCATCCCGTTGAAAATCTGGAAATTTTTTGCCACAAACTCTGTACGCAGCGCCAGAGCCATGTCGCTGTCCAACGAAAGTTCAATCAAAGCCTTCTCCACAGCCTGGAAATTTCTCTCGATCCGCCGCACCTCATTATCCACCATGGATATCATATTCTGATTCACCATATGGCTCTGCTGTTTTACCATATTGATAATAGAAGCGCCTAAAAACAGAATCGGTACCATATTAACCGTCAAAAGTGCAAGCAGAATTTTCCTGAAATATGAATTTTTTTCACCTGTCTTCTTCATCCTCATCACCTCTGCCTACATTTTATATTAGTATGGCCTTTTTTTCACCCTTTAACAGAACCTGCCATGACACCTTTGTCAAAATATTTCTGCATAAACGGATAGGCTGCAATCAACGGCAGGGAGGACACCACCACCACTGCCAGCTTCAGGCTTAATACCGGCAGGACAAATCCGGGCATGGATGCCTCGTCATCCCCTCCGCTGCTGGACAGCATGACAATCTGGCGCAGAAGCACCTGAACCGTCCATTTTTTTGAGTCATTCAGATATAGCAGCGGTTCCAAAAAACGGTTCCAGTGGGTCACGGCATAAAACATGGTAAATGTGGCAAGGGCCGGTTTAGACAGAGGCAGCACTATTTTCGCCAGGGTATTTATCTCGCTGCTGCCGTCAATCTTAGCCGCCTCGATCAGGCTTTCCGGAATCTCCTGGAAGAAATTTTTGACCAGAATCAGGTTAAAACTGTTGATTGCCACCGGAATGATCAAGGCCCCGTAAGTATCCACAAGCCCAATCCCATTAACCACCAGATACGTGGGAATCATTCCGCCGCTGAATACCAGGGTAATGGTGACTCCCAGCATAAAAAAGCTTCTTCCCGGAAGGTTCCTTTTGGACAGGGGATAAGCTGTGAGACAGGTCATAACCAGATTGACAAAGGTTCCCGCTACGGTAATGCACACAGAGATAAACATGCTGCGGGGAAATGTTTTCGTCTTCAGTATATATTTGTATACATCCAGAGTCGGTTCCTTTGGGAATATCACAAAGCGGTTGGCTGCCAGCTCTTTTGCAGAGGTCAGGGAGCCTGCCACCACATACATCAGAGGAAATAATACCAAAATCAGCATGATTCCCAGTATGATGTAAACCGCTGTTTCAAATATTTTTTCACCTGAGGTTTTTTTAGCTTTCATTCTTTTCGCTCCTCGTCCTTATAAAATTCCTTCTTCGCCGATTTTCTTTGCAAACCTGTCTGATACCAACACCAGCACCAGGCCGATGGCAGATTTAAACAGGCCTACGGCTGTGGCAAAACTAAGCTGTCCGTTTTTCATACCCATCTGATACACATAAGTATCAATAATCTGAGACACCTGGCGGTTAGTGGCATTCTGCATCAGAAACATCTGATCAAAACCTGCCTCCATGATACTTCCCATACGGATGATCAGCATCGTGATAACCGTTGCCTTGATGGCAGGAAGCGTAATATACCATATCTGCTGAAACCGGGATGCTCCGTCCAGCTTGGCCGCCTCATACATCTCGATGTCCACCCCGGCCAGAGCCGCCAGAAAAATAATGGTTCCCCAGCCGCTTTCCTTCCAGATATTCTGAAATACCACCATGGGACGCAGCCACGCTTCCGCTCCCATAAAATCCACTGCATCCCTGCGGAATACATTCATAATAAAGTTATTGATAATACCTCCGTCTGTGGTAAACAGGGAATAACAGATACCCACCACCACAACCCATGACAGAAAGTGGGGAATATAGATCACTGTCTGCACCAGCCGTTTAAACCAGTTGACCCGTACCTCATTGAGAAGCAGGGCAATGATAACAGGGACCGGAAAATAAAAGAACAGATTCAGCCCTGAGATCACCAGGGTATTTTTCATGATCCGCAAAAATGAACCGCTTCCAAATAACCGCTGAAAATGTTTAAACCCCACCCAGGGACTTCCGAAAAATCCCAAAAACGGCTGATACTCTTTAAATGCCGCGATTAGTCCCACCATAGGGCCATACTTGAAAATCACGTAAAACAGAATTCCCGGGATCAGCATAAAGTAAAGTGATTTGTTCCGCTTCACTGCCCTCCATGTTTTTCCACTCATAATTTGCCTTCCTCCTTTACATTTCATTTTTTCCGGCCTGCCGCTTCTTTGTACTCCTGCTATTATTATAAGAAGACCTCTGGCCATAACTCAACGTTCTAATTCCATGCAGATATCCTGGGATTTTCCGGCTCTTTCATGCTCATTTTTCCATATAATGCGCATTTTGTGACCTTGCCGCCGATAAAATATCCATTTTATGATATGTATTTTGGTTTTCTTCCCGAAAGTCTTTGGTTTTTCCGGAAGAATTCGAACATTGCGTTACTCTGTTTTCAAATCTATAATAAGGGTATGATATTCAAAAACATCTGCAGACGTTTTGATGAGCAACAAGAAAACCATATTCATTTCATACGATTTGGAGGATATTATTTATGAAAAAGGCCATATCCCTTATACTGGCTGGCGCAATGACGGTTTCTTCTCTTGCAGCATGCAGCACCTCAAAGCCTGCTGCACCGGCCACAACCGCTGCGCCGGAAACTTCTGCACCAGAAGCTGCAGAGGAAAATACGTCTTCTGCACCGAAACAGGAAACGGCAGAAAAAGCAGCTCCTTTAGAGACTGTTACTATGATGTGTAATTACAAGGCTGTGGAAGCTCCCGGCGCCGACAATAAACTGCTGGCAGAGATTGCAGAATATACCGGTACGAAATTAGAAATGACCTGGGTTCCCAATGACGCATATGAGGAGAAGCTTAACACGTTGATTGCTTCCGTATCTCTTCCTGAAATTGTGGGAATCCGTGAGATCAAATCCTCTGGCTTTATCAATGCAACCCGTGTGGGAATGTTCTGGGATCTGACTCCCTACATTTCCCAGTTCCCTAATCTGTCTGCCATCAACGAGACGATTATGACCAATGTGCAGACCGACGGCAAACAGTTCCTGATTCCCCGTACCAGGGATCTGGTCCGTGCCGGTATTGCTATCCGCACCGACTGGCTGGAAAACCTGGGTCTGGAAATGCCGGAAACCCTGGACGAGTTCACGGAAATTCTCCGTGCCTTTACTTATGATGATCCGGACGGAAACGGCAAAAACGATACCTACGGCCTTTCCATGTATGATCAGGGTCTGAAAAACTTTTCCACACAGGTAAGCATTTACATGGGCGGCCCCAACAACTGGTATGTGGACGAAAACGATAACATTGTTTCTGAATATGATACTGAGGCATACACCAGAGCCTTAACCTGGTATCGGGACTGTTATGCAGACGGGCTCATCAACAAGGACTTTCCTGTAGTGACCAGCAAAACCCAGAACTTTACAGACGGCAGAGCCGGTGCGGTTTTCATCGGCAACCTGGAAGATGCCACCACCACTCTCAACTCCTTAACCCAGGTAAATCCGGACGCAACTGCAGATGTCCTGCAAATTCTCCTGGACGGTGAAGGCGCTGCTCCCCATGTGCCTGGCTATGACGGATATACCGGCGCCATCGCAATTCCCACTACCACTGTTAAGACAGAAGAACATCTGCTTCAGATCCTGGCCTTCCTGGATAAGCTGGGTGATCCGGATATGGTCGATGCATTTAACTGGGGAATTGAAGGCGAAACCTATACTTTAACAGCCGACGGCCTGGTATCTCAGAACGAAGAACAGCAGTCAATCTACGCGGATCAGTACAACCTTCTGCGGCAGATCACTCCTTTCTATGCGTCTAAAAGCCTGCAGGCAGCCCAGCTGACGCCTCTGGCGCAGCATGTCAATGAGCTGCTGGGCTCCAATGCCAAGTATGCGGTATTTGATCCGACTCTGCCTTTCATCTCTGAGACAGAAACCGAGATGGGCGGTACCCTGGGAGAACTACCTACCTTTATTCAGGACTCTGCCATCAAGTATGTCATCGGAGATCTGGATCTGGCCGGATGGCAGGATGCGATCCAGACCTGGAAGGATATGGGCGGTACAGAAGTTGCAAACGAATTTACACAACAGTATCAGGAATTTCACTAATCGAGTAGGAGGCGGTGGCTAACCACCGTCCTCTCACTCCGTGCGTACCGTTTGGTACACGGCGGTTTCAATAGTTGACGTGCACTGACTGATAGACAGTGGCTAGCTTCGCAGACGTGCTCCTGGCGTAGAGAGCGAGTGCTATTACTTAGGAATTAATGCAACGCTAGTACAGCATAAAACGTCTGTTTCGCTGCAGGCGTGTAGGTTCCATTTTGTTGATAATCTTACGGTTTCATTTGTAAACGTAAAACCATCCTTACAGAGCAGATAGAACCCTTGAAAAAATCCGGTATTTTGGTATAATAAATTCAAGAGTAAAAAGATGGAGGTAAATTCATATGACTGAAAAAGAAATGATTCAAAAAAATATCGAAGAATTTTCAAGACTGCAAAAGTATATGTCATTAACCGAAGATAAAGAATCTGCCGCCTACAAAGAGATGTATGAAAGATATACGGATCTAAAAGCTATTCTTACTTCATCAGGTGTCAATATTACGGATATTGATAGAATAAAGGCATAGAAACCGATAGGGGTAATCGTCTTGAAGAAGAATGGGGCTGACGGGAAGCGGCAGCCCCATTCTGCTGATGGAGCCGTCCTCTCCAGGCTGTGTTATCTCTGGTGATTGAATGTTAATTCTAGAGTGTGTTTGAAAATTGCTTTTCGTCAGCTGTGCGCCACAATTTGTGGGACACCGAAGTGGGGCGTGCAGATGACGAGAATGAATTTTCAAACACACTCTAAGAGCTTGCGCTTGTATAATGTTTTAAGGCCTGTTTCCAAAAAATCTGGGAGACAAAAAGGGCAAGAAAAGGCGCCAGTACAGCCCATAAAACCATATACGTTTCCACCTTTCCCATGATAAACCACACCGGATAATTGGTAATCAAAAATACAGGGAACACAAAGGTACCCATTCTGTCAATGAATTTTCCGTATAATTGTCCCGGCATATTTCCAAAATCCCATAAATCTGCACTTAAACGGACAACGCCATTAACTCCCACAAACCAGAAGGCCAGGATATGGGGAATGAGGAAAAAGAAAAGGGTAGTCATTGTGCTGAGCAGAATAAACCCGGCAAATCCCAGAATTGCTCCTGCCGTTACCGGAAGGCCTGTCTTCTGCCATCCATAGACAATCAGCGCGATTCCCACTGCTCCATTGGGAACAGGCATGGCATAATCTAATTTGCGGAATGTTACCAGAAACCGAAGGGACAACGGCTTTGTAAGGAGTATATCCAAATCTCCCTGCTTTACATACCCGGGAATGGCTGTATATCCACGATAAAAATACATATAAATCCCAGTCATAAGAGAATAGCTTCCCACAAACATGGCAATATGATCCGGTGTAAGGGTTCCGATATGGCATCCTGTTTGATAAACCATGGCGACATAAATCAGTTTTACAAGAGCATACGCAATTTCAATCAATAAACTGGATATGTAATTAATCCGATATTCCAGCTGAGTCATAAGAGAACATTTTGCCAGCGCATGAAATACCCGGATATAATACCCAACTCTGTCCATTTCTTTATCCTCCCACCGCCACGTAGTTTTTTAAGCCACGGTTCCACAGATACACCGCCAATATGCCAAGGACAAACATCCATATGCATTGCACGCCCAGGCCCTGCTTAATTTCACCCAAAGCCAGACGGCCGCTGATAGTATCTACGCTAAATTGTGTAAGGTACTGGAAAGGAAGAATCTTGCTGACGTTTTCAATAACAGTACCAAAAATTGTCACAGGGAAAATCCCTCCGCTTATCACCCAGATTACCACATTTATGGTACCGAACATTCCAGAAGCATCTGCAAACCAAAAACTCCACATTGCGACGCATAAAAATAGCAAAAATCGCAGGGATACGGCCAGCAGCAGGGTGACTAAAAATAGAAATACCCTGAGTCCATCTGAGTAAATGCCATAATAAAAGGAAAAATAAATCATGGTTGCTGCTGTCAAAGTCAGAAACAGTATCATACTAGGGCATGTATTTCCCATAAAAGCACAATAGCGGTATCTCAGGTAGCTGACTGGTTTTACTATGTATTTATTCAGACCACCCATTTTAATATCTTCGTTAATCTGGTTTTCAAATCCTGTTGTAATTAGTTTTGACATCAAAGCGGCTAAAATCGTATACAGGAGCAGCTGGGGATATGTGTATCCGGTACTGGCTATACTGTCTGTATTTTGATTAACCGCTGTCCAAAGGCATATGGAAGTTATGACCGGAAAAATCATGCTGAGAAGCGTCATAACAAAATCAAACCGATATTCCATAGCCTCTTCAAGGCCCATTCGAAAAATGCAGCCATATTTATTGCCTTTCATATGTTTCTCCTCTCATAAAATAATGATATCCCCTCTTCAATAGGAATATCAGAAACATTAAAATCCACAACCGGCAGTTCTTTCAGGATTAAGGATGCACGGGCATTTACTTCCCTGTGTTCTACTTCGAATGTCACTTCGTAATCTTTAATCTGACATATGTTCCCGTATTTTTCCATGTCCTCCGGAAAAACTTTTTTAGATAATTTAAACACCAGCCTTTTCTTATTTCCCAGAATATCGTTTACATTATCCAAAGAACCGTCATAGACAACCATTCCGGAATTAATGATGACCACATTTTTACAAAGCTCTTCGATATCCTGCATATAATGGCTTGTCAGAATCGCTGTGGTCTTTGTCTGTTCATTGTAATACTTTAAAAAATCCCGGATTTTTCTCTGGGAAAGAAGGTCCAGGCCTATGGTAGGTTCATCCAGAAACAGTATTTCAGGCTGATGAATTAACGAAGCAATCAGCTCCATCTTCATCCTCTCTCCAAGAGAAAGCCGGCGGACCTGGACATGGACCTGCTCCCTCACATCTAACAGCTCTGTAAGTTCCTCAATCACAGACTGATATTTTCTGTCGTCTACGTCATAAATGCATTTATTCAGATTAAAAGAATCCATAGCAGGCAGATCCCACCATAGCTGATTCTTTTGTCCCATTACAATAGAGAACCTGCGTTTAAATTCATTTTTTCTTTCCCAGGGAGTATAGCCTACCACCTGAGCTGAGCCGGAAGTAGGGTGAAGAATTCCTGACAGCATCTTTAAAGTGGTTGTTTTTCCTGCGCCATTGGGGCCTAAAAGCCCTTTCATCTCCCCCTTTTCCACTTGAAACGTTACATCCTTTACTGCTTCTTTGACTAATGTCTCCCTTTTAAACATATTTTTAACAGACCCCAGAAGCCCTATACTTTTTTTGTAGTACATAAAGTCCTTGTGTAGATTGTGAACTTCGATTGCGGACATTTCATTAACCCCTTTCACAAATGTTCTATTACATTTTGCAAAATATCTTTTTCTTCTTTTAGCAATTCCTTTATCTTAGATACATAATAAACCTTATCAGATTTTACATTATTTTTTATATTTTTAAGACAATAAAGTAATAACCCATATACTTTTCCAGTAATCTTGCTATAGCAATCTAGTTTCTCAATAAAAGCAGTTTGTTTTAAGTTTTCTGCCAAATATGTCAATCTAGAAACCATTACCTTTTTATGTTCATATATCGTATATAAATCTCTATAATCAATATTATCTTTCAATTCTAAAGCAGCCAAAAAAGCTTCTTGTCCGAACATACATCCCTTCAATGGATTAGCAAGTATCCTTAATCTTTCTGTAGTATTTTTTGAACCTATATAATCTTCTAGCAGCCACTTGATAGACATAGTATCTAAATGGTACTTTAAGTTTTTCCTTTTAAATATAGTACACCTTTCATTAACTTTACATGTCATAAATGCCTTTTCATATTCCTCATAAGAGACCTTTCCTGTATTAAATTTCCAAGTCATGTCAAAGCCAGCAATATCTAATATTTTTGTCTCATCATCAAATCCATAAACCATTAGTCCATGTTTAAAATATCTTTTATGATAAAACTCTTTATTAGGTATATAAAATTCATTAACAGAAGATGTAAAACAGTATCCATCCATAAGTAACTCTTTAAGTAGTCCAATCAAGCTAATTGTTTTATTAAAAATTAAATTTTGATATATGATCTGATATTCAAAAAAAGGACTAGCCCCAACTGGATTCGTATTAATACCACTATAAAAATATTCTAACTCTTTAGAATCAACAATATAATAAACCTGAATTATGTTAGAATACACCCATCTTATATAATCTGCATCATTTCCCATTAAGCATGAAGGGAATGCATAAGTCTGTCCATTCCTTATCAATTTCTATATCAAATTCATCTTCTATACCCATAAAAAAATTAATTAGCTGCAAAGAATCCATTCCAATATCCTTCATTAAATCTCCTTCAGCAAAATTTAATTCATTGCAAAATTCAGAATTTACTCCTAATACATCAATTAACAAGTCCACAATCTTTTCTTTTATCATATTTTTTACCTCACCTAATTTTGTTGATATAGACTTAGATACTATAATTTACACAAAATCAACTTTCTTTTTATATAAGAATAACAACATATTACAACTTAGCACTAAATTCTATATTTTTATTTTATAGTCAGTATAATGAAATATCTACTCTATTTTTTCTTTTTTTATTCTGAAATATAGCGATTTTTGTCATTGTTCCATATTTAAACCTGTCTTCCGTCGAGTACTAGTACTACAGCGAACTTTTGGTGGCCTGCACCCTCTTTTTCTGATATAATGAAAGAAAAGGGGTGGTATTATGATGAATCCAACC
>CAJUPP010000032.1 GCA_910588325.1 uncultured Hungatella sp.
CATAGAAAAAGCCTAATTCTTTTAACAAAGAATCAGACTTTTTCAGTGCCCTCAACAAATCCTTGCTTTTTAAGGAAATTTCTGCTACAATACTCTTCTGTGACACATCAATCCTTGCTCTCGGAACTGAAAACGAGGGCCAGAGACCATAAGGAGGTAAGAAACTATGAACAAGTATGAGTTAGCTGTTGTTCTTAGCGTAAAACTCGAAGATGAAGAAAGAGCCGCTGCCATTGAGAAGGTAACCGGATATATTACCCGTTTTGGCGGCACTGTAACTAACATTGATGAGTGGGGCAAGAAAAGACTTGCTTACGAGATTCAGAAAATGAAAGAGGCTTATTATTACTTCATTCAGTTCGAGGCTGATTCCAACTGTCCAAACGAATTAGAGTCCCATGTTCGTATTATGGAGCCGGTAATCAGATATTTATGCGTAAGACAGGATGCATAACAGATAAAAGAAAGAGTGATTGAATGAACAGAGTAATCCTAATGGGTAGATTAACCAGAGATCCGGAAGTAAGATATTCTCAGGGCGAGAGGGCTATGGCAATTGCAAGATATACCCTTGCTGTAGACCGGAGAGGCCGCAGGAGTCAGAGCCAGGATGGCAGCGAACAGACAGCGGATTTCATTCCCTGCGTGGCGTTTGACAGAGCCGGCGAGTTTGCTGAGAAGTATTTCCGTCAGGGCATGAGAGTCCTGATTTCCGGACGCATTCAGACTGGAAGTTATACCAACAGGGATGGTCAGAAGGTTTATACAACGGAAGTGATTATAGATGATCAGGAGTTTGCAGACAGCAAGAATGCTTCTGCCGGTGACAGCGGCTATCAGCCCATATCCAGACCAGCTCCGTCCAGTGCCATCGGAGACGGCTTCATGAACATTCCGGATGGAGTTGAAGATGAGGGACTTCCGTTTAACTAAGCATTACTGACAGTTGGGTTTTCGATTATAGAAGGAGGTTGCAAACCATGGCATTCAATAAGAATGATAAAGCTGACGGCGCTAAAGTCAGAAGAGGCGGTGCAATCCGCAGAAGAAAGAAAGTTTGTGTATTCTGTGGCGAGAAGAACGGCGAGATCGATTACAAGGACACAAACAAATTAAAAAGATACGTATCTGAAAGAGGGAAAATTCTTCCAAGAAGAATCACCGGAAACTGTGCAAAGCACCAGAGAGCCTTGACCGTTGCTGTTAAGAGAGCGCGTCATCTGGCACTGATGCCATATACGATGGAATAATAACCAGAGGGGCTGTTGCAGATTGCAATGGCCCTTTTTGATACTTTTTTATTTTGGAAAATCAAAATCATGGACGGGTTATCTTTGTTGTGGTATAATCCTACGAAAGAGCAGAGCGTTTTGTGCTGCAAAGGAGAAGCCTATGAACAAGAAAAAGAAAGTGAGAGGAGAACTGGGATTCTATCTGCAGTGGCCGTTGATACTGGGAATCCTGGTAATTCTGATGAATGTGGCCGTAGGGGCTATCAATATAGCAGCAGGGCTGGCCATGGGCCTTTTTACCCTGTTTTATCTGGCTATGGCGGTTTTTCTATATGTTTATAAAAGAAAACGTCTTCTGGCTAATCTGGTGGAATTCTCAGCAGATTACGCCTGGGTGCAGAAAAAGCTGTTGTCTGATCTGGACATTCCCTACGCCATGGCCGATGAGACAGGCCGTATTTTGTGGACGAATGAGAAATTCTCCGAATTGATAAAAGGAGAGACCAACGGCAGCCGTACGCTGTTTGGTATGTTTTCGGATGTTACAAAGGAGATGCTGTCAGATTTAAAGGAAAGTACCAGTCTTCACATCTCCTTGAGGGAGTCAAAATACCGTATGGATCTGAAACCGGTGCTTTTGGAGTCAGAGGAGCAGGTGGCAGAGTTTATAGATGCAGGCCAGCAGAATCATTGCCTGATTGCGGTATATTTATTTGATGAGACGGAGATTCTGCAGTACAGACAGGAAATCAATGATCAGAAGATGGTAGCCGGCCTCATTTATCTGGACAACTATGACGAGGCCCTGGAAAGTGTGGAGGAGGTTCGGCGTTCCCTTCTGATGGCCTTGATTGATCGAAAGATTAACAAATATATTTCCGGCATGACAGGAGTTGTAAAGAAACTGGAAAAGGATAAATATTTCTTTGCCATAAAGCAGCACTATATACCGGAGCTTCGGGAACAGCGTTTTTCTATTTTGGAAGAAGTAAAAGCAGTAAACATAGGGAATGAGATGTCGGTAACCTTAAGTATCGGACTTGGCATGGGAGGCGGCTCTTATGGCCAGAATTACGAGTTTGCCCGTATGGCTATCGATATGGCTTTAGGACGGGGCGGCGACCAGGCGGTGATTAAAAGTGCAGACAAAATCGAGTACTTTGGCGGCAAATCCCAGCAGCAGGAGAAGACCACCCGTGTGAAAGCACGTGTAAAGGCCCATGCTCTGAGAGAACTGATGGAGACGAAAGATCGTCTGCTGATTATGGGCCACAGGCTGGGAGATATCGACTCCTTTGGCGCATCTGTAGGTATTTACCGGATTGCAACAGCCCTTGACAAGAAAGCCCATATCGTTATCAATGAGGTAACCTCATCCGTTCGCCCTATGATGGAGCGTTTTGTCAATAACCAGGGGTATCCGGACGATCTCTTTTTAAATGGAGAACAGGCGGCTGAGCTGGTGGATTCCAACACCATTCTTGTGGTGGTGGATGTGAACCGTCCAAGTATTACGGATGCACCGCAGCTTCTTCACATGGTAAAGACCATCGTGGTTCTGGATCACCACAGACAGAGCAGCGAGATTATCGACAATGCGGTGCTTTCTTATGTGGAGCCGTATGCGTCCTCTGCCTGTGAGATGGTGGCGGAAGTATTGCAGTATATTGCCGATGACATTAAGATTAAATCACAGGAAGCAGATGCCATGTATGCCGGAATTGTTATTGACACCAACAATTTCAATAACCAGACCGGAGTACGGACCTTTGAAGCAGCCGCCTATTTGAGACGGTGTGGTGCGGACATTACCAGGGTCAGGAAGCTGTTTAGGGACGACATGGAGAACTATAAAGCCAGAGCCCAGGCAGTCAATCAGGCGGAAGTATTTGATGAGGCCTTTGCCATCAGCGAGTGTCCGACTCAGGGAATCGAGAACCCGACTATTGTGGCAGCCCAGGCAGCCAATGAACTTTTGGAGATCAAGGGAATTAAGGCTTCTGTGGTAATGTCCAAATATAATGGAATGATTTATCTAAGCGCCCGCTCCATTGATGAGGTTAATGTGCAGGTGATGATGGAGAAATTAGGAGGAGGCGGACACCGCGCCGTGGCAGGGGCTCAGCTAAAGGGAGTTTCTATAGATGAGGCCAAGCAGAAACTGAAAGAGGTAATCAGGGAAATGATTGAAAAAGGGGAAGTCAGCTGAAAGGAGGATATCAATTATGGAAGTAGTTTTATTAGAGGATGTAAAATCATTAGGAAAAAAGGGGCAGGTTGTAAAGGTGAATGAAGGCTATGCCCGGAATTTCATTTTACCCAAGAAACTGGGGGTAGAGGCAACAACCAAGAATTTAAATGATTTAAAGCTGAAGAAAGCCAATGAGGAGAAAGTGGCAGCTCAGCAGTTAGCTGCGGCCAAGGAACTGGCAGAGGAGCTTGAGAAAGCTTCCGTGACATTGGCGATTAAGGCAGGGGATAATGGAAAGGCGTTTGGATCCGTATCCAGCAAGGAGATTGCCAAAGCCATTGAGGAACAGTTAAATCTGGATATAGACAAGAAAAAGCTGGTTCTTCCGGATCCCCTTAAGACATTCGGAACCCATGAGGTTCCGATAAAGCTCCACAAGGATGTGACAGCGAAACTGGCAGTTAAAGTAGTAGAGGCATAATCACGAAATTATGAGAGATCTCTCCTGCACCGGTATTTGGAAGCAGGAGAGATTTTGTACAGAACGGAGGATATGATGGATGAAGCCCTGATAAAACGAGTACTCCCTCACAGTATCGAAGGTGAGCAGTCAGTAATTGGTTCCATGCTGATGGATCGGGAAGCAATTATCACTGCTTCGGAAATTGTTACGGCGGATGATTTTTATCAGCATCAGTACGGCATTATGTTTGAGTCTATGATTGAGCTGTTTAATGAGGGGAAACCAGTAGACTTAGTGACTCTCCAGAACCGTTTAAAAGAGAAAGACGTACCGCCGGAGATTTCCAGCCTGGAATTTGTCAGGGATATTATCACTACGGTTCCTACTTCAGCCAATGTAAAGTCTTATGCTAACATTGTCAGAGAGAAGGCAGTGCTGAGAAGGCTTATTAAGGTCAATGAAGAGATCGCCAACAACTGCTACCTGGGCAGGGAGCCATTGGAGACGATTCTGGCAGATACGGAGAAAAAGATTTTTGATCTGTTGCAGAGCCGTGATTCCGGCGAGTTCGTTCCCATCCGCCAGGTGGCATTAAATGTATTGGAGAATATTGAGAAGGCATATCGAACCAGAGAGACGGTTACAGGAGTTCCTACGGGATTTCATGACCTGGACTACAAGACATCCGGATTTCAGCCGTCGGATCTGATTCTTCTTGCCGCCCGTCCGTCTATGGGTAAGACGGCATTTGTCCTCAATGTGGTGGATCATGTGGCTGTGAGAAGGGGAATACCCTGCATGGTGTTCAGTCTGGAGATGTCCAAGGAGCAGCTTGTAAACCGTATGCTTGCCATGGAATCCAATGTAGATACTCAGAAGCTTAGGACAGGTACGCTGACAGATTCGGACTGGGACGCCGTAGTGGAAGGCGTGGGAGTTATCGGCAGTTCCAGCCTGATTATTGATGATACACCGGGTATCTCCGTGACAGAGCTGCGCTCCAAATGCCGGAAGGTAAAACTGGAGCATGGTCTTGGAATGGTTATCATTGACTATCTTCAACTGATGACAGGAAGCGGGAAGAGCAGTGACAACCGCCAGCAGGAGATTTCGGAGATATCCCGTTCTTTAAAGGCATTGGCCAGAGAATTGAAGGCTCCAGTGGTAGCGCTGTCTCAGTTAAGCCGTGCCTGTGAGACCAGAGCGGATCACCGTCCTATGCTTTCGGATCTTAGAGAGTCCGGAGCCATTGAGCAGGATGCGGATGTGGTGATGTTTTTGTACCGCGATGATTATTATAATAAGGATTCGGATATGAAGGATATTGCAGAGGTTATTATTGCCAAGCAGAGGAACGGCCCTATCGGGACTGTGAATCTTTTATGGCTGCCTCAGTTTACTAAGTTTGTCAATGCTGCCAGACAGCCGGAGAATAACCCATGATAAGAAGCGGAATATGATTCTGTAAAAATATGAAAGCCAGGCCTGAAAAAAGGGCCTGGCTTTCATATTTTTTAAGTTTTTATCATAATATTAATTCTTAAGACATATGATGTTAATAAGGTATGGACATCACGGACTAAAGGAGAGGAGCATATGGCGGAGATACGTTATTTGATATCAGATGCGGCTAAAAAAGTAGATGTAGAATCCCATGTTCTTCGGTACTGGGAGGATGAACTGGAGATGCAGATTCCCAGAAATGAGATGGGACATCGGTATTATACGGATTATCAAATCCGATTATTTCGTCAGATAAAAGAGCTGAAGGAACGGGGATATCAGCTGAAGGCAATTAAGAGTGCCTTAAATAAAATGTCAGGTGAGGCGGAAGACATCACAATCACCGAAGATTATATGGAGGAAGATATGAAAGCAGCCTGGAAAGAAAGCAAAATGAGAGAGGGGCATACAAGGGAGAGGCAGACAAAAGATAGGGAAAAAGAAGAAGAGAACGTGAACCAAACAGAGACAGAGGCAGAGGAGACAAGCATTGAGGCAGCTGTCACAATGCAGCCGATGCAGGCAGCCGATATGACTTCTGAAAAAATGGTCCAGCTTCAGAGCATTATGAATCATATTATCGGACAGGCTGTGGAAGCAAATATGGAAAGGATCAGCAAGGAAATTACAAAGGAAGTCAGTGAAAATGTCAGTGAGAGCGTCAGTGAAAGCATCAGTGAGAATGTAACGGATCGGGTGATGAAAGAAGTAGAATATCTGATGCGCGTAAATGACGAGAAAGAAGAGGAGCGATTTAAGCAGTTAGATGAAACCATACGTGCATATCAAAAGAACGGGAAAGGAAGAGCGGAGGCGGCTGCAACCAAAATGCCGTTTTTTAAAAAGAAAAAATTCGGAAAGAGCGGGAAGAAGCTTTTTTAGAAAAGGAAGCGTGCAAACTGTCATTTGCACGCTTTTATAAACTGTATAAATAGATTGGCAGCGGCCTTATCCTGGCTCCACAAATATTCGGGATGCCACTGAACACCGACGAAGAACGGATAATCCGCCATTTCCATAGCTTCAATCAAGCCGTCAGGCCCTGTGCCGCTGACAATACAGCCTGGTGCCAGATCCTTAACAGCCTGATGATGCATGCTGTTTACCTGAATGCTCTTGGCGTGGCAGATATCTGCCAATCTGGTTCCTGGAACTACGGACACATGATGAGACGGAACCGCATAAGGGAAGGGCTGTTTATGAGCAACCGGAAAATCATGAGGAAACTGGCTGGGAATATCCTGATAGATAGTGCCTCCAAGGCCGATATTGATAAGTTGAATTCCGCGGCAGATGCCTAGGATGGGCCTTTTCATCTCCATAACCAGGTGAAGGAGCGCTATCTCCAGGGAATCGCGTTTGGCAGACACTTCTCCACAGTGAATGTGAGTTTCCTCTCCAAATAAAAATGGATGAACATCAGGGCCGCCGGTAAAAAGAAAGCCGTCGAACAGGGAGACAAGCCTCTTAAGGTCCGCCTCTTCCGCTTCCAGCGGCAAAACTACAGGAATGCCTCCGGCCGCCTTTACGGCACCTAGGTAGGTACTTCTCATGGAGATATCATTGGTATGTATGTCGTGGGACGGGGTCAGACCGATAAGCGGTTTACACATAAAATCCTCCTTAAAAATAAATGCCCCTTCCTGTTACGGAAAAGGCATCTATGTATTCACGGATATAAATTAAGCCTCGCTGATAGCGCCAGTTGGGCAGGCAGCCTCGCAAGCACCACAATCGATACAGGTATCTGCGTCAACTACGTACTGAGAATCACCCTGAGAAATTGCTCCTACTGGACACTCGCCTTCGCAAGTACCACAAGATACACAAGCATCACTGATAACACGTGCCATGATAATTACCTCCTTATATTCTATGCATTTGCTATCATTCTATACTATAATCTCCAAATATTCAAGAGGAAATTGTCGGTACAATTGTACAAAATTGAAAGCAATATCAGTTAGTTTATACTAACCAAAAGGAATATACAAATTTCAAGCGTTAACAGTAGGCAGATCAATGGCTCATATCATTTAGAAAATTCGGCCTTGCCAAGAATAAAGAAAAGTATTATAGTAATAGCAGTACTGATAGAAGGAGGAAATACCAATGCAGATTAGTAAAGATATGTTGATCGGACAGCTGGTTCAGATGGATGAACTGGTTCCGCAGATGTTGATGTCTGCCGGTATGCATTGCTTAGGCTGTCCGTCAGCTCAGGCAGAAAGCTTAGAGGAAGCATGCATGGTACACGGCATTGACTGTGATGATCTGGTGTCTAAGATGAACGAGGTTTTGGCTACACGTTAATAGAAGGTTAGTGGTTAATCAAAGCATAATAATAAAGAGAGCTGTCTGAGAGTCAAGGCAGCTCCTTTTACGTTATACTCAAATATTTTTCAAAACCTGTAATGCCTGATCTTTGCAGATGATTTCGTAATGCTCCGTGTAATACGCCTCACTGGCATATTCATGATGGATCTTGGTGCCGTAATCTGACAGGATGTTGCAGACGCGGCTGAATGCCAGCTTGTCTGCTCCGTCCTCCTTTATCACCAGATAGTACTGGAAAGTATCTGGTTTTTTATATAGAGTATTCACTCCGTTGTACAAATTACCGCAGGCCCTGGCAGCGGCTGAGACGTTGTCAAGGCTGTTGAAGGAATAGATACGTGTAGAAGGCGTCTGTTGGGAAGAGGAAGAATCGGATTCTGCCGTTTCACCTTCTAAGGAGGTCAGCCCCTCCTGATGGCCTGAGGAAGGAAGCCCCAGCAGTTTTGCCAATCCGTCAGCCCCCTCCAGCAGTTCGCTTGCTAACTGGGATAACGCATCGGAACCCTCTTCGGAGTAAGGAGAGAATTTGGAAAAACGGGTGTCCAGTTCGTCCGGATCCTCAATCTTAGTAATGACAAGCATAACACTTTCGTTGGAAAGGGGGATGGCTTCTACCATCAGAGGGATATCCTCAGCCTCAAAGCCAACCTCATTGGAAGCCTTCTGAATCATCTCACGGAATAGATTCCGTGCTTTTTCACTTCCATAAGCAAGTTCACGCAAATTTAAATTTCGTACACTTAAATCAAAACTGGTTAATGTACAGCGAATCTGATTATCATTGATACGTTCTATCTTCATAGGCGCACTTCCTTTGCAGAAAAAGTAGTTTTACCATTATCTTAAGAGTGAATAAAATAATGCAATATAAATATACTATATAATACGGTCAAATATCAATTACTATGTACACTTTTTTATGAAAAATTTATGGAATTTTAAATTTACCATTGCATAAAAGGGAAACTTGTATTAAGATATGAACTATAAGAGATGCTGTCGGGAAGCACAGATGCGTTCAAATGAGAGAAGGAGGTGAGTGGATAGAAGACACGATTCTGTTTGGGAAATACCGTCTGCTCCGTATTTTAGGAAAAGGAAGGAGTGGTACCGTGTATCTGGCCCGTCATCTTAAGCTGGATGAATACCGGGCGATTAAGAAGGTGGAGAAATCTTGTGTCTGTTATCAGCAGTTCAGACAGGAAGCTCTGCTTTTAAAAAGACTACGGCATCCGGGGATTCCCATTGTATATGATTTAGAGGAAGAAGAATATTGTAGTTATCTTATCGAAGAGTTTCTGGAAGGAGACTCACTCTATGACCTGATGAAAAGAAAAGGTCATCTTAACCAGGATACGGTGATCCGCTATGGAATTCAGATCTGTGACCTGGTATATTATCTGCATTCAGCAGAAGAATTCCCTATTTTATATCTGGATTTACAGCCAAGAAATCTATTATTGTGTCATGAACAGATAAAATTACTGGACTTTGACCATGCAGAAACAATGGAAAAAGCCAATGAATCTTTGAATCGCTATGGAACCCCTGGCTACTGCGCACCAGAGCAGATGAAAGAAGGAGAACTGGGAGTATATACGGATGTATATCAGATCGGAGCAGTTTTAGCATACCTGTTGACCGGGCATGGACAGGGAGAAGCCCTGAAAAAAGAACCAACCGGGCAATTAGGAGCGATTATCCGCAAATGCCTTCATATGGAGGGGCAGAAGCGTTATCAGTCTGTAATTGAACTTAAGCAGGAGCTGGAGGAAATACAGGGAAAGACAACATCTCTTATAATTATTTTTGCCGGAACTCATTCCGGTGTCGGTGTAACCCATTTGGCGATCGGCCTATGTGCGTATCTGACAGGGCAAGGTTATCCGTGCCTGTATGAGGAGTGGAATCGATCCAATCATGTACGCTGCATGGCAGAAAACTTAAGAAAGGAGGCGGATTCTTATGGGATTTATTCTGTGTTTGGATTGCCGGTGAAACCACGCTATGGAAAGGCGGTTCGTCTGTCGCCCTGTGCCTATCCGGTTGTAGTCAGAGACTATGGAAGAAACTGGGAGGAGGCGGCAGAGGCAGAAGAAGAATTTTTTCTGGTAGCAGGAGGTAAGTGGTGGGAGCAGAGAAACGGGGAAGAGGTCATCTCCTGTCTAGAGAAAAAGAGCGGGCACTCCGGTACGACGATTATTTATAATCATGTAGCTTTGGGAGCGGTCAGGAAAACAGCAGAAACTTACCGCTGCCTTCGGGCACCGGAGTTTTCAGATCCGTTTTGCCAGACACAGCAGACAGAGTCTTTTTACAGCATGTTGACAGAAAATCTGCTGCCGCAATGGAAAACAGATAAGGCAGGAACATTATGGGGAACCATCAAAGCCATTTTTGGAAAAAAAGAAAGGGTAATTTAGGTGAACCGTCACAAATCATAGGAGTGATTGGTGCAGGGCCAGGCATGGGGACGACTCATTTTTCTATTCTGATGGCCAACTACCTCTGCAGCGGCTGTGGAGAGAAAACGGCTGTGCTTGAGTGGAATCACCATGGTGATTTTATAAGGTTTGGAAGCGTCTGTACAGGAAAAGAGGCTCAGGAACACGTCTATCAGATACAGGAGGTAGATTTTTACCCGAAAGCGGATGGTTTCTGTCTGGCAAAATGTCTTCGAAACAGGTACCAGAAAATTGTTATCGATTTTGGCACCATACAAGAGCTAAAAAGCGCGGAATTGCTGCGCTGTCATAAGGTGTTTCTGATTATTTCATTCAGTGAATGGCAGGAAGGTGCATTTGGGGATCATAATGTGTGGCAGGAAAGTGCCGCAAGAGAGGGCTGGCAATGCCTGGCTGCATTCGGCAGCGAGGAATCCAGAATACAATGGAATAAAAGGCACAGACAGGCTGTGGTTCGGATTCCCTTTTCAGTAGATGCATTTACGGTCACAAGAGAACAGGCAGACTGGATGAAACGGCTGATATAATGAAAAACTCCGCTTCTAAGTGATGTGTCACAAAACCTTCAGGAACGGAAGCGGAGACATCAGGAGAGTGAGAAGATGAAAAAAAGGTATCTGGGAGATGAGCAGAAGAAATATATTAATGGACTGAAGCGGTATGAGTCAAAGGGTATCCCGGTCTATATTGACGGAGAACTGCCGGAGGATGGTGACTGGGAGAAAATATTTCAGATTCGGGAGGACGGTTCCTTTTATATGTGTGATTACATAGGAACAGGGGATGGAAAATTAAAAGAAATCCATTTTGATTTGGTATATAACCGATAGAAGCATTGAGTAAAGGACAGCTATTTTGCAAAAACTGTGCTGTTGAGGCTTGGGGTTAAAATGCAGGATAGCAGATAGATAAGGGAGCCTGGGGAGTACCATTTTCCGTCTGCAGCCAAAGACGGGCAGGGGATAGGGGCTTAATAGAAAATTAAGATACAAGCTGCAGAAAATATGGTATACTTTAAAAAATAAGTTTATTTAAAACATGGAAAATACGCAGGAGGACGAATGTTGAAGAAAAAGCTGATTCCATACCTGGTTGTGGTGGGGCTCATCGTTTTGATAGTGGCAGGCGCGTTAGGAGTATGGGTTCTGCAAAGGTATATTCCCACGAAAGAGCAGGCAGATATTGGCCAGCTGCTTGGTGTGGAGGGGGAAAAAACAGCTATATACATGAATGAGGAACTGCAAAAAGAGCAGGGAATTACCAGAGATAACCAGACGTACCTTCCCATCAAGTGGGTGAATGAGCAGCTGAATGAAAAGTTTTACTGGGATGAGATAGAGAAACTTTTAGTTTACACACTTCCGGATAGTATTGTGTATGCGGACAGAAGAACTATGGGGAGTGAAGGAAAGCCCCTTATTCTGGTTGAGAATGACGGTGTCTATCTTGCAGCAGGCCTGGTAGGTAATTACACCGATATCCGTACGGAAGTATATAACACAGGTGAATACAAAAGAATCTATGTGAACCCTTCCGGGAACTCCTGGCAGTTAGGAGATACCAGAAAAAAGACGGCGGTGAGAGTGCTGGGCGGAATTAAGAGCCCTGTGATTACAACTCTTGAGAAAGGCGGGAAGTTCCGGATTCTGGAACAGATGACAGAATGGTCCAAAGTCCGTACAGAGGATGGGTTTATTGGATATATTCCAAATAAAGTGATTGATGAGACGTGGACAGAAAAGGATATTAATCTGTTTGTAGAACCGTTGTACAATTCCATCTCTCTGGATGAAAAGATATGTCTGGCTTGGCATCAGGTGACCTCTGATGAGGCTAACGGGACGCTGGAAAGTCTGATTGCCAACACGAAGGGGGTTAATGTAATTGCTCCTACCTGGTTTCAGCTGACGGATAATGAGGGGAACTACCATTCTATGGCAGATCAGGAGTATGTAGATCTGGTACATGACAGGGGCATGCAGATCTGGGCTGTTTTAGATAATTTTAACCGTGGAGAGAATGTAAAATCTGAGGTGCTGTTTGCACGGACCTCCATAAGAAAAGAACTGATAGCCAGTTTGATAAACGAAGTGAAGGCTTATGGAATAGATGGTATCAATCTGGACATTGAGGGCATTAAGCCGGAGGCAGGCCCTCATTATGTCCAGTTTATTCGGGAACTTTCGGTTGCCTGCCGCAACGAGGGAATTATTTTGTCCGTAGATAATTATGTGCCTACGGCATATACATCTTTCTATAATCGGGCAGAGCAGGGACGGATAGTTGATTATGTGATTATCATGGCATATGATGAGCACTATGCAGGCGGAGAAGCGGGATCGGTATCCTCACTGTCTTATGTAGATCAGGGAATACAAGATACGATCTGTGAGGTGCCAAAAGAAAAAGTAGTTTGTGCCATTCCATTCTATACCAGAGTGTGGACAGAGAATGGGGAGAAAACCACATCTTCTGCTTTGGGTATTACTTCTGCCAAGGAGTGGATTGAGGAGAATCAGGTCAATCTGTACTGGCAGGAAGAGCTGGGACAGTATTATGGAGAGTTGAACACGGATGAGGGTGTGAAGCTGATCTGGCTGGAGGAGGAGACCTCTCTGGGCTTAAAGATGGAACTGATTAGGAAGGCAGATCTGGCAGGTGTCGCCTGTTGGAAATTAGGATTTGAACCAGAGAATATATGGGATGTAGTAAAGGTAAATGAATGAGAGGGGCAGTTAGAATGAGAAAACGGGGACTTCCAGTTTTCCTGGCTGGACTTCTGGCAGTGGAAGTTTGTACGGCATGTCATTTTTATGATTCACAGTCTACTTCGGGACCGGAGATTGAACGAGTAGATATTATGCCTTCAAAGGAGGAAGGGCCAACCCTTTCGAAGCAGGATAGTTTAGATGAGACGATCCCGCCGCTGGAACTGGAAAAAGACAGAGAGAAGGAACTTAATCCGGAGATTATCATTACCTCAGATATTCACTATCTGGCAAAAGAACTGACAGATTTTGGTAAGGCATTTGAAGATATGGTAAGCAGCGGAGATGGGAAAGTAACTACATATGTCTGGGAGATTATGGATGCATTCCTGAATGAGGTGATTGAGCGAAGACCTCAGGCGTTAATCATAACCGGGGACCTTACATTAGAAGGGGAGCGTCAGAGTCATGAGGCGCTGGCGGAACGATTGGGCAAGATAGAGAGCAACGGTATTCCGGTTTTGGTGATTCCTGGCAATCATGATTTGAATAATCCTAAAGCGGCTGCTTACAAGGGGACCGAGGTGGTTCCTGCTACGAGAACAACACCGGAGGAATTTGTTTCCATTTATGGTGCTTTTGGATATGATGAGGCGGTCAGCAGAGATCCGGCTTCTTTAAGTTATGTAGCGGAATTAAAGGATGGAACATGGCTTTTGATGCTGGACAGCTGTCAGTATGAGAATGAAAATCTTGTAGGAGGTATGATTCGGACAGAGACATATGAATGGATTGATGAAATGCTGGACACTGCCTGGGATGAGGATCATCCGGTGATTGTAGTAGCCCATCATAATCTGTTTGAGGAGAGCAGGGTATACGAGAACAATTGTACCATTGAGCATGCGGAGGAATTGATAGAAAGACTGTCTGACCGTGGAATCAGCCTGTTTTTAAGCGGACATCTTCACGTACAGCATTATCTGTCTTCCGAAGAGTATGGGATTGATGAGATTGTGACAGGAGCCTTAAGTATGTCTCCTTGTCTCTACGGAGTACTGAACTATTTTGGACCAGAGGAATACACATATCACACAGAACGTTTAAAGGTGTCCCAGTGGGCAAAGAGGAAAGGCAATCCGGATCCAAATCTCCAGAATTTCGAAAGTTACGCGGATTCATTTCTTCAGCAGATTTTTTATAACCAAGCAATCGAGGGGCTGAAAAAATACGCGTTATCAGATAGACAGGGTGAAGAAATGGCTGAAATCTATGCTCTGTTAAATGTATATGCTGTAGGCGGAAATGCCTATCAGATTAAAGACCGCATTATAACAAGACCGGCATATGAGCAATGGCAGGAATATGACAGGACAGATATTTTGTGTATGTATATGAATGAGATCGTGGGTGATGCAAATTGTGATTATAATGTATTCACCAGGTGATGGGGAGTCCGGCGAACCGGGCTCCTTTTTTGCCTGTTTTTGGCATTTTGTATGCATCTCCCGGAGGGTTCACAGGAACCCCTCTTTCATTCATGGTAGTGCCTGATGGCAGGCATGGGGGGACTATGAAAGTCCGCAGCCGGGCGCATGGAGGTTTACTGTGTATTCAGGTATTCCATAATTCCCATATGTATCGTCCATGCCAGCCGGTTCTGATATTCCTCAGACACCAGCAAAGCGGATTCATTCCAATTGCTTAGGAAACCGCATTCTACAATAACAATGGGTTGTTTTACATGAAGAAGGAGATAATAACTGTCATTGGCCTTGGCTTTTCGTGTGTTTTTTTCGCCCAGCACGAAATCAAATCGCCTTTGAAGAATTTCTGCCAGCTGTTTTCCCTTCTCGGAATTCTTATAATAAAAAACCTGGCCGCCGCTTATGTCTTCTTCATGATAGCTGTTCTGATGAATACTGACTACCAGATCAGGGGCCGTATCATTGATTAACTGACAGCGGGCCCTCATGTCAGCCATTTTTTTGTGGCTGTCGCTTTCCTTATATAAGCCGCGGTCATCTTCACGGGTCATGATTACATCTACGTCAGAAGCCTCCAGATACTGCTTTAACAGCTGGGTAATCTGCAGATTAATATCCTTTTCCAGGCTTCCATCCACACTGATTTTTCCAGGATCGATTCCCCCGTGACCACTATCCAGGATCACAACAGGACGTTTCTTCTGGCCTGATGGAGCGACTGGGGTACCGGAGGTCAGGATAGCAGCCTGACGGGAAAGATTATATATAAGAATAAAAAGAATAAGCGCCATGACAGCTTCTATGATGGCGGGGGGAAGATAGGAAGGCAGACGTCTGTCGTGTTTTGTGTTCTGAGATTTCATATACTGCTCCTGGATGTTTCAATTATTTTAATATATCTCAAGATAAGAGAAAAAAGAACTACCTATGGACAGTTGCAATCTATTTCTTATTTTGGTATTATAAAGGGCATTGGAGAGTAGAGGGGACAAAGTGGACATGAAAGTGATAAAAATAGAGAAGGACCAAATCGATGACGAATTGCTTGCACAAGCGGCAAGGCTGATACGGGAAGGCGGCTTGGTGGCATTTCCTACGGAGACAGTATATGGATTAGGAGCCAATGCCCTGGACAGGGAGGCGGCTAAGAAAATTTATGCTGCAAAAGGACGGCCGTCGGATAACCCTCTGATTGTACACATCGGGAAAAAAGAAGAGTTGGAAGTATTGGTAAAGGAGGTTCCGGAGGCAGGAAGGAGGTTGATGGATGCCTATTGGCCCGGCCCGCTGACTTTGATTTTTCCGAAAAGCGGTCTGGTTCCTGATGAGACTACAGGAGGTTTGGATACTGTGGCGGTCAGGATGCCAATGGACCGGATAGCCAGCTGCCTGATTGAACTTGCAGGGGTTCCCATAGCAGCTCCCAGTGCCAATACTTCCGGAAGGCCAAGCCCTACTCTGGCAGAACATGTATATCAGGACATGGATGGAAGAATCGATCTGCTGATTGACGGCGGCCCTGTAGGAATCGGTGTGGAATCTACGATAGTGGATGTATCCGGCCCGGTCCCGGTTCTTTTGCGCCCCGGTGCTGTTACGATGGAGATGCTGGAAGCAGTCATTGGAAAGCTGGATACGGACCAGGCAGTCCTGGGACCTGTAAGCGACAAAGTAAAACCCAAAGCGCCGGGAATGAAATACCGCCATTATGCGCCCAGAGCCCAGATGATATTGGTGGAGAAGGGGCTGGAGACCAGGGAGACAGTAACAGAAACAATCAATCGTCTGGCAGCTGAAAAGATGAATCAGGGCTTTCGGGTAGGAATCATCTGTACGGAAGAGACCTTTGACCAGTACCCAAAGGGAATGGTTAAAAGTCTGGGATTACGTTCCAAAGAAGAAACCATAGCTCACAATCTGTTTGCTGTGCTAAGGGAATTTGATGATTTGGAGGCAGACTATATCTATTCCGAATGCTTTCCTGAGTCTCACCTTGGACAGGCAATTATGAATCGGCTGTCAAAGGCAGCAGGGTACCATATGATCCATACCGGAGAAGACAGGGAATGAAATTTTTGTTGACAGCAGTAAATGCAAAGTATATTCACTCTAATTTAGGACTGTATAGTCTAAAAACCTATGCAGATGCCATGCTTTTAAAGAACATGAAACGGGAACCGGAATATTCGGAGTCTTACAGGAAGATAAGGATAGATCTGGCTGAGTATACCATCAATCAGCAGCCAGATGAGATCCTGCAGGATATCTATAAGCAGAAGCCTCAGGTAATCGGTTTTTCCTGTTATATCTGGAATATCCGATATATCAGGCAGCTTCTTAAGGATATTCCCAAAATACTGCCGGATACGGACATCTGGCTTGGCGGTCCGGAGGCATTCTGCAATGCTGCCAGAATATTAGAGGAGGAGCCTTCTGTCACAGGAATTATGGCAGGAGAAGGAGAGGCGGTATTTGCAGATTTGGCAGCATATTATGGGATATATGGAAATACTGTTTCCAAAGAACAGAAGGCAGACTATTTTAAGCAGATTCCGGGAATCCTGTTTCGGGACAGGAAGGGGCAGATGATAAAGACAGCCGCCAGACCGCTTCTGAATATGGACGAGATTCCATTTCCCTATAAAGAATTGGATGGAATGGAGCACAGGATTATTTACTACGAGAGCAGCAGAGGCTGTCCGTACAGATGCAGTTATTGTTTGTCCTCTATTGATAGAACCGTGCGGTTTCGCAGTCTGGAACTGGTGAAACAGGAGCTGGACTTTTTTCTGGCCCACGGAGTGCCTCAGGTGAAATTCGTGGACAGGACATTTAATTGTAAAAAGAGCCATGCCCTGACCATCTGGAAATACCTGCTGGAACATGATAACGGAATTACCAATTTCCATTTCGAGATTTCCGGTGATCTGATCGATGAGGAAGAGCTGGAAGTCTTAAGGAGAATGAGAAAGGGATTGATACAATTAGAAATAGGAGTTCAGAGCACCAACCTTCGAACCATAGCAGAGATTCGTCGGAAGATGGATCTAAAAAAACTGAAGCAGGCAGTTGCTGCTATAGACAGTTTCCAAAATATACATCAGCATCTGGACCTGATTGCAGGATTGCCATATGAAGGTATGGACAGCTTTAAAAAATCATTTGATGATGTATATGCCATGAGGCCAAAGCAGCTTCAGCTGGGTTTTTTGAAAGTATTGTCCGGTTCCTATATGGCAGAGATGGCGGATGCATATGGGATTCAGTACCACGACTCCCCGCCCTATGAGGTGCTTTCTACGGATTGGCTCTCTTATGAAGAGGTGTTGGAGTTAAAAGCTGTAGAGGAAATGACAGAGATTTATTACAACAGCAGACAGTTTACAAACACATTGAAGGAGATGGAAAAGCACTGGGATTCTCCTTATGCCATGTTTGAGGCGCTGACAAAGTATTACGAAGAAAGAAACTTATTCGGAGTCAAACACAGCCGGCTGGCCCGGTATGAGATTTTGTTTGACTTTTTAAAACAGCAGGGCGGAGATATGGAACAATATCGTGACCTTTTAGTCTGTGACCTTTATTTGAGAGAGAATATAAAAAGCCGTCCGTCCTTTGCCAGAGATTTGGCCCCATGGAAACAGAGAATCCGCCGTTTTTTCCAGAAGGAGGAAAAGCAGCCCGGATATTTGAAGGGGTATAAAGGATATGACGCCAGGCAGATTGGCAATATGGCCCATCTGGAGGTTATGAGAGATGGAAGTATGATCCTGTTTGATTATAAAAATCGGGATGCTCTCAGTTACAATGCGAAAGCGGTGAGAATAGATGATGAATCTTCCCAATTCTTATGTGGCAATTGATATAGAAACTACAGGATTGGAGCCTAAATCAGATAAGATTATTGAGATTGCCGGAGTTTTAGTCGAGAATGGAACCATAACAGCAGAAAAGTCCACCCTGGTAAATCCCAGACAGAAGTTAAACGAATATGTCAGGGAACTTACAGGCATTCAGGATGCCATGCTGCGGGAGGCGCCGGGAATAGAGGCTGTTATTGGTGAATATGTGGATTTTTGCCAGAACCTGCCTCTGCTGGGACATAATATTATGTTTGATTATCGTTTTTTGAAACGGGCGGCAGTTAATCAGGGATTGACATTTGAGAAAGAGGGAATTGACACTCTGGCCTTGAGCAGAAAATATATGCCGGCAGAACAACAAAAAAACTTAAGCAGTGCATGCGCATATTTTCATGTGGAGACAGAGACCGCCCATCGGGCATCAGGAGATGCTTATGCAGCTCATGGCCTTTATCAGGCATTGAGGCAGTGCTGTAAAACCGGCGAAGAACAGTCATTTTTTCCCAGACAACTGGTTTATAAGATAAAAAAAGAGCAGTTGGCATCAAAAAGGCAAAAAGAACTATTGCATGAACTGCTAAAATATCATAAAATAGAAATAACTGCGCAGATAGATTATTTATCCAGAAATGAGGTCTCAAGGATAACGGATAAGATTATCTCTCAGTACGGAAGAATAACAACGAGGTGAGTACAGTTATGATGGATTTTAACAATAAAAAGACGAGGAAGATTGTGTCTACAATCATCGTAATTCTGTTGGTGCTGGCTATGGTGGCACCTATGGTTTTCGGAGCAATAACATTTTGACAGTATGATTGGATGTTTGAGGAGCAGACTTTATGAAAGGAAGAAAATGGGTGAGAAGGGTCTGTACCGTGGCGGTTGGTCTGACCTTATTTTTAGCGGCGGAAGCATGGGCAGATGTGATTCCCAAGGGAGTTTCCATTGACGGACAGGATTTGGGCGGCATGGAGGCGGAAGATGCCAGACAACAAATAGAAGATTACGTGTCCCAGATGGCCGGGCAGACCGTGGCCCTGGAAGTGGCAGGGACAAGGGTGGAGACTACGGCGGATCAGCTGGGATTTCACTGGGAGAATACAGATGTTTTAGACAGTACGATTGCAGAATACGGTTCCGGGGATATTATCGATCGCTATTTAAAGCAGAAGGATTTGGAGAATCATCCGGTAGATGTGGAACTGGAGTTCAAGATAGATGAGGGGGCAGTGGAGAACTTTGTGACTACCCAGTGCCAGCCTTTTATGAGAGAGGCTGTGGATGCTTCTATTGTTCGCGAAAACGGCGCATTTATTGTGACCCCGTCTCAGGACGGCATTTCCGTAGATCTGGAAGCGACCATCAGACAGCTGAACGAGGCGTTAAAGAGCGGGCTTAGAGAGCCGGTTCTGGTAGAGGCGGCAGTGACAGAGACGAAACCGGCAAAGACTACGGAGATGCTGGCTTCCATTCAGGATGTTTTAGGAACCTTTTCTACAGATTTTTCCAGCAGCGGCGCTGCCCGTTCCAAGAATCTTCAGGTTGGTTCAGGAAAGATTAACGGCGCTGTACTGATGCCAGGTGAGACCCTGTCAGGATACGAATATATGCACCCATTTACCACGGCCAACGGCTATGCCTCTGCTGGTGCTTATGAGAACGGGCAGGTAGTGGACAGTGTGGGAGGAGGCGTATGTCAGATCGCGACAACCCTTTACAATGCGGCTTTGCTGGCAGAGATGGAGATTACCCAGCGTCAGAATCATTCCATGATCGTCAGCTATGTAAAACCATCCAATGATGCGGCTATTGCAGGTACCTATAAAGATATTAAGATTACAAATCCATATGATACTCCGGTGTATATTGAGGGCGGTACCTCAGGAAAGACCCTGACCTTTACTATATATGGTAAGGAGACGCGTCCGGCAAACCGAACCATAAAGTATGTGTCGGAGACTCTGGGGGTAACAGATCCGGGAGAGCCGATTACCAATGTGGATCCTTCCCTGGCACCAGGAACCAGGGTCCGGGTCCAGGCTGCTCATCGGGGGGTTCGTTCCAGATTGTGGAAGTATGTTTATATTGACGGAGTGGAGACAGAAAGTACGATTCTCCACACAGATACTTATAATGCCTCCAAGGCGATTTACCGAGTAGGACCGGAAGCGCCTCCGGCTGTACCGACAGAAGGGGTGCCCGGTGAAGGAGTGTCAGCAGAAGGAGATCCGTCTGCAGGGAATCCATCTGCAGAACTCAACGGGGGAGATCCTGCACCAGACTCCAATGCAGGCAGCGGGGCACCAGATCCCACACCTGGTTCTGAGTCGGCTGGCCCAGGAGTTCCGGCAGAACCACCGTCTTCTCCAGGGCCAGGTCAGCCGTCGGAGAATCCGGAACCGTCAGGTCCTTAAGACAGGCGAGGAATAAAAGGATGAGGGCAGCAAAGAGTGAGAGGACAGATGTAAGGCCGGGTCAGGATTTGGTAGTTGCCGGTTTTGCAGGGCTGGAAGGTACAAAAAGGATTGTCAGAGAGCGGGAGAAGGAGCTTTTGTCCCGCTTTTCCAGAGGGTATTTAGAGCAAGTGAAAGAGATTCCAGATGGAACTTTGAATCAAGATGAGGAGTATTTAAAAAAAATGGGAGCCATCCGGTGGGAAAAAGCAGGAGAGGGCGGTATTCATACCGCCCTTTGGAATATCTCAGGGTCATATGGACTGGGATTTCAGATTCATCTGTATCGAATTCCTGTCCGGCAGGAAACCATTGAGATATGCGAATTTTATGATTTGGACCCTTATGATTTATATTGTAAAAACTGTCTGGTTTTCGTGGCAGATAACGGAGGACATATGGAGGAAGAACTAAAACAGGCCGGAATCCCGTCAGCGTGGATTGGCACTGTGACAGAAGGAATTGCACGGGAAGTCTTTTATGGAAAGGTTCGCAGATTTATGGACAGACCCAGGGAGGATGAATTATATAAAATTATAGAGAGAGAGGCATTGCAATGAGAGAAAAAATCTTGGCCTTTATAGAGAAAAACAGCAGGATTGACATTAAGGATCTGGCAGTTATTTTGGGAGAAAGTGAAACGGCTGTAGCCAATGAAATCGCTGATATGGAAAAAGAGCATATTATCTGCGGTTATCATACACTAATCAACTGGGATAATACCAGTGACGAGAAGGTAGTAGCCCTCATCGAAGTAAAGGTGACTCCCCAGAGGGGAATGGGCTTTGACAAGATCGCGGAGAGAATCTATCAGTACAATGAAGTCAATGCCGTATACCTCATGTCGGGCGCTTATGACTTTACTGTTTTTATAGAGGGAAAGACCATGAGAGAAGTGGCTCTCTTTGTGTCTGAGAAACTGTCCACTCTGGAGTCTGTTTTGAGCACGGCCACTCATTTCGTGCTGAAAAAATACAAGGATCACGGAACTATACTGGTTCAGGAGGTCCAGGATGAAAGGATGCTGATTACTCCATGAGAAATCCCCTATCAGATACAATCGTTCAAATCGAGCCGTCAGGTATTCGAAAATTTTTTGATATAGTCAGCGAGATGAAAGATGCCATTTCTTTAGGCGTAGGTGAGCCGGATTTTGATACTCCCTGGCATGTCCGGGAGGAGGGAATCTATTCACTGGAGAAAGGTAGAACCTTCTATACTTCCAATGCAGGTCTTAAGAATCTGAGAGAGGAGATTGCCAGTTATCTCTCCCGCAGATGTAATTTGACTTACAATCCGGATAGAGAGATTTTAGTCACAGTAGGAGGAAGCGAGGCCATTGACATTGCTCTGCGTGCTATGCTGGACCCGGGAGATGAGGTGCTGATCCCGCAGCCATGCTTTGTGTCTTATGTTCCCTGTACCATATTGGCAGGAGGAGTGCCGGTGGCTATTGAGCTGGAGGAAAAGGACCAGTTCAGGCTGACGAAAGAGAAGCTGCTGGAAAAGATTACGGATAAGACGAAAATCCTTATTATGCCGTTTCCCAATAATCCAACAGGCGCCGTGATGAGGCAGGAGGATTTGGAGCCCATCGCCCAGATTATTGAGGAAAAAGACTTATTTGTACTTTCTGATGAAATTTATTGTGAGTTGACCTACGGGCAGGCACGCCATGTATCCATAGCATCTCTGCCGGGAATGCGGGACAGAACAGTTCTCATCAATGGATTTTCCAAAGCATACGCCATGACAGGATGGAGGCTTGGGTATGCGGCCGCACCCCATGTGATTCTGGAGCAGATGCTGAAGATCCATCAGTTTGCCATCATGTGCGCCCCCACTACCAGCCAGTATGCAGCCATCAGCGCAATGAAGAACGGGGACGGGGACGTGGAGATGATGAGAGAGTCCTATGACCAGAGAAGGCGGTTTGTGCTTCATGCTTTTGAAGAGATGGGGTTGGAGTGCTTTGAACCCAACGGAGCATTCTACACCTTCCCCAGCATCAAGCGTCTGAATATGTCCTCCGATGAATTTGCCAACCGCCTTTTGCGGGAAGAGAAGGTGGCGGTAGTCCCGGGGACTGCCTTTGGTGCCTGCGGAGAGGGGTATCTGAGGGTTTCTTATGCCTATTCTTTGAAGAATTTGAAAGAGGCATTGGGCCGTATGGCCCGGTTTGTAAAAAAAGTGGATGAAGAGAATGGGAATCTGTAAACTATGAATGTCGTATTGTTGGAACCGGAGATGCCAGCCAATACCGGCAATATCGGAAGAACCTGTGTGGCAACCAATACCAGGCTGCATCTGATTGAACCGCTGGGATTTAAGCTGAATGAGAAAATGCTTCTGCGGGCTGGCTTGGATTATTGGGACAAACTGGATGTGACTCTGTATAGCGATTATGGAGATTTTTTAGAGAAGAACCCTGGCGCCAAAATCTATATGGCAACCACCAAGGCCCAGAAGGTATATTCGGATGTGAATTATGAGCCGGATTGCTTTCTGATGTTTGGCAAAGAAAGCGCCGGGATTCCGGAGGAGATTCTTGTAAAGAATCGGGAGCGATGCGTAAGGATTCCTATGTGGGGGGATATTCGCTCTCTGAATCTGTCTAACTCGGTATCTATTGTGGTGTATGAGGCATTAAGACAGAATGGTTTTGAAAAGATGAATTTAATGGGAGAACTTCACAGGCTGCAGTGGAATTAAAACCACGGCAGCCTTTTGGTTAAATGCGTTTCATCAGAATATCTCTGACGATTCCGTTATATTTCCTTTTTTGGAGGACAAATACATATCCCTGCTTCAGCGCATTGTTCCGGCTGTATCGGTTCTGAGGATGAATGGTGCACAGAAGATAGTGGAATCCACGTTCTTTTAAATCCTTCTCTCCTTCCTGCATCAGACAAAACTGAAGACCCTGCCCGCGGTATTGGGGTAAGACAGCTACCGAATCCATGTGAGCGGTCTCAAGGAGTTCACTTTTAGAAAAACCAATATCATATCCCAGATTACTTTCATCAAGGCCTGGAATGGTAGTCATAAAGACACCGGCCACCTGTTTCGTGCCTGTGTGAATGGCCTTATAACCGGTTCCCTGACCGGTGGACAGCATATGATAGGTGTAGTCCGCATTGTCTGCCATAAACCAGTCCTTCTGCTCCATGCTGTCCCAGACAGACTGGATAATATCAGCGAACAACTGGTAATCAGCACAAACCGCTTTTTCTATAACAAAATCCATAAAAGTCCTCCGCGTGAAGAACAGATAAATCGATACCTACAATGTGATTAAATGATAGGAAAGCTGGCTGGCTGTCAGCATCTGTGCTTCCCGTTGATGGCAGGTAAACAGTAAAATCTGGCCGTCATATGCATCAGATAGCCATTTTAAAGTATTTTTCAGGCGCTCGTCATCATAGAGTACAAAGCTGTCATCAAAAATCAAAGGCATCCGTTCCAGGCAATCTCCCTGAATAAGCTTGGCAGCAGCCAGGCGAAGTGCCAGATAAACCTGATCTGTAGTACCGCCGCTGACCTGTTCAAGCGAAACCAGTTTGTTTTTTGCGTTCAGAAATGGATTGAGATTTTCATCAATCCCCATACTTGTATAGACTCCTCCGGTGATTCCCCGAATTAATTCGGAAGCCGTCTGGTTCAGATATAAACCAAAGGAATTCCGGACAGAAACGGACAAAGTGTTTAAGGTTTCCAGAGCCAGATCAATGGCAGACAATTCTTGGGAAATTCTTTCGTTTTCTGCCAGAATGGAACGCAAGGATTCTGCACGGGTTTTGTAATTGGAAAGCCGTTCCAATTTTTTCTCCAGCTCCCACTGTGATTTCTGCTGATTTTCAATGGCCTGGCTGTAATCTGTCTGGCGTGTCTGAAGATAGGAAAAATCACCATCTAATTTGCTGAGAGTATCCTCCGACTGTATGACCGTATTGCAGAGCAGTTCCAGTTCTGCCATTTTTTTGTAGAATAGCTGCAAATTCTCCTGTGTTATATCGGAATGGTCCAGGTATCGGGTGAAAATTTCTTCCAGAGCCTGCTTTGTAGAAGCCAGATCCCTTTTTATGCGGCTGTTTTTCAAAATGACCAAGATACCTGCCATGCACAGCAAAACAGCGATTCCAGCTAAAATACCAAAAATAAGCAGAGGCGATACATGCAGGTAGGTGCGGATAAATTCTGCGCCTCGCACAAGGGAAAGCCCGGCGGTTATAAATAATATGGAAGCCAGGATAAATGGAAGTGTGCTGAGGACTTTCCTCCATGTCTGCCCGGCGGCATCCTCAAGCCTTCCATATTTCAGAAAAAGAGACTGAATATTTTGCTGACAGTTTTTGATATCTTCCGCAGTGGAAAGGTGATTCTGGGACAATACCTCCCGTCCTTTTGATGTCTGCAAAAGAAGCTGGTCTTTTTCTGTCTGTATCTGTTCCATCTGTGTCTGGACATCCTGCTGCTGCCTTTGATAGGTGATGATTTGATTCTCATATTCCGGACCGGAGATTTCCTTTTCCAGAGCCTTGATTTCTCCCAATATGGTAGTATAAGATCTGGCAGCATCCGGAACAAGCCGTGCAGATATCTCTGCCCGTTTATTTTTTAAATAATTACAGGATTTTGTCACACTGAGTTCCATGCTGCCGGAAGTATTCATATTGGTAATGTAATGTTTTAATTCGGAGACCATGCCTTCCTCTGTAGCGCTTTTCAGCTGACCGATACTGATGGTATTGTTGTAGGTGGTTTCCGTCAAACCATTCAGCAGACGTTCCATGAAAGCCTTGGATGGCTCCACTTCTGTCCCGGCAGTTTCATCCGTGATACGAAATTCTTCCTGTTTTCTTTGAAAACACCGTTCTATGTGGTAGACGGTTCCTTCGTGTTCCAGGCGGAGAGAGCCTTGATAAAGGCCGCTGTTTTCCCACGGTTCATATTTGCTGTAAAGGTCATTGTTGGAAGAACGCCCCCGCTGGGACTGGATGCCAAACAGGATACTGCGGATAAAAGTATGAATTGTTGACTTTCCAGTTTCGTTTTTTCCATAGATTACATTCAGACCATCCTCAAAGGAAATCGAGTAATCATGGAATTTGCCAAATCCGTTGATTTGAAGTTCCAGAAACTTCATGACTTAACTCCTTTCATCGGTGGTATGCAGCAAAGCATGGATTCCATAGTACAAAGCTTTTTTCTCCACAGGACTCATGTCGGGTTTCTGAAGAGCACTGATATAGAATCCAATCATATCACCAGGATGCTCAGCAAATAAAGCGTTGAAATCATATTCCGGTTCCGAATCATCAATGATTTCACTGATTCGGAATTTGGAAGCCAGATTTTCCAGGTTGAATTCGATTGCAGGATTTCTCTTTCCCCGGATTCGAAAACGGTATATATGATGGGAACCCTTCATATTGATAACCTGAGAAATCTTTAATTCTAATTCCAGGCTGGTAGTCTGAGGCGTAATATTTACTGCTAAAGGAATATATTGGGACTTACACAGAGGGAGAAACTTCAGTACCTCTGTCCGCCGTGTTACAGGATTGATCTCCCCATAGTAGACGCCATGGTTTCCAACCTCGGTTTTATCGAGAGGTTCCGGAGAGCCGGGAAAAACAACCTTTAACTCTGTCAGAATCTCCGGTTTATGGATATGGCCCAAAGCAACATAAGAAAATTTGGAAGCTGCCAAAGCCTCCCTGCTGAATGGAAGGTGAGAGACATCTCCTCCGTGAGCCATTAAAATGTGGATTCGGCTGTCATCTGGAACCATCACATCATCAATTCGATTATCCGTGATTTCCGAAGTGTGGTAGCTGAAACCGTGGACTTCCGTATTGCAGTCTTCAAAATACACACTCTGCATCTCTTCATTCATAAAATAGGTGACATTGGAACACCAGGAAAAGCTGTAGAGAGATGAATTCGGCCTGATTCGGTCGTGGTTCCCTGCGATGAGTACCACATGAACAAAAGGGATGGTGCTGAACAGATAATTAAGTTCCTTCAAATCTTTAAGTAAAGGCTGGCGATGGAATAAATCTCCGGAAATAAACAGAAAGTTTACTTCTAAATCCCTGGCCCTGGTAATAATCTGGGCAAAAGTATCCTTGATGGCCTGGGCACGCTCCCTGCTCCACGGTTTGCTGCTGTCCGGAGTAAAACCCCAATGGACATCAGCCGTATGGATAAAATTCATGTGGCTTCCTCCTTATATAAATGAATCGGCGCACGCCGCTAGCTTATAACTCGCAGTTATTAACCGTTCTTGGGAAAGGTACTACATCGCGGATGTTGGACATACCGGTTAAATACATCACACAGCGCTCAAATCCCAGGCCAAAGCCGGAGTGACGGGCAGAACCATATCTGCGCAGATCCAGATAGAATTGGTAATCCTCCTCTTTTAATCCTAGTTCCTTCATGCGGGCAATCAGTTTGTCATAACTGTCCTCACGCTGGCTTCCCCCGATGATCTCGCCGATGCCGGGAACCAAACAATCCATAGCCGCAACGGTTTTTCCGTCATCATTCTGCTTCATATAGAATGCCTTGATCTCCTTGGGATAATCAGTAACAAACACAGGCTTTTTAAATACCTGTTCCGTCAGATAGCGTTCGTGCTCGGTCTGTAAATCGCATCCCCAAAATACCTTATAATCAAACTGTTCATTGTTCTTTTCTAGAATTTCAATTGCTTCCGTATAGGTTACATGGCCGAAATCGGAATGTATCACACCATTTAAACGTTCCAAAAGCCCTTTGTCCACAAATTGATTGAAGAAATTCATCTCCTCTGGGGCATGTTCCAGCACATACTGAATGATATATTTCAGCATACCTTCCGCCACGGACATATTGTCTTCCAGATCTGCAAACGCCATCTCTGGTTCAATCATCCAGAATTCGGCTGCATGGCGGGTCGTGTTAGAATTCTCGGCACGGAAGGTAGGACCGAAGGTATAGATATTGCGGAATGCCATGGCATAAGTTTCACCGTTTAACTGGCCGCTTACGGTCAGACTGGTCGGCTTGCCGAAAAAGTCCTGGCAGTAATCGACAGTCCCCTCTTTGTCTTTTGGAACGTTATTCAGATCTAGAGTGGTTACCTGGAACATCTCACCGGCGCCTTCACAGTCACTGGAGGTAATCAGCGGAGTATGGACATACACGAAATCTCTTTCCTGAAAATACTGATGAATCGCATAAGCAATCAAAGACCGGACACGGAATACGGCCTGAAAGGTATTGGTTCTTGGACGAAGATGAGAAATAGATCTCAAATATTCAAAGCTGTGGCGTTTTTTCTGAAGCGGATAGTCAGAGGCAGAAGAACCTTCCACAGTCACTTTCGCAGCCTGGATTTCAAATGGCTGTTTAGCCTGAGGAGTAGGTACCAGAGTGCCTCTGGCAATAACCGCGGCACCTACATTTAACTTACAGATATCGGAAAAATTATCCATGGTATCATGATAAACAATTTGAAGTGTATCAAAATAAGAACCATCTGACAGAACGATAAAACCAAAAGCCTTGGAATCCCGGATACTGCGGACCCAGCCGCCTACCTGGATTTCCTGATTCAGATATTTTTCACGATCTTTATATATTTCCCGTACAGTTACCAGATTCATGATAAAAAATCTCCTTTTTTAGCACAATTTTCTATAATTATACTTTATTTTGCAGATTGATTCAAGGCCCTTGAAAGGTTTTGCAAGAGAAATCGCAAACAAAACGTTACTGTTCACAGGTACCCTGTGAACGTAACAGCATAACACCCTAACAGCAGTGTACAATAGGAATATTCATACAGAAATAAGTAGAAAGTTTGTTTCATAAATAAAAAATGTCGGAAAATGTACAAAAATCCAGAAAAATATTTCATAAATTTATTCACTATTTCTAAAACATATGCTATAATAGTAAAAACATAATAAGGCTTATAACACAAACTACAGTACAGCAAGAGGTGATAGTGTGATTAAAAAAGAGATGATAGCCATGCTTTTAGCTGGCGGACAAGGAAGCAGGCTGGGAGTTTTGACTCAGAAGGTAGCAAAACCTGCAGTATCTTTTGGCGGAAAGTACCGAATTATTGATTTTCCTTTGAGCAATTGCATTAACTCCGGAGTAGACACCGTAGGGGTTCTAACTCAGTATCAGCCCTTGCGCCTTAACACCCACATCGGAATCGGAATTCCGTGGGATCTGGACCGCAATGTAGGGGGAGTGACGATTCTGCCGCCTTATGAGAGAAGTAAGGGCAGTGATTGGTACACAGGAACGGCGAATGCCATATTTCAGAACCTGGAATATATGGAGACCTACAATCCGGAATATGTACTGATATTATCCGGAGATCATATTTATAAGATGGATTACGAAGTGATGCTGGAATACCACAAGGCCAACAATGCGGATGTCACTATCGCCGCCATGCCGGTACCTATGGAGGAGGCCAGCCGGTTCGGAATCCTGATTACGGACGATACCAACCGGATTACGGATTTTGAGGAAAAGCCGGCAAATCCCAGAAGCAATCTGGCTTCCATGGGAATCTACATATTTACATGGAAAGTGCTGAAAGAAGCATTGGTAAAACTTAAGGATGTTCCGGGCTGTGATTTCGGCAAGCATATTATCCCGTTCTGTCATGAGCGTCAGCAGAGGATATTTGCCTATGAATACAATGGCTATTGGAAAGATGTGGGAACCTTAAGCTCTTACTGGGAAGCCAATATGGAATTGATTGACATTATCCCGGAGTTTAATTTATATGAGGAATACTGGAAAATTTATACAAAGAGCGATGTCATTCCGCCTCAGTTTGTTGCTGCGGACGCAAAAGTGGAACGCAGTATTATCGGAGAAGGAACGGAAGTTTACGGCCAGGTTATCAATTCTGTCATCGGCGCAGGCGTTGTGATTGAGAAAGATGCTGTAGTGCGGGATTCCATCATCATGAGAGGGAGCGTTGTGGGAAAGGGCAGCAAGATAGTAAAAGCCATTGTTGCAGAGGATGTAACTATTGGAGCGTCCGTAGAGCTTGGCGTAGGTGAGTTTGCCTCTAGCAAATATGACCCGAAAGTATATCAGTCTGACCTGGTAACCATTGGCGAACACAGTGTGATACCGGACGGCGTAAAGGTAGGAAAGAATACGGCGATTTCCGGTGTGACCGTACCGGAGAATTATCCGGGAGGAACACTGGCAAGCGGAGAGTACATTATGAAGGCAGGTGGCGCACAATGAGAGCAATCGGAATTATTTTGGCAGGCGGCAACAGCAAGAGAATGCGCGAATTATCCAACAAGAGGGCGATATCAGCCATGCCTATTGCAGGAAGCTACCGCAGTATAGACTTTGCCTTAAGCAACATGTCCAATTCACATGTTCAGAACGTGGCAGTATTTACACAGTACAATTCCCGCTCCTTAAATGAGCACTTAAATTCTTCCAAATGGTGGGATTTCGGAAGAAAACAGGGTGGTTTGTTCATCTTTACACCGACTATTACCGCAGAGCATAATGACTGGTACAGAGGTACCGCAGATGCATTGTACCAGAATCTTACGTTTTTGAAAAACAGCCATGAGCCCTATGTAGTTATTGCATCCGGCGACTGTGTTTACAAGATGAATTATGCCAAGGTGCTGGAGTACCACATTGAGAAAAAAGCGGACATCACTATTGTATGTAAGACCATGCCGGCTGAAGAGGATGTGACCAGGTACGGTATCGTGAAGATGAATGAGGACGGAAGGATCGTGGATTTCCAGGAGAAACCGATGATTGCTGAGTCTAACACGATTTCCTGTGGTATCTATGTACTGAGACGCCGTCAACTGATCGAGCTGATTGAGCAGTGTGCCCAGGAAGACAGGTATGATTTTGTAAATGATATTTTGGTCCGTTATAAGAACTTGAAACGGATTTATGCGTATAAGATGGACACCTATTGGAGCAACATTGCATCTGTAGAGTCTTACTACAGGACCAATATGGACTTTTTGAAACCGGAAGTGCGGGATTACTTTTTCCGTCAGTATCCGGAGATTTACACGAAAGTAGGAGATATGCCGCCGGCCAAGTATAATCCGGGAGCGGATGTGAAAAACAGCCTTGTATCCAGCGGAAGTATTATTAACGGAGTAGTAGAAAATTCCGTATTGTTCAGGCAGGCATATATTGGCAATAACTGTGTGATTAAGAATTCCATTATTCTGAATGACGTATATATCGGAGATAATACGGTCATTGAGAATTGTATCGTGGAAAGCCGGGATACCATCCGAGCCAACACGACTTATATCGGTACACCGGATAACATTAAAATTGTGGTGGAGAAGAACGAACGGTATACGTTATAGGGAATGGAAGGGACCATTTATAAGCAGCATAGAAGTACAATAGGAGGGGTTGCTCATGCAGATTACAGATGTAAGAGTGAGACGAATCGAGAAAGACGGTAAGATGAAAGCCATTGTATCTATTACTTTGGACAATGAATTTGTGATTCATGACATCAAAGTGATTGAAGGTGAAAAAGGCTTGTTTATTGCTATGCCCAGCCGAAAGGCCACTGATGGAGAGTACCGTGACATTGCTCACCCGATTAATTCTGAAACCCGCGATATGATCCAGAAAGCGATCTTAGACAAGTATGAGTCTACGGCACTGGAGAGTGAAAGTGTCTAAAGTGCCGCGTCCATTTACATGATGTAGTGAACGGCGGACAAAAAGGGAAAAGAAGAAGCACTGCAGAAGATGGAAGGAATCATCTTTTGCGGTGCTTTTTTACATATTATTTAGATTTTATCTGCAATCTTTCTTGCCACATAGACGCCACTGGCTGATGCATGGGACAGGGAGTGAGTGACGCCGCTGCCGTCGCCAATGATGTAAAGGCCCTTGTATTTGGTTTCCAGGTTATTGTCAAGTTCCACTTCCATATTATAAAATTTTACTTCTACACCATAGAGAAGGGTGTCGTCATTGGCTGTTCCGGGAGCGATTTTGTCCAAGGCGTAAATCATCTCAATGATGCCGTCCAAGATTCTCTTTGGGAGAACCAGACTTAAATCGCCGGGAGTGGCTGCCAGGGTGGGAGTAACCAAGCCTTCATTGATTCGGTCGGCTGTGCTTCGCCTTCCGCGGATCAGATCACCGAACCGCTGAACAATGACGCCGCCGCCCAGCATATTGGACAGGCGGGCAATACTCTCTCCGTATCCGTTGCTGTCTTTAAAAGGTTCGGAGAAATGCTTGGCCACCAGAAGGGCGAAGTTAGTGTTATCCGTCTGTTTTTCCGCGTCCTCATAGCTGTGGCCGTTTACTGTGACGATACCGTTGGTATTTTCATTTACCACGATGCCGTAAGGGTTCATGCAGAAGGTTCGGACATTATCCTCAAATTTTTCTGTCCGGTAGACGATTTTGCTTTCATACAGCTCGTCTGTGAGATGAGAGAAAATAACGGCGGGAAGCTCTACGCGAACCCCCAGGTCCACACGGTTCGATTTGGTTGGGATATTAAGTTCTCTACAGATGGTTTCCATCCATTTGCTGCCGCTTCGTCCAACCGATATGATACACTGTCTGCCGTCTGCCGCCTGGTCTTCCCCATAGTATACCCGGAAATTGTTCTCCAGAATTTCCATGTGGGTGATAGGAGTGTGGAAGAAGAAGGAAATGTGATCTTTCATCTCCTTATAGAGTTCTTCCAGGACCACGTAATTGATGTCGGTTCCCAGATGGCGGACGGATGCATCCAAAAGCTTCAGCTTATTCTGTATGCACAGCTTTTTGAATTTGGTTCCTGCGGTGGAGTACATTTTTGTTTTTTCGCCGCCGTGGGAAGTGTTGATGGTGTCTACGTATTTCATTAAGTCGAGGGCTTCGGTTTTGCCGATGTACTCATATAAGGTGCCGCCGAAGTCATTGGTGATATTGTATTTGCCGTCTGAAAATGCGCCTGCTCCGCCGAAACCGTTCATGATTGCACAGGTGGGACAGCCAATACAGGATTTTACTTTATCTCCGTCGATGGGGCAGCGGCGTTTTTCCAGTGAGTGACCGGCCTCAAAGACGGCAATTTTTAAATCTGGGCGTTTGATCATAAGTTCGTAGGCAGAAAAAATGCCTCCGGGTCCAGCGCCGATGATGATAATGTCAAATTGGGGAATGGAAAACATAGGGGGGCTCCTTTCGTTGATACGGGTGTGGTGATGCATGGTTATGGTGTGTGATGCATTCACGTTTATGGTGAAGGCAAATTGATTTTATCATAGAAGAGATGGAGTTGCAAGGGTGGAGGACTTCTTTTGCGGTTTGGGGATGCAGCGGGTTACTGTTCACAGGTACCCTGTGAACGTAACAGTACTAAGCACCCATACATAATTACTCCGAAGCTGCTTTTATGGCAGGCTGGTGAGTATGAAGGGTTGTGGTCTGCAAAAAGCGGGTTTACATTTGGAAGGAGAGTTGATATAATAGGTAGACTTAAAAAGATAGAAATCAGCGTTAGTTTGGAAGCGGGGATACCCCTGGTTCTGAAAACTAGCGCTTTCCGTGCTGTGCGTTGGAATACAGGAAAAAGGAGGGGACTGTGTATGTATATTATAGTAGGCTTGGGGAATCCGGGGGAGAAGTATGAGCACACCCGGCATAATGTGGGATTTGAGGTGATTGACATTCTTGCGGACCGGATAGGGATTCATGTGGAAGAGAAGAAGCATAAAGGGCTGTGCGGGAGAGGCGTGCTGGAGGGGCAGAAGGTGGTGCTTGTGAAGCCTCAGACCTTTATGAATCTGAGTGGAGAGTGTGTCAGAGCCGTAGCGGATTTTTATAAAGTGGCGGAGGATGAAATCATTGTGGTGTATGATGATATCAGCCTGGAGCCGGGGCGCTTAAGGGTCAGGAGTAAAGGCAGCGCCGGTGGGCATAATGGAATTAAGAATATCATTACCCATCTGGGAACCCAGGAGTTTCCTAGGGTAAAGGTTGGGATTGGAGAGAAGCATAAGGGGATGGATTTGGCAGACTATGTGCTCAGCCATTTCAGCAAAGAGGAATGGGGGCGGATGGAGGAAGCGTTTCAAGATGCGGCTGACGCAGTGACGGTGCTCATAGGCCGGGGAACAGACGAGGCTATGAATCAGTTTAATGGAGAGAAAAAGGAAGGTGTAAAGGGGAAGGATGAGTAAGGCGTTTGTGAATCCATTGATGGAACTGGCGGAGTTTGAGGAGCTTAACAGGGATTTGAATTGTGGAAAAGGGCCGGTGCAGGTCAGCGGCTGTGTGGACTCTCAGAAGGTTCATCTGATGCAGGAGGCAGGAGAGACCCTTCCCTGGAAGCTGGTGATTACTTATAATGACAACCGTGCAAAGGAAATGTATGAGGACTTCCGGTGTTTTACGGACCGGGTTTGGCTTTACCCAGCCAAAGACCTTCTGTTTTACAATGCGGATATCCATGGAAATCTGATGACAAGGCAGAGGATGCAGGTGCTCCGTCATCTGATTGAGGATGACGGAGGGGTGGTGGTGACAACTTTTGACGGGGTTATGGACCATCTTCTTCCGCTGGCCATGCTGAAAAGCCAGATATTGCATGTAGAGGCAGGGGAAATCATTGATATCGAGGATTGGAAGAAAAGGCTGGTGGCTTTGGGGTATGAGAGAATGTCCCAGGTGGACGGCATGGGGCAGTTTTCTATTCGGGGCGGAATCATTGACATTTTTCCGCTGACAGAGGAGCTTCCAGTGCGGATTGAGTTGTGGGATAACGAGGTAGATTCGATCCGCAGCTTTGATTTGGAGAGTCAAAGGTCTGTGGAGCAGCTTTCTCATGTGATTCTGTATCCGGCCACGGAGATGGTATTTACGGCAGAACAGGTAGAAAAAGGAATGGAGCGGCTTGAAGAAGCGGCTTCCAAATATGAGAAAAGCCTGAGACAGGACAGCAGGACAGAAGAAGCTTACCGGATTCATTCTATTATAAAGGAACTTAAGGAAAATCTGGAGGAGGGGACAGGGAGTGCCAGATTGGAAAATTATCTGACATTTTTTTGTGATGAGAGTGTGTCATTCAGAGAATATTTTCCAAAAGAGGCTACGGCAGTTTTTCTGGATGAGCCGGTGCGGCTGCAGGAAAAAGGGGAGACGGTGGAGCTGGAATTCAGGGAGAGCATGATACATCGCCTGGAAAAAGGATATCTCTTACCGGAGCAGACATCGCTTCTATATTCTACAAAGGAGACCCTGGCCGGCCTTCAGACCCAGCATACAGTGATGGTAACCGGCCTGGCACAGAAGCTTCCAGGGCTGGCGATAGAGAAACGCTGTGGGATTCAGGCGAAAAGCGTTAACTCTTATCAGAACAGCTTTGAAATGCTCATTAAGGATTTAAAACGGTGGAAGAAGGAAAAATACAGGGTGGTGCTTCTGTCTGGCTCTTACACCAGGGCCTCCCGGTTGGCCGGGGATTTGAGGGAGTATGAATTAAGCGCCTTTTACACGGAGGAGAAAGAAAAAGAGGTTTTGCCGGGCGAGATTCTGGTGACCTACGGGAATCTTCACAGAGGTTTTGAATATCCTCAGATAAAGTTTGTGGTTATTACTGAGGGGGATATGTTCGGCCTGAAAAAGGCAAAGAGGAAACGGAAGAAAACTGCTTATGAGGGGAAGAAAATTCAAAGCTTTTCTGAGCTGGCAGTAGGAGACTTTGTGGTTCATGAGGACCATGGACTTGGAATTTACCGGGGAATCGAGAAAATCGAGAGAGATAAAGTAGTGAAAGACTACTTAAAGATCGAGTATGCCGACGGAGGGAATCTGTATCTGCCGGCTACCAGGCTTGATATTATCCAAAAATATGCCGGAGCCGATGCCAGGGCACCCAAGCTGAACCGTCTGGGCGGGGAACAGTGGAAGCGGACAAAAGCAAGAGTTAAGGGCGAAGTAAAGGCCATAGCAAAAGAACTGGTGGAACTATATGCGGCAAGGCAGGCCACCAATGGGTTTCAGTACAGCGAGGATTCTGTGTGGCAGCGGGAGTTTGAGGAGTTGTTTCCCTATGAGGAGACGGAGGATCAGCAAGATGCCATCGACGCTACCAAGAGAGACATGGAAAGTCGTAAGATCATGGACCGCCTGATCTGTGGAGATGTGGGATACGGAAAGACGGAGATCGCTCTGCGTGCGGCATTTAAAGCGATTCAGGACGGAAAACAGGTGGTATATCTGGTTCCCACCACGATTTTGGCTCAACAGCATTACAATACCTTCGTACAGAGAATGAAGGACTTTCCGGTGAGAGTGGATTTGCTGTCCAGATTCCGGACGCCGGCGGAAATAAAGAAAACACTGGCAGATCTGAAACGGGGCCTGGTGGATGTTGTCATCGGAACCCATCGGGTATTGTCTAATGATGTTCAGTTTAAAAGTCTGGGGCTTCTGATTATTGATGAGGAACAAAGATTCGGGGTGACCCACAAGGAAAAAATAAAGAGGCTGAAGGAAAATATTGATGTTCTTACATTGACAGCTACGCCTATTCCAAGGACTCTTCACATGAGTCTGGCGGGAATCCGGGATATGAGCGTGCTGGAAGAGCCTCCTGTGGACCGGGTACCGATCCAGACCTATGTAATGGAATATAATGATGAGATGGTCCGGGAGGCCATCAACCGGGAGCTGGCCAGAAACGGACAGGTATATTATGTGTACAACCGGGTTCGCGGAATTGAAGAGATAGCCAATCATATTGGGGAACTGATAAAGGATGCGGTGGTGGTATTTGCCCACGGGCAGATGAGAGAACGCCAGCTGGAGCGGATTATGCTTGATTTTATTAATGGGGAAATCGATGTGCTGGTATCCACAACTATTATCGAGACAGGGTTGGACATTCCCAATGCCAACACCATTATCATTCATGATGCGGATCGGATGGGGCTGTCCCAGTTATATCAGCTTCGTGGACGTGTAGGCCGTTCCAGCCGGACGGCCTATGCATTTTTGATGTACAGAAGAGATAAAATTCTGAAAGAAGAGGCGGAGAAGCGCCTTCAGGCAATACGCGAATTTACGGAATTAGGATCAGGAATCAAGATTGCCATGAGAGACCTGGAGATCCGCGGCGCCGGCAATGTGCTGGGAGCAGAACAGCATGGCCACATGGAGGCAGTAGGCTACGATCTGTACTGCAAACTATTAAACCGTGCGGTGGAGGCCCTTCGGGGGAAGAAGATGGAAGAGGAAGACTTTCAGACTGTGGTGGAATGCGACATTGACGCCTATATTCCGGCATCTTATATTAAAAATGAATATCAGAAACTGGATATTTATAAGAGGATTTCAGCTATTGAGAACGAAGAGGAATATATGGACATGCAGGATGAGCTGATGGATCGGTTTGGATCCATACCCAAGGCGGTTGAGAATCTCCTGAAAATATCGGCGATGAGAGCCCTGGCTCATCAGGCATATGCCACAGAGGTGACCATCAACCGGCAGGAAGTTCGGATTGCCATGTTCTCGAAAGCACGTCTGAATACAGAGAAGATTTCGGAACTGGTTTCCGCATATAAGGGAAGTCTGAGGGTACAGATGGGGGAGGTACCAGGCTTTCTCTACCAGGAACGGAACAACAAAAACAAGGACAGCAGCTTCATGGCAGAGAAAGCCGAAGATATCTTAAAGCGGCTGTCTGAGATGGCGGCCCAGTAAATGTTGGATGCGCCTTCCTACAATAACAGCGGCAACGGTGAGGATCATATCCTTTGGAATAAAAGCAGTAAAAGAATAGATGATAATAGCTTTCATGGTCATTTCACCGGATAAAAGATACCATTGGAGGCCGCCTGTGAATTCCATGATCATCAATCCCACAAGGGACATAACAATGGAAAGGATAAGGTCGGTTATGGAATTGTTGGTGTGAAAGCGGAGGCCGCATAGAGCTGCCATAAAAGGCCATCCCCAGATATAACCGCCGGTCATGCCTGCCAATACCTGTATTCCTCCCATAAAATTAGCAAAAATAGGAAGGCCTACGGCGCCTAATAAAATGTAAACAATGGTGGATATGGTTCCCAATTTCCAACCCAGGACAGCCCCTGCCAGGGCGATGCCAAAAGCCTGAATCGTGATAGGTACACCGGTAGGCATGGGAATGGAGATTTGGGAAATCACTGCCAGAACGGCTGCAAACATAGCCGTCAGGACCAGGTTGTAGGTGGAAAGCAAAGGTTTGGTTGAAGAAGTCTTTGGGTGTGAAGCCTGATTGGAAGCCATAAGATAATTCCTTTCTTCTGCGAAAATGATTCACCAGATATGTATTTCATCGAGTGATATAATTGGCGTGTCAGGTAGAATATAGCAGAAAGAAAGTTGATTGTCAACCAAAAACAAAATATAGTTGACATTTAAAACGGGTCCTGCCAAGAATAATTAGAATAAATCAGAGGAAGCATTTCCAGTAACTACTATAACCCACACTAATTACCGATACCTTTCACGCAGGATAAATTTTCAGCCTGC
>CAJUPP010000033.1 GCA_910588325.1 uncultured Hungatella sp.
CTTGTATTCCGCCAGCTTATCTAACAGCTCCTTCGCCTTCCTTGCGGTCTGTACACCCTCACTGTCGTCAAGCTCCGTCCCTTTCCCGATAATATCCGTCATGCCTTCCCGGATACTGTCCGAAATGAGTGCATTAAGAAAATCATTTAGATACCCGACATTCCCGTTCCTGATGTCCTCTGTGATGTTCGCTATCTGCGCTGGTTTTAGTTTAGACAAAAGAACAACCGTCTCCACATGGGTCGACCATCCAAACATATCACAGCACCGCACCTTCTTCACCTCATACCCTTTATCACACAAATACCGCAGGTCTCTGGCCAATGTTGCAGAGTCACAGCTGACATAAACCACTCTCTCCGGAGCCATCTCCACAATCGTATCCAGGCACACCTGGTCGCATCCCTTCCTAGGCGGGTCCACCACGATTACATCCGCCCGGATCCGATTCTTCTCATACCACTGTGGCAGTACCTCCTCCGCCTTTCCCGCAAAAAACTCCACATTCTCAAGACCATTAATCTCTGCATTTTCTCTGGCATCCTCAATGGCCTCTGGAACAACCTCAACCCCGTAAACTTTACGTGCTTTCTGTGCCAGAAACAAAGAAATTGTTCCTATCCCGCAGTACAAATCCCATACAATCTCATCTCCTGTAAGGCCTGCATACTCCAATGCCGTACCATACAGCTTTTCTGTCTGCGCCGGATTCACCTGGTAAAATGACAGCGGTGAAATACGATATTTTATACTGCCAATATAATCCGTAATATATCCCGGGCCATAGAGATTCACTATCTCCTTTCCCATAATTACATTATTTGTTTCTGTATTAACACTAAAAGAAATACTTGTCATTCCCTTTAACTTACAAAGTCTTCCCACCAGTTCTTCCGCCCTTGGCAGCTTCCTTCCATTTACCACAAGACATACCATCAATTCTCCGGTTTGAAACCCCTTTCGGATTAATGCATGACGAACAATTCCCTTATGCTGCTGCTCATCATACGGCTGAACATGGAACTGCTTCATGTATTCTTTTATAACAGACAAAATCTCCCTGTTCTCCTCTACTCCCAGAAGACAATCCTCCTGAGGAATAATCACATGGGTACGTCCGGCATAAAATCCGGTAATCACATTCCCTTCCTTATTCTGCCCAAAAGGAAACTGGGCTTTATTTCGGTATCGCCAGGGATTGTCCATTCCCATAATCGGCAGAAATTCTATGTCCCCAGTCTCATTTTCTGCCCCTCTCTTCAAATTACCAAACCCACCGATCCGGAGCAGATTATTATAAACCTTATTTTCCTTAAACCGCAATTGCTCCTCATAGTTCATAGCCTGAAGCTGACAGCCGCCGCACTGGCGGGCCACCGGGCAGGCTGGTTCTATTCGATTCTTTGAAGGCTTTACTACCTTCACAAGTCTGGCAAAACCATAAGATTTTTTCATCTTCATGGCTTTAGCCTCTACCACATCCCCTATAACCGTATCTTTAATAAACCAGATATATCCGTCCAGCTTTCCGATGCCAGCGCCCTCCTCACTGATATCTTCAATCACTACCGTAAAACTGTCATTTTTTTTAACATCCATCATTCACTTTTCCTTAAGATTTATTTCCATAATTTTACACTTCTTTTATGAATTTAACAAACTCTATTCACAATTGTCTGCTATGCTATAAACATGATATCGATAAGATATGAGACGGTTCAAGATTAACAGCAATAGCGCTGTTAAGAAAACCGTGACTATACGAAATTGGGTCTGGCAGCACACCGCGCGCAACCGTTGTCGGACCCGTCTAACAACAAGACGTACCAACTCTCTTGAGTCTGGAGAAAGTAGTACGCTTTACATAAATATATAAAAACTAGCGATACCTCCTAAGTAAAAAGGGTTGCTGCAAAAGTCAGATTTTCTGGGTTTTGCAGCAACCCTTTTTCCGTTCAGTTCATACTTCTTCTGTCCAAATATCAAAATTTATTCACCAGCATAGCCTTTCATCCCTCTGTCGTCTTTCGAATGTTGGTCTCCAGCAGACGGTTGTACCCTATCCACCCCCGATTCTCTCCTGCTCCATGCAGTGCCTCAATCATCGTCTCCATCTTTGCATCCGTATTATCTGCGAAACTTAACGCCAGCGCCTCCAAAAGTGCCGGCTTTTTCGGAGAACCGTACTCCAGCTCACCATGGTGAGATAAAATACAGTGCTTTAACTCATTCTCCAGTTTTTTCGGAAATCCTGAAATCTTTTGAATCCGCTCCGTTATCATCTCCGTACCTATAATAATATGTCCTAACAGCTGCCCGTCATCCGTATAATCATTCTCCGGAAATACCGACAGTTCCTTAAGTTTTCCAACATCATGAAACATGGCGGCTGTCAGCAATAAATCCCTGTTTATCCCCGGATAATATCCTGCGTAATAATCACACATTTTTACTACACTTAAGGTGTGCTCTAAAAGTCCTCCCACAAATCCATGATGAACACTTTTCGCCGCGCTGTGAAACTGAAATGCTTTCGCAAACTTTGCATCTTCTATAAAATAGCTGGAAGCCAGACGATTCAAATAAGGATTCCTGATAGAATGGATGTAATTCACCAGTTCCTCATACATTACCTCAATATTCTTAGAAGACACCGGCAGATAATCCTCCGGAGAATATTCCCCTTCATCAGCCTTGCGGATTCGGCGAATGTTTAACTGATTATTTCCCTGAAACACCGTTACCTCCGCATCCACGCACACATAATCCAATGTCTCAAAATTTCCAATTCCCGGAGAACTCAAATCCCAGATTTTGGAGTCAATGGTCCCCGTCTTGTCCTGAAGAACCAGATTTCCATAATCCTTGCCGGCTTTTGTCTGTGCAATCTGTTTGCTTTTACACAGATATATCTCAGATATTCTCATGCCTTCTTTCAAACTGTCAATAAACTTCATACTCTGCTCCCTCTACCTGGCTCCTACTGTTACCTGATATTCTAATTCTTTATATTCATCAATCCCTTTTCTCTGAACCAAAACTGAAATCTCGTCTCCCTGGTTCAGCTGCTCCATTCCGTTTTGATAATCCTTCATGGAGGTTATGGATTTATCACCCAGCCGTACAATGACATCCCCGTTCTGTATTCCTGCATTATAAACCGGCCCGTCTAAAATACACTCTGTCACATATACCCCTAAAGGCATGCCGCCTTCATTCATAGCCGCACTGACTTCCTGCCCCCGAAGTCCCAGATAAGGAATCGGAATTCCGTTGGACATCTTTTCCAGATTTATCTTATAATCAGAGATAGCCATGACTGTAGCCATGTTGGTACTCTGCTCGCTGGCATATTCATCAGTCATCCACCCGACGACTTCCCCTGAAATATTAATTAAAAATGTTCCTGCACCAGCATTGCCCTTAATATCCGCAAACAAAAGCCTGGTATTGTTATCCGGCACCTGAACATTGCGCAGCACATAAGAGATAAATCCGTAAGCGCTGGAATGAACATTTCCCGACGGTGCTCCTATTGCCGCAACCAAATCTCCTTGTCTGACACTGTAAGAATTCCCAAGCTTCAGCGTCACCGCATTCTTTCTGGTGCTTTCCTCCAATGTGAGAATATCTACGCTGACAACCGCCATGCCGGATATGGTATCTATCTGTTTGATAGTGCCGTCTGCCTCCGTATTGTCAATAAATGTAACCTTAATAGAATCGGCATTCTCCACAGCGCTTTCCGGAGTAAGAATCAAAAATTCCTGACTGGTGGAGGCAATAATCACTCCGGCATACATGCCCGACACTTCCACCGGATTGTCAAACCAATCTACCTCCTTCTTCACGGAATGAACCACCACAATCCCTTTATCTGCCTCCGTGACAACATTTTTTAAAGAACTGTACATAGAACTCAAATCATTTACCGTATACTGATACTCCTCTATGGCTGACTGGAGGATGTCTTCGATGGGCTCTGTTTCCGGCGGTTCACTTTCCGTCTCCTCCGCCGAGGTCTCTGTCTCTGTTGTCTCAGGTGACAGTGTCTGTGATGGCTGTGCCTCCTGGGAAGTCTGTGGGCTTTGCGTCTCTTCGTCTCTGGGAATCGTGACAGGAATGCTCTCTGTCGTCTCCTCCTCAACCAAATATTTTTCCGCCAGAGGTCTCGCCACAGCAAAGCTTACCCCTGCTGCCGCACCGCCCAAAATCGCTATAAACGCAAACATGAAGACGCGCCCCACGATCTGTCTGCGCGTCAAAGGCGGCCGTTCCACTTTTTCTCGTATAAACGGACGTTTCTGTTTTGGTTCTTGATCAGGATTATTTTCTCTCGGCATACCACACCCTCCTCTCAGAGAACTACATATATTATAGAATGATAGTTCGATTTATGCAACAAAAAAGAACATTTTTAAGCCTCCCCTTATCTTTCTTTTTATGGTATAATCAAAGAAACGTATCACTTATCCGCGCTCATCAGTAATAAACATCGTCTTCACAAACAGAACAGGTTCCAACACAGCACTATTAACTAAACTTAAAAAGGACTAAAAAATATGAATATAAAATCACTAAAAACCTTAGAATATGACAAAATTATAACCCAGCTTCAAGAATACGCCTCCTCCCTCCTTGGCCGGGAAATGTGCGAAAACCTCCTGCCCTCCACGGACATCCACGAAATCCGCCAGCTTCAATCTGAAACCACGGACGCCTTAACCAGAGTCCGCATGAAGGGAAGCATCTCCTTCTCCGGCCTTAAAGATATCACAGGTTCTTTAAAGCGTCTGGAAATCGGCAGTTCTTTAAGCATCAGCGAATTATTATTGCTTAGTTCCAACTTAACTCTCTCCGCCCGTGCCAAGGCCTACGGACGCCACGAGGAATCCGAACTGCCTGATGATACCCTGGAGGAAATGTTCCGCCTTTTAGAACCTCTCACTCCGCTGAACACTGAAATCAAGCGGTGCATCCTGTCTGAAGAGGAGATCAGCGATGACGCCAGCCCTGGTCTGCGTCATGTCCGCCGATCCATGAAGGTCTTAAACGACAGGGTACACTCCCAGTTGAATGCTTTGTTAAATTCCAATCGTTCTTATCTTCAGGATGCTGTCATCACCATGCGTGACGGCCGTTATTGCCTGCCGGTAAAAGCAGAACACAAAAACCAGGTCTCCGGCATGGTCCATGACCAGTCCTCCACCGGCTCCACGTTGTTTATCGAACCCATGGCAATCATCCAGCTGAACAACGAACTGCGTGAATTAGAAATACAGGAAAAGAAAGAAATCGAAGCTGTCCTGGCTGATTTAAGCAACCAGGCCGCTCCCTACACAAATGAGCTTCGTCTGAACCAGCAGCTTTTGGCCAAGCTGGACTTTATCTTTGCCAAAGCCGCCCTGTCCAGACATTTCAAATGCAGCGAGCCCAAATTCAACACCAACGGATATCTGAATATTAAAGATGGCCGTCATCCTCTTCTGGATCCGGCCAAAGTAGTCCCCATCAACATCCATCTGGGAAAGGACTTTGACCTCCTTATCGTCACTGGTCCCAATACTGGCGGGAAAACCGTTTCTTTAAAAACCGTAGGCTTATTTACCCTGATGGGTCAGGCGGGACTTCACATTCCTGCCTTTGACGGCTCTGAACTGGCCGTATTCGAAGAAGTTTTTGCCGATATCGGAGATGAACAGAGTATTGAGCAAAGCCTCAGTACCTTCTCTGCCCACATGACAAATATCGTCTCTATTTTAGATCAGGCAGACAGTCATTCCCTGTGCCTGTTTGACGAGTTAGGTGCCGGAACAGACCCGACAGAAGGCGCCGCTCTGGCAATCTCCATCTTAAACTTCCTGCACAATATGAAGTGCAGAACCATGGCTACCACCCATTACAGCGAGCTGAAGGTCTTTGCCCTGACAAGCCCAGGCGTGGAAAATGCCTGCTGCGAATTCAGTGTGGAGAATCTTCAGCCCACCTACCGGCTTCTTATCGGCATTCCCGGCAAAAGCAATGCATTTGCCATCTCCAAAAAACTTGGACTGCCGGATTTTCTCATTGAAGATGCCAAAAATCATCTGGAGTCCAATGATGAGGCTTTCGAAGACCTTCTGGCCCATTTGGAGCAAAGCCGATTAACCATCGAAAAAGAACAGGAAGAAATTAAGGTTTACAAAGAAGAGGTAGCACAGTTAAAATCCCGCCTCTCCCAAAAGGAAGAGCGGCTGGACCAGAGAAAAGAAAAACTGCTGCGCCAGGCCAATGAAGAAGCCCAGAGGATTCTGCGCCAGGCCAAGGAGACTGCGGACCAGACCATCAAAAACGTAAACCGTCTGGCCGCCTCTTCTGGTGTCAACAAAGAGCTGGAAGCAGAGCGAGCCCGCCTTCGTCAGCAGATGGAAAAGGTTGACCAAAGCTTGTCCATCAAAGCCAAAGGCCCCAAAAAGACGATCTCCCCAAAGGCAGTTCGGATTGGTGACAGTGTAAAAGTACTGTCATTAAATTTAACAGGAACCGTCAGCACTCTTCCCAATGCCAAGGGCGATCTGTTCGTACAGATGGGAATTCTGCGCTCCCAGGTAAATATTAAAGATCTGGAACTGGTAGAAGAATCATCTGTCAGCGGACCCGGCCTGGAAAAAACAAAAGAAAAAACCGGCGGCGGAAAGATTAAGATGTCCAAATCTTTCACCATATCCCCAGAGGTAAACCTTATCGGAATGACTACGGATGAGGCCATTCCTGCACTGGACAAATACCTGGATGATGCCTATCTGGCCCATCTTTTGCAGGTACGGATAGTACATGGAAGAGGAACCGGAGCCTTACGAAACGCTGTTCACAAGCGATTAAAGAAACTGAACTATGTGAAGGAATTCCGCCTGGGAGAATTCGGCGAAGGCGATTCCGGAGTCACCATTGTGGTCTTTAAATAGGAGGAATAATATGGCAGAACGACAAAAAGTTTTAATCGTTGATGACGATGCCAATATTGCGGAATTGATTTCGCTGTACCTGATAAAAGAATGCTATGAAACCAGAATTGTATACGACGGTGAGGAAGCCCTTCAAGCTTTTCCCGTATTCCGTCCCAACATCATCCTGCTGGACCTGATGCTACCCGGAATCGATGGATACCAGGTGTGTCGGGAACTGCGCGCCACTTCCCAGGTTCCCATCATCATGCTGTCCGCCAAAGGAGAAATCTTTGATAAAGTATTGGGCCTAGAACTAGGTGCGGATGATTACATGATTAAGCCCTTCGACTCCAAAGAATTAGTCGCAAGGGTAAAGGCTGTTCTGCGGCGGTATCAGGCTGCTCCTGCTGCTGCGGCTTCCCCTTCCCACGCAGACCAGCAGGGCGACTTTGTAGAGTACCCTGACCTGTTGGTTAACCTGACAAATTATTCTGTAATCTATCAGGGACGCTCTATAGAGATGCCGCCTAAAGAGCTGGAGCTTTTATATTTCCTGGCTTCCTCTCCCAATCAGGTATTTACCAGAGAACAGCTTTTAGACCATATATGGGGATATGAATACATCGGAGACACCCGGACCGTAGATGTGCATATCAAACGTCTCCGTGAAAAAATCAAAGACAATGAAAGCTGGTCTCTCAGCACGGTTTGGGGAATCGGATATAAGTTTGAGGTAAAACGCTGAGATGAGGATAAAACATTCCCTTTATTATAAGTTCATACTTGGGTATCTGATCTTTGGCCTCCTTGAGTTTATCGTTATTGCCACTGTCTCTTCCAACATGGCCTATAATTATCTGGTACAGGCCAAGGCAGATTCCCTTTATGATGAAGCCAGCCTTCTTGCCTCTAACTACAGTGACATTTACCGGGGACAAAACATGAATTTTGATTCCACTCTCCAGTTAGAAGCTGTGGCTGCTTATCTCCATGGAGAAGTCTGGATTGTAAATAATCGGGGGACTGTTGTAGCAGACAGCAGTCACTCCCGCACTTCTGACTCCATTGACGGATTTGACCCTACCTTTACAGGAAACAAATCCTACCGGATCAGCAACTATTACGGCTGCTTTAACTATGATGTTCTCACTGTATCCGTTCCTATTACCGGAAACTACCGAATCCATGGCTATGTGCTGATTCACCTTCCTGTCAGCGAAATTCAGGATACGATAAACAATTTTTTAAATATTTTATATATTACATGCATCATTATTTTGGGTCTTTCGCTGATTATCCTTCTGGTATTTACAACTACGGTATATTTTCCGTTAAAAAAAATCACTGCCGCTGCCAACCAATATGCCGAGGGAAATTTAAAACACAAGCTGACTCTTTACACTCAGGATGAAATGGGGTATCTGGCTGCAACGCTGAATTACATGTCCGATGAGCTGGACAAGATGGAAGAATACCAGAAGAATTTTATTGCCAATGTATCTCACGACTTCCGTTCTCCGCTGACCTCCATCAAGGGTTACTTGGAAGCCATACTGGATGGAACCATTCCGCCGGATATGCAGGAAAAATATCTGACGAGGGTCATCTCGGAGACTGAGCGCTTAAATAAGCTGACCCAGGGGCTTCTGACTCTGAACAATTTAGACAACAAAGGATATCTGTCCAGAAATAATTTCGATATTAACCGGGTAATCAAAGACACTGCCGCTTCCTTTGAGGGCACCTGCAATGCAAAGGATATTGTGCTGGATTTAACATTTTCTCATAATATTATCATGGTTTATGCCGACCTGGGAAAAATCCAGCAGGTACTGTACAATTTAATTGATAATGCGATCAAATTCAGCCATCCCAATTCTGTTATCTACATACAGGCTACCATAAAATACGAAAAGGTCTTTGTATCCGTAAAAGATACGGGCATTGGAATTCCCAAAAACAATTTAAAGAAGATCTGGGAGCGGTTTTATAAATCCGACTCCTCCCGGGGCAAAGACAAGAGAGGCACCGGCTTAGGGCTGTCTATCGTAAAAGAAATTATCCAGAATCACGGTGAAACCATTGATGTCATTAGCACAGAGGATGTGGGAACAGAGTTCATCTTCACCCTGCCTCGGGCTACCAATCTGTAGCATATGAATGATCTTCTCTGGCATTAACATATAAAAAATAAGGTTACCTGCTGATTTCTCAGTACACAGGTAACCTTATTTTTCTACATGCCGGGCGCATGAAGGTTCATTTTCTAAATATATGCAATGGCCTCAACCTCACAGAGCACTCCCTTGGGCAGAGTCTTCACTGCTACGCAGGAACGGGCCGGCTTGCTCACAAAGTACTTCTCATATACACCGTTAAATGTCTGGAAATCCCCCATGTCAGCCAGGAAACAGGTAGTCTTTATCACATTCTCCATGGAAGAGCCTGCTGCCTCCAAAACAGCCGCAACATTTTTGCAAGACTGCTCCGCCTGCTCTGCAATGGTATCTCCAGCAACTTCTCCCGTAGCCGGAACAACCGGAATCTGTCCGGAAGAAAATACCATGTTTCCAAAAATCATTCCCTGTGAATAAGGTCCTATGGCTGCCGGTGCATTTGTTGTTGAAATTTTCTCCAAATCTGTCACTCTCCTCATCTTATTATTCTTTATATGTAGCTGCGCAGAGGATATACCCTTCTCATAAACAGTTACATTCTACTTCTGTATGCATCCAATAACCGATTAATCCTTTTTGTCGGATTCAGCAAATCGCTTAACGAAGCATCATGATTCAGATTATCGATAATCAGTGCAATATATTTGCTCATATCCACATTGATATAGTAAGGCCTGGACAGAAGTTCTGGTGTCTGATATACCAGATTGGTAGTCAAAATCCGGTCAATCAGACCATCCTCATAGTACTTGTCAAACATGGACAGACCATTGGTAAACAGGCCGAAGGTTGCACAGACAAATACTTTCCTTGCTTTCCTTCTCTTCAGTTCCTTAGCCACATCCAGCATGCTCTCACCGGAAGAAATCATATCATCAATAATCAGTACGTCTTTTCCCTCTACGTTGGATCCTAAAAATTCATGAGCCACAATGGGATTGCGCCCATCCACAATACGGGTATAATCGCGGCGCTTATAGAACATACCCATATCCAGTCCCAATACATTCGCAAAATAAACAGCCCTGCTCATACCTCCCTCATCCGGACTGATCACCATCATGTGATCGCTGTCAATCTGCAGCTTAGTCTCTGTCTTTAATAAATATTTGATAAACTGGTAGATAGGCTGCACTGTCTCAAATCCCTTTAATGGAATGGCATTCTGCACCCGTGGGTCATGAGCATCAAAAGTGATAATGTTCTCCACCCCCATATTCACCAGCTCCTGAAGCGCCAGTGCGCAGTCCAACGATTCCCTTCCGGAACGCTTATGTTGTCTGCCTTCATACAAAAACGGCATAATCACATTGATTCTGCGGGCTTTACCTGCCGCCGCCGCAATAATTCGCTTTAAGTCCTGAAAATGGTCGTCAGGCGACATGTGATTGGTCATGCCGCACAGCGAATAGGTTAGACTGTAATTGCATACATCCACCATAATATACAAGTCATCACCGCGAACGGATTCTTCTATTGTTCCCTTTGCTTCGCCAGAACCAAAACGGGGGATTTTGGTGTTCAGGATGTACGAATCCCTCTGATAACCTGCAAATGCAATCGTTGATTTGTGTTCGCTTTCTCTCTCATTTCTCCAGATAACAAGATAGTTATTTACCTTTTCTCCCAATTCCATGCAACTCTTAAGCGGCACCAGACCAAGAGGTCCTACCGGAATGGTTTCAATGGTCTTCTCTTCGTATATCATGGTTTTCCTCCATCTCTATGCAGTTTGTATTAGTCACACAATGTCTCTTTTATATTATTATGCATCAAAATAGTCAAGATAGTCAACCTACTTTTGTGCGAATATCCTCCCCATACAGGGGTATAATCGAATATTTGCTGATAATCCTGGATGAAATTCTATCGGAGTATGTATCTCTCAACATAGTCAGTGACAGGTTCGTGGAAATGATTGTGCTTTTCTTTCTCAGAAGCCTCTCATTGATACAGTAAAACAACTGCGACGAGACAAACGTATTGTTCAATTCTGTCCCCAGATCGTCAATAATCAGCAAATCACATTCCAGAATATACTGATACATGTCCCGCATCTCTTCCTCTGTCTCATAATGGAACTTATTTTTCGAAAAAATATCAAACAAATCATTGGATGACAGATAGATAACCGACTGATACCGGTCAATCAGCTCCTTGGCAATACAATTGGTCAAAAATGTTTTTCCCACACCGGTACTGCCCGTGAAAATCAGATTTCCTCCCTTATCCTGAAAATTCTCCACATATTCCCGGCACCAGCCATAGACCTGCTTCATATAATCTGCCACTGTCATATGTATCTCCGGTATCACCTTGTTCCTGTCATAAAACTCAAACGAAAATGCGGAAAAGTTTTCCCTTTCCAAAATCTCTTCAATATTCGACTGGGCATACAAAAGCCGAATCTGCTCCTTCTTAAAACAACGGCACTTCTGTCCGTCAATGTATCCCGTATCCTGACATTCCGGACAGTGATAGTGCATGTCCATATAATCCGGTGCAAATCCGCCGTATGCCAAAAGAACTTCCTTTTGCTCCCTTAAATCCTCAATATTCTGCTTTAACATTTGTCTGGCATGAACATCTCCATCCAGCAGCTTTTTCGCACAAGCCACAGCCTGGGCACTGATTTCATCTTCAATCTGCCTTATCTGAGGAATTTTCTCATAAATCTGCTGCCTGCACAAGTCCTGCCGATGCTTATTCTCCAGCTGCCTCTGGCTGTAAATGCGCATAATCGTATTATATTGGGAATTGCTTAATGCCATATCCTTCCTCCTGGCTTTCTCATATACTCCGAAAATTCCTTTGCGGCTGCTTTTGTAACTGCTTTCCTTTTATGGTGCATCCAGACGCTGTTTTAGCCGCTCCAAAACCATCCCGTCATAATCCGTATTGCGCTGTTCAAAATTGTGAAACTGATTCTTAGCCGGTTTAGGTGCGGTGGTTGCAGCAGCTGCTCCTATCTTCGCCGCTCTTCTGCTTTCTCTCTTTTCGTCAAGCTTCTTTACATCTGCCAGACTTCTTACCCCTGCCTTCTTCCATTCCGACAAAATCTTATCGGCATAAGAAAAACTGGGGCTGTGGGTAGCCTTTAAGGTTCTTCCGCAGGCCTCCAGCACAATCTCTTTTGTAAATCCCCACTGTTGGAACCATCGGCGAATCACATCCATCTCCGCATCTCCTGGTCTGCGCTCATTTAAGCCAAAGGCTCTCATCACGGAAAATGCTTCATCTATAAAAGAAGCTGTATACTGTTTTGCCGTATCCACTGTCAAAATATTTCTCTTATGCCAGTCCAATGCCACTGTTTCCAGATAGCGGATACTATAGTGTTCTCCCTGAACACAATACTCCACCAGATATTCCAGAAGCTCCGCCGGCATATGAAGCGCATCATACAGATATGCAAACACTTCACATTCCCTTGGCGTGAACACCTTATTCATGTATTTCTGTGAGATATACAGAAGCTGAGTAAAGTCTTCCTCTCCTGCCAGACGTCCTACCTGCTCCGGGGTGTAATGGGGCCGTTCATTTCCCTTCTTCTGAGCCGGAGCATCCTGCTGTTTTATAGAGTCCTGGGAAACAAGGGTCTCCTCAAACACAAGGATTGGTTCCTGAGTCCCTGGCTGTTCCTGCTGTTTCGGCGGCTTTTGCTGTTCCTGTTTCACCTGCTGCCTCTGTTCCTCCTGCGGCTTTTGAGTCTCCTGCATCTTTCGATCTCTGCTGTCGTCTCCCACCCTATCCGTTTCTTCCTCATGCTCTTCTTCCTGAATCAACAATCCCTGCCGTATCCAATAGGCCACTGCCCGTTTGATATCTGACTCCGTATGATTCAGAGCATCTGCTATCTCCGGTACCTCTACCTCTTTCCCCTGGTGACGCAGCAGATACAGGTATACTTTTACATATTCACCATTAGCCAATGGCATATATCTGTCAATAAATTCATTGGCTATTACTGTTGCATCCAGTTGAAACTTACTTCTCATCTCTGTTCTTCACCCTGTCCTTCATCACCTTATTCACTCTCCGTCCATCATACCACAGGTTCTTCCAAAAGAAAATAGGCGGAATTTTTCCACCGGTCAATTGTGGATAATGTGGATAATGTCGATGACTGGTCCACACAAAAACATATTTTTGTCGAATGCTGACAGAAACCCTTTATTTCCAGCATTCTCCATATGTGAATTTATAAATGACGGAAAACAGGAAATCCACATAAACTTTCCACGAAAAATGTTGAAAACTATGTGGATAATGTGGATAACTCACTTTCCAAGCAGCTTTTCCCCTACTTTTACTATATCTCCGGCCCCCATAGTTATCAACAAATCACCGTGCACACAATTTTCTAAAAGAAATGTTTCTATCTCGTCAAAAGATTTAAAATAGTGGGCTCTGGTTCCCAGCTTTTCAATTCTCTCGGCAATATCAGCAGAACTGATACCCAGATCATCCGTCTCCCTGGCAGCATAAATATCCGCCAGAACCACCTCATCCGCCGCTGACAGCACTTTTGCAAACCGGTCCAGAAACGCCTTGGTCCTGGTATAGGTATGGGGCTGGAAGACACACCACAGCTTCTTATGGGGATAATTCTTTGCTGTAGACAATGTAGCCTCAATTTCCTTAGGATGATGGGCATAATCATCAATGATGGTTACACCGCCGATCTCTCCCTTCTTTTCAAACCTCCGGTTGGTCCCTGAAAACCTGGCCAGTCCTTTCTGGATATACTCCATATTTACCTCCAGTGCCTGGCACAGTGCAATGGCTGCCAGTGCATTGTAGACATTATGCTCCCCCGGAACTCCCAGGGTTATTCTTGCAGCCTTCTCCCCCTTAACCATCAAGTCAAAGGACGCCCTGGCCATCTCATCATAGGTTATCACCTCTGCCCTGTAATCGCTGTCAGCATGTTTTCCACAGGTTACAATTCTACAGTTCAGCCCATCTACAATCTCCTCATATTTTTCAATATCCCTGTTAATAACCAGCACTCCATACTCCGGAATCTTCTGTGCAAACTGCCGGAAAGACTGCCGAATTTCCCCGATATCCTTGAAAAAGTCCAGATGGTCCTCCTCCACATTTAAGATAATCTCCATATTGGGGAAAAAGGAAAGGAAACTGTTGGTGTACTCACATGCCTCTGTTACAAATAACTCCGGCCCTCCGACGCGGATATTCCCTCCGATAGAGCTTAAAATCCCTCCTACGGATATGGTAGGATCCAGGTCTGCTGCCAGCAGGATTTCTGTCACCATGGAGGTTGTAGTCGTCTTTCCATGGGTTCCTGAAACTCCCACCGCATACTTATAATTCTTCATCATCTGCCCCAAAAGCTGGGCTCTGGTCAGCATGGGAATCCCTTTTTCCTGCGCTGCCGCAAACTCCGGATTGTCCGGATGAACCGCCGCCGTGTACACTGCCACATCAATATCATCCGCCACATTGGAGCTTCTCTGTCCATAGAATACCTGTACTCCTTTTGCCTCCAGATGCTCTGTCAACTCTGATTTATGTGAATCGGAACCGGACACCGTAAATCCTTCTTCCATCAGAATCTCTGCCAATCCGCTCATACTGATACCACCAATCCCAATGAAATGTACATGCTCCGGCTTTTTAAAGTCTATCTGATACATAGTCCTCCCACCTTTAATCCTATATTCTCTTCCTTATTATAATAAAAAAGAGGCGGGAAATCTACAGATTCTCTGCCTCTTTTTTCATGTCTTATGAATTTTTCACTGTTATCCGTTTAAAAAGTCCACCATACCGTTCCAACATAACCAGCAGCATGTTTCCGAGAACACCTATGGCCAGAATCTCTCCAATGCCTACCGTCAGCATAGCAACAGGAATCAAGTCTACGGAACCATATGCATAGCGAAGCACCCAGGGAATGATAATCGTATTGGATGCAATAGGCGGTATACACACAGCCCATTTGGTCTTGCGCAGCCTGTAGGAGCCCAGGGCGCCTAACAGTGTGGCAATGCTTCCGAACACTACATCCAGCATGGCCGAACCGCACAGAAGGTTGGACAGAAAACAGCCTAAGAATAATCCCGGGATCGCTGCCGGGGTAAAGAATGGCAGGATACATAGAGCTTCCGAGATCCGGAACTGAACAGGGCCGAAGCTGATGGGTGCGAAGAGCATAGTTAATACTGTGTAAATCGCTGCAATCACTGCCCCGTGGACCATAAAGTAGATGGTCTTGTCTGATTTTGAATTTTTCATGGTACATTCTCCTTAGTTTTGTTTTAGGTGAGGATGGTTTCGAACTCACCGGATTTAATTGCGGAGTTTTCCTGATATTACTATGAAAGTCCCGAATCCTTGCTGTAGGTCTGCGCACCTGCTGCGCTGACCGTACGACGCGCCAAAATGCCCGCTTTTGGCATTTTGTGTGCATCCCCCGAGGGTTCACAGGAACCCCTCTTTCATTCATGGTGGTGCCGGGAAAGCGGCATGAGGGGTTACTATGAAAGTCCGCCGCCGAATAGGCGGCATGAATTCAGGTATGCCAAATGCGCCCGCCTGACTTTCATGGGTGGTGGTGCAACCTGCCCGCCGGGCGCATGAAGGTTTACTGTAAAATCAAGAAGTTCCCCGCTCTGTTTCAGAGATTACTATAGCATAATCTGATTGATATTGCAAGCAGTGATGCTGGAGCCAGAAGCCCTGCCTTCTTGATATTATATAAAAAGCTCGCTTTCTTTTCTTACAGAGCAAGCTTTCTTAATCGCCAAAGATGCAGCAGATACGATTGCCCTGTTTATTTCCCTTGCATTGTGCGGGCATTGGGTTACACAGCGCATACAGGAAATACATCTCTTACTGTCAGTTGATCTCACGTCGGCCGGATCAATCGCCTTTACAGGGCACTGTCTTGCACATAAGCCGCAGTTTATGCAGTCTTTTGTTGCCTTTGGCACCAACCCTGCACCTCCGGATTTTTTATACGGGCGGTTTCCAGGTATCTGGATTTTTCCAGAATCCAGAGAAGAATCCAGCTTTTCTTTAATCCTGCGGGCAAATCCCTCCAGCTGCGACAGATCTTCTGCATCCGGCCTTCCCGCCGCATATTGATGCATGATCGAATGTTCTGCAACAGCGGAAATGGCAGCGATTATATCAAATCCGCTGGCCCTGGCTGCATCCTCCATCTCTGCAAGAGTATCTTCATATGCGCGGTTCCCATATACGCAGACCAGAATACATTTTGCAGAATTGCCATGGACCTTTTGCAGCCGCTCAACCGCAACAGAAGGAACCCGCCCGGCAAAAGAAGGCAATGCGATCAGAACTACATCCTCCACATTGAAGGTACATTGCGAAAAATCAGCCTCCGCATCAGAAAGGTCAATGGTCTCCACGACAGAATCCCAGTGCTTAGTAACCGCATCAGCCACCTTTTTTGTCCCACCTGTAGGGCTAAAAATTAATTGAAAATATTTCATGTCCTGCCTCCTGTATAAAATTAAAGATATGTTTATAAGTTACTTTCAGATACAAATCGTTCAAAAATAACCTGCTGTGAAGGATCCTTTGCAGCCATATGTTCCGGATGCCACTGACTTCCCAGAGCAAAGGCCTTCCGGCTGTGAAATTCGATTGCCTCAGTAAATCCTTCCAGACTTTTTGCCGCAGCATACAGGCCGGTTCCGAGATGCTCCACAACCTGATGGTGAAGGCTGTTTACCTGAATGGTTTCCCGGCTGAATATCCGGGAGACCATACTGTCTTTTGCCAATTTCACAGGGTGTGTAGAACCAGATCTGTGAAAAAAATCGGCATGATTGTATGTCTGCATGGTTTTGATATCCTGTGTCAGTGTACCTCCCTGAGCAATATTCAGAAGCTGCATGCCTCTGCAGATACACAGAACAGGCTTATGGGCTGCCAGCGTGGCAATGATAAGAGGAAGTTCAAAATCATCTCTGACAGGATTCGTCTTTCCGCATCCCTGCTGTATTTCTCTTCCATACAGTTTGGGATTGATATCCGCCCCACCCGGAAAAAGGAAGCCGTCGCATTCTTCCAGGTATTGATCGATTATTGCGGCATCAGGTACAGGGTTCAGGACTTTTACCTGCGCACCTGCCTTATGCAGACACTGAATATATTTGTTCTGCATATATTTTCGGATTAAACTTTTTCCCATCAAAGGTATTCCTATTATAGCCGCAGCCATTTTGAATCCCTCCCTTTCTGCGTCAGGTGTTGAATACATAGCGGTCCATTCTGTCCATAGCCTCCTGTACGCGAGAAAGCGGCAGCGCAAGGTTCAGACGGATATGGCACGGGCTTCCATATTTCCGTCCGTCCTGCCAGGCAAGGCCGACGTCAAAGCCTGCTTTTAAGACTTCGTCAATGGTTTTATCATGGGCTGTACACCAGCCAGTACAGTCTAAATAAAGCATATATGTTCCTTCCGGCTTAAATGCGGAAATCCCCTGGAAACGCTCCTGTATATAGCGCCACGCATAGTCAATATTCCGGGACAATACCTGCCGTAGTTCCTCCAGCCATGCATGGCCTTCCTGACTGTAAGCGCCTATCAGCGCATGCATGGAGAGCACATTCATTTCGTTATAGCGAGAGAGAGCCGTTTCTTTCTCCAACTGGTCCCGAATGCGTTTATTGTATACAATATGGTAGCTTCCTACAAGACCGGCAAGATTAAAGGTTTTACTGGGTGCATACATGGCAACCGTCCGCTGTCTGGCGTCCTCGCTGATACTCTGAGTGGGAATATGCCTGTATCCGTTTAGCGTAAGGTCGGACCAAATCTCATCACTAATTACCATTACATCATACTTTTGGAACAAGGCCATTACCTGCTCTAATTCATTTCGTGTCCAGACTCGGCCGCATGGATTGAAAGGAGAACAAAATACCGCTGCATGGATGTGGTTGTCTGCTATTTTACGTTCCATATCAGCAAGGTCCATACGCCAGGTACCGCTTTCGTCTAACATAAGCGGACTGTGGATAATATCGTATCCATTGGCTTCCAGCCCCCATGTAAAGCCAGTATAAGTAGGCGAATGAAGCAGCACTTTATCCCCCTTACAGCAGAACACATTCAATGCCGAGACAATACCGCCTATTACACCGTTTTCATATCCAATGTTATCAGGAGTAAGGCTTTCCACACCATTGCAGGTTCTTTGCCAGTCAATAATCGCCTGGAAATACTGTGGTGTGGGGAAAAAGTAGCCATACGCCGGATGCTCTGCACGGGCGATAATCGCCTGAGGTATCGCTGGTACGGTAGGGAAATTCATGTCGGCTATCCAAAGAGGAATAACATCGAAACCACCTTTTGGCATATCTGGTGTCATTCCCGGAATTGCGCCAAGACCATCAACTGCCACGGCATCCATTCCATGACGTTCCATAATACTTGTAAAATCAAATCTCATTTGATACCCAATCCCCTTTCCTCCGTTGTCTACATGATATACATTTTGTTGATATGCTCAACTATAATCCAGATTATTGAGTATGTCAACTATTTTATGTCACAAAATGCAGACTTTATGCTCAATTATAAAACTTTATTATAAGGACTTCAAAAACACTTGACTTTATATAAAAAAAGTTTTATTGTTGAGTATGTAAACAATTTTAGTAAGGAGATACATTTTCATGGAATTTATAGATATGCACTGTGATTCTTTATCCATGTTGTTGCTGGCGGATGAAGAAAAAGCTGATTTGTATCATTCAGAGGCAACAAGTGTTGATTTTATGCGTATGAAAAAGGGAGGACAGCTGGCTCAGTTTTTTGCAGTGTATCTTCCTGCTTCGGGAATGCTGAAACAGTTTGGTATCAAAGCAATCAGTGATGAGGAATACATTCAGATTCTGCGTGGATATCTGTTTAAAAATGTGGAATTGTATGCTGAACAGATTCAAATGGCATATCATGCATCAGATATCTTAAGCAACAGGGCACTGGGAAAAATGTCTGCTATCCTTACCATGGAAGACGGGCGGGCTGTAAATGGTGATATTGATAATATTAAACGATTTTATGACATGGGATTTCGCGCTATTTCTCTGACATGGAATGTGCCCAACTGTTTTGGTTCACCCAATTCATCCGATCCGGAAGTGATGGCTAAGGGCCTTACAGATTTTGGCAAAACAGCAGTATCCTTTATGCAGGAGCTGGGGATGCTTGTAGATGTATCCCATCTGTCTGAGGGAGGATTTTATGATGTGGCGCGCATATGTAAAAAGCCGTTTCTGGCCACACACTCTAACAGCAGGGCCCTTTGTCCCCATACAAGAAATCTGACCGATGACCAGCTACGGATTCTCGGCAACGCAGGCGGGGTAACAGGCCTGACCTTTGGCCCGGAGTTTCTTAATCCTGATATCCGGTGTAAGGACAGCACCGTAGTTCAAATTGCCAGACATGCGCGGCATATTGCAAACGTCGGCGGGGTTGAGTGCGTTGGAATCGGAAGTGATTTTGACGGAATTGAGGGTAATCTGGAAATCAGTGACTGCACAAAGGTTTATCTTTTGGAGGATGCCCTGAAAAGAGAAACGTTTTCTTCCAATGAAATCGAGAAAATATTTTATAAAAATATACTCCGCGTTATGAAAGATGCAATGGAGTGATCTGCCTGTTGGAGAAAAGGCTGCCCTGCATTTTCAGGTATGGTCCTTGTTCTCATAGAGAGTATGCAGGGTTCCTAAAACGGCATGAAATACCTCTATTTCCTGTAAACTGTGTTTTTCGCTGATTTGATTGAATAACTCGCGGGCTATCTCTAAATCGTTGCGGTGGTGTTGCTCCGCAAGACACCGCCCCTGTTCCGTTACATAAAGGTGAATGGTTTTACCGTTATTCTCTGTCTTTTTCTTTTCTACGTATCCCTTTGCCTGAAGCCGGTCCACGTTACGGCTGGCCGCCCCCAAAGTCCGGTTCCACTGTTTTGCAATATCGCTGATGCAAATACCGGGGGAGCGGGCAATCATTACAATGGTATGGATTTCTACCATATTAAGCAACTCGCCGTTTCCATAATCCCGGGGTTGTTTCATATAATCCATAACCTGCATTACAAAACGGTATATGTCATCTGACCATGATAGTATCTGCTCTGCATCTTTCATATTTATAGTCATTCCTTTCACTTTGCTCAGGGCATAAACCGCTCCTAACCGTTTTAAATCCCGTTTTCCTTTAAGAATACGTTTCTTCCGCCCACATAAGCAGCCAAAACACCGATATCTTTTATCTTATCTGTCTCTGTCTCAAAAGGATTCTGCTCTAAGATCACAAAATCTGCCAGCATCCCCGGCTGGATACGTCCTTTTTTCCCTTCTTCAAAGCTTGCCCTGGCGCCGTGGATCGTATAGCTGTCCAGTGCTTCCTGAATCGTAAATCCCTGTTCCGAAAGATAGGGCGGACGGCATCCGTCAAGAGGCGTCCGGGTCACCGTACATTGAATGCTTTTTAATACATCCGGGTACTCCACCGGGCAGTCGCTTCCGTTACTGACAGAGACACCCTTTTCCATCAGTGTCTTCCAGCTGTAGCTGGAGGATGCCAGTTCTTTTCCTGCCCTTTCTTCTACAATGCGGGAATCATAATCCAGAAAGATTCCCTGGGCATATACATGAAGTCCCAGCTCAGCAATCTTCTCCAGCTGGTCGGGACGGGTGATCTGGCAATGGACAATTCCATGTCTGGGATCCTCTCTGGGATATTCTTTCAACGCCTTTTCATATGCCCGAAGCACCATGTCCAGACAGGCGTCTCCGATTGCATGGATTGCCGCCTGCATTCCCTGACGGTTGGCATAAGAAACCATCCGGTCTATGGTTTCCTGACTGTATAGAGGAAAACCGCAGACCGAAGGGTCATCTGCGTAAGGCCTGCTTAAATATGCGGTTCTGGCCCCCAGAGCTCCGTCGGCTACCATCTTAAGAGGGCCGATTCGAAACCTATGAGAGCCGGTCCCTGTCTTGTTCCCGCTTCCTATAAATTCCTTTAAGTCTGTCACATCAGAAAAGTTACACTGCTCATAAACTCTTACGGTCAGCTGGCCGGATTCCTCCAGCTCTTTAAATGCAGCATTAACCTCTCTCCATGATACCTTCCGAAACGCGATATAATCATCGGATTGGCAGCTGGTGATTCCGCAGGCGTTCAGCGCCTTTACAGACGCCAGAATCATGGCCTTTATCTCCTCTCTGTCAGGAGCCGGAATTGCATCATACACCAGGTCCATGGCATTATCATAAAACCGTCCGTCCGGCTGTCCGTTCTCAATTCCGATCCGTCCCCCGTCCGGCTGTCTGCTGTTCGCGGTGATTCCCAGAAGCTTCAGAGCCCTGCTGTTCACCACCAGACAATGTCCGCAGGCCCGCACCGCGCAGACCGGCATGGCAGCGGAGACCCTGTCTAAGTCAAAGCGGTTGGGCATCCGGTGTTCGTCCGTAAAATAATCCTGATTCCATCCCCGTCCGATTATCCAGGTATCTGCAGAGCCTTTTTCTTTATGCTCGGTGAGACACTGGATCATGTCCGCCAGGCTTCCGGTTCTGCCGGCAAGCTGCGCTGCATTCAGCATATTTCCATAGCTGAGAAGGTGCATATGGCTGTCATTGAATCCGCTGCACACAAACCTTCCCTGAAGGTCTACCAGAGAATCCTCTTCCTGCGCCATAACCCTGGCTTCCCGGCTGGTTCCTGCAAACAGAAATGTTCCGTTTTCCACAACAAACGCCTGAACCAACGGCAGAGCCCCTGTATAAACGGAACCATTATAATAAATTGTTCTCATAGTTTATTTCATCTCACCCAAAGAAGGGTAAGAGGCAATGGCTCCCGGTTTTGTCACGCTCATACCACAGAATTTGTTGGCAAAAGCCAGATACTCCTCCATCTTTTCCTTGCTGAGTCCGGCAAGTGTATCCACCGTTACGCCGTCTCTGGCCATGCAGTACAGAAATGCCCCGATAAATCCGTCTCCGGCACCGGTTGTATCCACTGCCTTCACCTTCTGGCTGGCAGCAAACCCGTGATTTTTCTCTGTGTAGCACTCTGCTCCTTCCGAACCTCTGGTGTAGATCACCATCTTGGTATTCCCCTGAAGCAGTCTGGGAAGAACTGCCTTAATATCTGTCTCACCAGTAATGAACTCCAGCTCCTCATCCGAAATCTTCAGCACATGAACCATGGGAGCAAACTCCCAAATCACATTCTTAAGAGCCTCCGGATTATCCCACAGTGCCAGGCGGATGTTGGGGTCAAAGCTTATGACGGCCCCTGCTCTTAAGGCACAGTCAATGGCTTTTCTGTGAGCCTCCTTCATAGGAAAGTCTCCCAGAGATACGGAACAGAAATGAAGGGCAAAGGCATCCTGAAACCAGGGGGCTTCTATATCCTTGGCTTCCATCATCATATCGGCGCCCGGCTTGCGGTAGAAGGAAAATTCTCTGTTGCCGTCCTCCTTGAGCGCCACAAAGGCCAGAGATGTATTGGCCTTGTCCGTCCGTTTTACATAGGTACAGTCAATGCCGCACTGTGTAAACTCCTCCACAATCTTGTCGCCAAAAGGGTCGGCTCCTAACTGGGTGATCAGCGCTCCTTCTCCCCCCAGCTTTACATAAGCTCCGCAGACATTGGCCGGAGCACCTCCTACCTTGGGCTGAAAACCGCAGACATTTTTCAGTTCCTTGCCGGATTCCTCCGGAATAAAATCAATCAACGCCTCTCCGATAGCAAATAACTTTTTCATAAACCGCATACCTCCATTCTTATTCGCTTACTTTTTATTTTTGTTCTTTTATTGTGTAAATGTTCCTGTACCCTTTGATGATACGCCTGACCGTCCGTGAACGTCGATGGTTCTGCGCCTTCGGTGTTCTCACACTCGCTGGCAATGCGGCGGCCCGGCAGCCCATGCAGCCTCTGCCATCCCTCTTAATTCATCCACCACATCTCCCGCCGTTTTTCCGGCTTCCGCTATAGTAATATCCGCATATCTTTCATAATAAGGAACCCTTTCATTATAAAGATCCAGAAGGGTCATGCCTTCCTTAAAAGCCACCCCCCGGTCCACCAGGTTCCCAAGCCTCTTCTCCACTTCCTCATAGCTTAACTGCAGATATACAACCGTACTGATCTCCTTCAGATGCTCCATAGCTTCTTTCCCATAGATCACGCTGCCGCCCGGTGCGATCACGGACCGCTCTGCCTGCAGCAGCCGGTTGACACGGTTTTCCACCTTTAGAAATCCTTCCAGTCCCTCCTGGGCAATGATCTCCTTCAGCAGCCGTTTTTCTTTTTCCTGGATAAGAATATCCACATCCACAAACGAATATCCAAGCCGTTTGGCCAAAAGTACTCCCACCATGCTCTTGCCTGCCGCAGGCATACCGATAAGAGTAATGTTTCTGAAGTCGTTGTTCTTCATACTTTCCTGATACCTGAATCATGCCGAAGTTCTGATCTCTCCAATCGGCCTTCTCCAGTCCTTTCACAGTTTATCCACCTTCCTTAAAGGCAGCGCTGACGGCCCTTTTTCTTTGCCACAGAATAGCCGAATTTTCCCAGCCTCTTTCCCAATTCGAAATACTCTCCATGCGAATAGGCCACAAGACCGGCTTCATTCAGATGGAATTTCCCATGCTCATCCATGTACCGTTCATCCACAGTAACGCCCAGAATCTTGGCCAAAAACATGTCATGACTACCTAAGGGAATGATCTGTGTAACCCTGCATTCCAGATTCAGAGGGCTCTCTGCAATCCCCGGCGCCTGAATATGCTTTGAAGGCTGCTGTGTCAGATTCATGCGGACAAACTTGTCTTCCTCCCGGCCGGATCTGACGCCGCAGTAATCTGTTGCAAAAACCAGATCCTTTGTCACAAGATTTATGACAAACTCGCCGGTCTCCTTCAGAATATCGTAGGAATACCGTTCCTTCCGCACGGAGACAGAGACCATGGGAGGCGAGGAACATATCGTTCCGGCCCAGGCCACTGTAATAATATTGGGCTTTTCCCCTTCCCGCCGGCAGCTTACCATAACTGCCGGAACCGGGTACAGCATATTTCCGCCCTGCCAGTACTGTTTTGACAGCTTTTCTCCTTTTTCCTTATCCATAGAATCGGATCCCTTCATCACCATAGTTCCCATTAATCATTGTCCGGAAGGAGCTTTACCACAATCATCAGCTGCTTTACAAAGCTGCCCTCCGGAAGTTCCATATCTTCCACATGAGACACCTCCGGAAACTGTGGATCCTCCTCCTCCAGTTCCGCACAGATCCAGTTATAGGCTGCCTCCTTGGCATTCTCTATGGCATCCTCCAGATCCGGCCCGTCTGCCCAGCAGTCTTCCAGATCCGGAAACTTTGCATGATATCCTTTTCCATCCTTATGGGGTGTAAACACCGCCGGATAAATAAATGTCATCTGTTCTATTCCTCCTGTCCTGCAGCCGGCCCGCTACCCCTGCAATGCTACCATAATCGCAGGAATCAGCTGCTTCTTCCTGGATACCACCTTGGGAAGCTCCACAATTCCCTGCTTAGCGTCCCTCTCTGCCGTCTCGTCGCTTTCCACATGAAAAGCCTTCAGAATCATCTGGCCTGCCCCCTGGCCCTCGCACAGAAGGGTAGTAGACTCTGTCAGAATATTGGTTAACATAAAAAACATCATATCCACGTTGTGGGTCTGAAAGGCCTGTCTGATATAAAGCTGCATCCGCCCCTTAAGCTGCTCCAGTTCCTGTCCGTTGAGGGAGCTTATCTGCCCTACTCCAAAGGTAATCTTCCCGGCTGTAAACCGTTTAAAATCCTGATAGAAAATCTCTTCCTCTGTCTTATTTTTCAGATTGCTTCCTGCTGAAAACATATCCACTGCATAATCCTCCGCCTTGATCCCGGCAATCTCCGCCAGGGCCAGGGCCGCATTTTTATCTACCTGGGTGCAGGTGGGGGAACGGAACAGCAGGGTATCGGATATGATGGCGCTGCACAGAAGCCCTGCAATGGTCCTGTCAATCTCTATACCTGCCTCCTGATACATCTGGTAAATGATGGTTGCCGTACACCCCAGAGGCTGGTTGCGGAAAAATACCGGAGATATGGTCTCAATAGAGCGCAGCCTGTGGTGGTCAATGATCTCCCGGATCCTGGCATTTTCCACTCCGTCCACTGCCTGGCTCTTTTCATTGTGATCCACCAGAATCAGAGATTTACCTCTGGCCCCCAGCAGATTCCGCCTGGAGATCATCCCCTTATATTTTCCATCCTTGTCAAGAATCGGGAAATCCCGGTGGCGTTTGCTGGCCATCACATCCTTGATCTCGTCAATCACGTCTGTCTCCTCAAAGGTGATCAGATTTTCCGTCTTCATGAAATAGCTGATAGGCATACTCTGGTTCACCAGACGGGCTGCCGTATAGGCATCATAGGGCGTAGTAAGCACCGTACAGCCATGCTCCTGGGCCAGCTTCTTTATGGTCATGGACACGGCAGCCCCCTCGCAGACGATAATACAGGCTGCCTCCATCTCGATGGCGCACAGCTGAGACTCATAGCGGTTTCCCAGGATCACCAGGTCGTTCTTGTTGATATAATACTCCATCATATCCGGGTTAGCCGCCGCGATCAGCACCTTTCCTTCATTGAAATATGCATTCTCATCGCCGATAAGCAAAGCGCCTTCCAGCGTCTCAATAATATTGGAGTACTGGGTATTGGCCTTGGACAGAATGCTGCTGTCATACACATTCATGTAGGACTGGGCAATATCGCTTACGGTAATCAGCCCCTCCAGCATATTATCCTCGGTCACAGCCGGCAGAGTCACAACACTTGCTTCCTGCATGGTATTCCAGGCTTTTTTCAGAGAAATATTTTTGCTTACGCCCTTGATCTTGCGGATATCAATGTCCCGCACCTCGGTCTTTACATGTTCAATCAGCTCTGGCGCATCCACGCCAAAATAATCCAGCACAAACTTGGTCTCCCCGTTTACCTGTCCTGCCCTGCGCGGCTGAAACTCCTGTCCTGTAAGGAGCCTTTTCAGATTGGCATAGCAGATGGCAGAACAGATGGAATCCGTATCTGGATTCTTGTGCCCTACTACAATAGTTTTATCCCTGTTATATTCTGTCATTTTCCTCCATCGCAGCAGTCTGACGCTGCTGCTCTCTATCGCTTTGATTCATAGTCCCCTGCCCGTTCTATCTGGAGCCGTCTGAAAATGTCCTCAGAACAGACAGAAGTTCCTTCTCCGGTATCACCGGCGAATAGTAAGAACCCATTTGCATGGTGCAGCCGAATTTATCTAAAAATTCTCTCTGTCTCTGGGTCTCTACGCCTTCTGCAATCACCTTTTTCTTCATCTTTTTGGCAATCTGCACCAGTCCGCCAATGACCGGGGCAAACTTGGCACTGTTCTCCAGTTCTTCCACAAAGCTGCGGTTAAACTTCAGCGTATCTACCGGCAGGTCGAAGATCCTGCTTAATCCCGTGCTTCCGGAGCCGAAATTGTTTAGAATCAGCTCCACTCCCATCCAGGCCAAGCCCTGTAGAAGCACCGTAAGTTTGGCATAGGAAGTCACTGCCGCATACTCGTCAATCTCAATGGCCAGTTTCTTGGGAGGAAGCTTATAGGTCTCCATCACTCGAGACACTTCCTGCAGAAAATCTCCCTGTAACAGCAGCATGGAAGATACTGGGAGGGCAATGGATTCAAAATTCCTGTTTTTCTGTAAAAGGCCTGCAACCGCAGCCGCCGCCCTGTCCAGGGCATAATACTCTACCTGCCGGACCTGCCCTGTATCCTCTGCAATGGAAAGATACTCACTGCTGTCAACCATCCCCAGATCCGGCACAAAGATCCTCATCTGGAATTCCGCTCTGGAGAAGCCCTTCTTCTCTCTGTTATAAATAGGGCGGTAGCTGACTTTCGTCTCCCCTTTGGAAATGGCGGTGTTCAGATATTTGGCAATGGTCTGTCTCCGCACAAACTGCTGATGCAGATCCTGATCATAGACAATGACCTGATTGCTTCCTGTCTCCGCCCCGTGGGATACTGCCATATCAAGATATTTCAGTATCTCACCGACATTGGAAGCATATCCGGGGTAGGCACACAAAGCAATCTGAACCGAACACAGACAATCGGTCCCTTTTATGGTCCAGCTCTCATTAAATCGTTCCGTCAGCTGTTCCACAAGCCAGGATGCATCGGCTATGGTCCGATTCTTCATGATTATAATAAACTCTACACCAACATACCGGTAAACCACACACCCGGTCTTTAGTTCCAAGTACTTCATAATCTCCTCAAGCAGCTCGTCGCAATATTCCAGGCCAAAGAGATCATTCATTCTCTTGAAATTCTCAATATACAGCTTCAGCACAACCCCATGGTTTTTCATCAGAAACTGTGCTTCCAGATGGCTGTAGCATGATTTGCTGTCATTCTCTTTCTTCTCCCTCTGCTGGTTCAGCTCCTGTGATGCCCGTCTTACGTCATCCTCTTCCGTTGTCTTTCCTTTCTTCGCAAATACCCCCATATGTCTTTTCCTCCAAAGTACATTAGCCACAGCAAGGCTGCCGCCTGATTTTTGTGTATTTCCTCCTGACTTTTATACGATGCACACCCGCTTCGCTCGACGCGGTATAATCTCTGTGAAGATTATACCATGTCCTCCGGACATACTCCCTCCGTGGGATGCACACGGTTCGCTTCGGAAACAGTCCTCCCTTTGGTCGGACGCGAACCGGCGCAGGTATAATCTTTATCAAGATTATACCATGTCCTCCGGACATACTCCCTCCGTGGGATGCACACGGTTCGCTTCGGATTTTGTCCTCTCTTCGTTCGGACGCGAACCGGCGCCAGTACAATCTTTATCAAGATTATACCATACCTCCTCCCATGTGTACATCTGGGAATTTTACAAAATTTTCCGCATGGAGTGAACGCCAGCAACAAGCACAAAATTTTGATTTATTTCAGATTTATACATAGATTCGTCTTCTTCTCTCTTACATTTCTCTGATTTTTAATCCCTCTTTTTGGCCCTTCAGAGCTTTTTTCTTTCTCTCTTCTCCTCTTTTGCCTTATGTGCTTAATTATACTGGACATTCTGCAATAGAGAAACAAGGACTGCAGGATGGAGGGAAACACAACTTTCATAATCTATTTACACTACGTTCATATTCTGTTCACATATAATTTTTATACTATTTGTATAGAAATTCGATGATACATATCGTTTCTATTGTTAAATTGCACATAGATTTTTCATAATTACCCCGGCTGGAAACGGCTGGGGTCTCCTCATTTTATAACACAAGCACTTCTGGAAATTCCCAAAAGTGCCTGCATCTTTTAATTCAGTACCATTCTGGCCGCCCCATAAATCCCGGCATCATTCCCCAGCTTTGCCAGGCCGATAATTGCATGGTCTTCAGAGATAGCCACATACTGTTTATAATGTTTTTCTATGATATCAATCAAAAACAGGCCTGCCTTAGACACGCCTCCGCCAATCACAAAAATATCCGGATCCACGGTCAATGCCAGCTGAGCCAGGACAATTCCAAGATAATGTCCTACTGTATCCATTACCTCCAGAGCCAATGCGTCCCCAGCCTTTGCAGCATCAAGCACATCTTTTGCTGTTATCTGTTCTCCTGTTTTCCGAAGCATTGAATCCTTATCAGAAGCAGCCATCTTTCTCTTGGCCTCTCTTGCAATTCCTGTAGCAGAAGCAACCTGCTCCAGGCATCCCTTCGCTCCGCAGTTGCAATTCTCTGTCTCCTCATCGCGAACATGAATGTGGCCGATCTCTCCGCCCAGCCCATGCTTTCCCGGCAAAATCTTTTCATCTAAAATGACACCGCCGCCTACGCCGGTTCCCAATGTCACCATAACAATATCTGTGTAGCCCTCGCCACCGCCTTTCCACATTTCACCCAAAGCCGCCACATTGGCATCATTCCCGCACTGAACCGGGACACCGCTCAACAGCTGGCTTAACTCCTTAGCCGGATATCTGTCTCTCCACCCTAAGTTCACACAAACCTCCACATATCCGTCTCTCTTCACCGGCCCTGGAACTCCAATCCCGGCTCCCTCTATATCATCTAAGGAAAGATTCTCCTGCTTTAACACTTCCAAAATAGATGCCGCCACATCATTCAATATATATTTTCCATGCTCCTCCGTTCTGGTAGGAACCTCCCATTTTTTCAGAAGGTCTCCCGTAATTTCAAACAAACCAATTTTTACGGTTGTTCCTCCCACATCCACACCAATACATTTTTTAGCCATTGTACTCTACCCCTTTTCTTAAGAATTTTAAACTATCAATGCAGCCTGATTTCTTTAATAACCTGCGGCCCTGCCACAATAATCTGGTTCGGCTGGCTGCCCTTATTTATCTTGGAAACCGTAAAATCAAACTCTCCCTCGTATTTCAGAATACCATGAGAATTATATATTTTACAACTGTTCTCATTGTACAAAAAGATGAAGTCTTCGTCAATGTCCACATGATCATACAAATAACTGAAATCAACACCAAACAACTTCTCACCATTCACTCCATAAAGATCCATACGGAAATCATATTCCCCTGAGACAGATTTTACGATAATTCCTGCATATTTATCACTGCAGAACACACTTTTAATTTCCTCCTCTACAGGTACCTGTGTCACTAGCGCCGGTGACATTACATCCGCCGATGTATAGAACGAAATACTGTTATCTGCAAAAGCCACCGCATATGTATCATTCAGATACCGGACTCTCGGCACCATACTATTCTCATAAATGTCGTGAAAACCTCCTACAAAACGATTCAGTGCATTCTTCCCCACTTCGGAGAAATTATAAAACGCCACCCTGTTTTTCAGCATGCCGCCCTCGATAAATGCATAAGAACCAATCAAAATGGTTCCATCCGGAGACAGGCTGATATCCAACGGATAACCAATATTTCCTCCCAGAACTCCCTTTATAAAAAGCTTTATCTCCGTACCGTCTTTCCGATAAAAATAAATATAGCTTGCACTGGCCGTCTGATCCTCCAAAATAGCCGCTACTACACCTTTGGCAGACACTGTCACCTTGATAATCGGAAGCACCGTAGTGGCCACTCCCTGACACCCGTTTAAGTCACAGATATAAATATTATTTCCCTGCTGATCCGCAATGGCCGCATAATCTCCGTTCACCGCCACAATCGGGGACCTCATCTCATAACTCTGAACCCACACATCCTTCCCGGCTGCATCGATGTAAGAAGCTCCGTCCTTTGAGTACCTTAACAGGTTTGTCCCAAATGTTTCATAAGCAGTAAAATTTCCTTCTCTCTCTAACTGCCGTTCCCATCCTACGGTGATGCTTTCAAATTGATAATATCTCTGATACCAAAAAAATCCCCCTATAAAACCAGCCAGCAAAATCCCAAGCAGTGCCAGTATTATCAGACGGCGCCACATAACCTTGCGATGTGCCTGTTTCACAACCTCCTGTCCGTCTTCCTCCGGCGGCTGAGCCTGGGGGCGGGGCCGGGGTTCTCCAGGTGTAATCACCCTGCTCCGAAGCTGTCTCTTCTTTAGTTCCCGGCTCATGGAATTTATGTCACTCATCCGTAATTCTCCAAAATCTCTTTTTCCTATCGGTAAAAACCTATTTGCTGTATAACAGTATAGCACAGAATATGTCCCTACGGAAGAATCAAATTCTGGCCGGATATAATCTTATTTTCATCTTCCAGGCCATTTAATTCACAGATTTCACTTAACATACTTCCATTTCCATAAATTTTCAGACAAATTCCATATAAAGTCTCTCCGTCCTGTACCTTATAAGTATTTCCCTCAGCAAGGACCTGCTGTGCATTGCCTTCTGACGGATTGCTGTCAGAATCATCTTCGCCGTTATTCCCGGATTTCTCTTCCCCTGTAGTTTCACTTCCGCTATTGCCTGAGCCGCTTCCTTCTCCTGCATCATTCCCCTCTGACTCAGTAAGACTGCCAGGCAGATTCATCTCCATCTCATCCGCTTGTCCACCTTCGCTGCCGGCTTGTCCACCTTCGCTGCCGGCTTGTCCACCAGGATATGTATTGGACATGGTTTCATGAGCCGCTGTAGGATACACATTTCCTGCTGGCTCCTCCACCAGGAGTTCCTCTCCAGATGGCTCTGCTTCCCCTTTTGCCATAACCTCTCCCGGAAGGGCAGAAGTCAAAACTGCCTCCATGTTCTTCATCTTTTCATAATTATTAAACATGGTTACACCACCTGCCAAAACCATAACTGCCAATGCACTGCACAGCGTTCCCAGCACCTTGATAGTTCCTCTCTGGGCCACTGCCTGGCTCTTATTGTCCTCCATACGCTGCCGGAAATCCCGAATCACAGAATCCCCACTTCCGGACTCTACCCTTCTGGCATCTTTGCGAAGAATCATATAATCCTGCATCATCTGATTCCGTTCATAGTAAATACTGTAACCCTGAAGCTTGTAAAAACCATCTTCCGATGTAATGTATACTGCCTCTTCTCCCTCTAAACCGGAATTCAGATACATCAGTTGATTCTTTTTGGAAAAATACTGTCCATGCTGTTTCCAGTAATTCAGTGGGCTTAATGTCATTCCTGACTCTCCGCACAGGAACCACCCCATAATTTCTCTTTTGGGAAACATATCCTCCATGGTTTTATATGCCTTCTTCCAGGCGCTCTCTGTCAAAATCACCTTGTCGCTGCTTTCTGCCACGTCATCCATCTCCAACGCACCATCTACAAATAAATATGGCGTTCCATCATGCTCCTCCGACGTACCAAGCAGCAAACCTACTCTCAGGTCTTGTCCTCCCTTTGGATATAACCGTCTTAAGTATGTGTTCACATAATCCTCCAGATACAGTCTTACTGTCTGGTCTCGTTCTCCAATCTGCCTTATATTCTTTGGTAATTTCGGAAATGGATTATATAATTCTCCCATAGGCTCACCCCACTATTTATTTCTGGCACTAACTGATTCTCTAATATGCTAATGCCAATCATATCATGGAGTTTGTGCAAAATCTGTCAAACCAATGCCATAGATTCCCATAATTTTTCGACAAGACAAATGCTGTCACTGATACATTCCGCCATCCGCATCACTGTGCTCAGCCGAATACTTTGAAGCATCATAGGATCATATCCGCCGCATCCGCTGACAATTCCTGTAATAAACAAATCTCCCACTGCCTGCAATTCTTTACTGACCCCCAGACCAGGTTTTAAAGCCCCCTTCCCCAAAGTAATACATCCTACATGGCTGCTCATTCCCACAGAAGCGTCTACAGCAATAATTAAATAGTCCGAACACTCCTGCTCTAAAAGAAAGATGGTATCCTCCAGATTCATGGCATGTACAGGTCTGTTCAATGTCCCAACCACATGGATGTGCTTTAACCCTCTCTGTCTCAACTGATACCCAATCAATGGCCCCAGGCTGTCACCGGTCGACCGGTCTGTTCCTATGCACAAAACCAGTACCTTATTTTTCTGCCCCTTTTTCAGTTCCTCCCTCATCATCATGTAAAGCCTTGCCGCCAGTTCTGCCGCCTCAAATTCCTTCGATGTATCGTAATAATAAATCTCCCTGCCATTGGAGGGAGATTTTCTTCTTCGAATATCCATTTTTACTCACCTGTTCCAAATTCTTACTGCTATTATAGACCAGGTTTTAAAGATTTATGCGTTTTTCCTGTACTGCTCCATAGCTTCACTTAAATTTGCAGCCGTTCCCCTTTGCATGATATCCGCCAAAGCATCCAGCTTTTCCGGCTGCAGAAATTCCCGGGACAGATAGGAACCATAACAGTCCGTAATATAGAGGGTTCTTGTCTTAATGGCCTCCCGCAGTTTTTGCAGCTTCTTCTCCTGTTCATCACACTGATTGCGCATATTGGTAATTTTATCTTTTCTGGCTTCCGTAATCTCATCGGCAATAATATTCTTTGTCACTGTCTCAAAAGCATTCAGAGCATCTTTTTTCTTTGCGGCCGTCTCCGACAGATTCTGCTCTATCTGAGCAATCTCATCATCAAATTTCTGCAAATCATAAATCGCCTCATTCTTATCCCGTTTGATGGAACGGGTAATTCTGCGGATTCTTTTCGTATTGTCATGAATCTGATTCCGCAGATTTCTTCCTTCCCGCAAAGCTGTCCCATAATGTTCTCTGGTACGGTTCCCTATAAACACGTATGCCCCGCCAAAGACTAAAATACACACAAAATAAATCCCCACTAAAAACAGCACGGTCCGCTGGGGCAGAAGCAGATAGATTCCATAGGGAATCAGCAGAAAACAAAGCACGACCACCAGCAGCAATTTTAAAAACTCTTTTATTTGCTTAGGAAAATAAAGCGCATAATATAAATTTGTATTGCAGTATCCTGGAACGTGGTTTTGCTGAAACAGAGTCTTGATTTGCAGACGGATTCTTCGATTATCGTCTCTCAAGTCCGAAGTTTCCTCTACAATCCGCTCCTTCACCCCCTGGCTTTTCGCCTTCTCCCGTTTACTTCTGGCCTTTTTTAATTGTTCCTGGCCTTTACTTAACTCCTTATCATAGCTGGAGGTAATCTCACCCAGACGCTTCTTCGTAGTCTGATTGATCTTATCCTCTTGCGCCTTTTTCTCCATGTCTAATGTCTTCTGGTTTTGTCTTAACTGTTTTGCCAAATTCTCTTCCTGATGTTCTAACTCTGTCAACTCCATCACTGCCGATTTTGCTTCCCGCAAAAATGTTCCGTAGTCTGTGATGACATTCATCATCTGTCCTCCTTAGCCCTGTAAATCTGATGACCTGTATCAAGTCTGCCTACTCATCGGCTCCCCCCGCTTTGATGCATATCAACATAGCCTTACCATGGCCGCTGTCTGGAACTAATTGTATAATAATATATTATACCTCTTAATATTTTTCTTTACAAGAAAGCCCGGTAGTTTTTTTGACAATTCTTGCAAAATTTGCTAAACTGATATGGCTGGATGCCAGGAATCTATATTCTATGTTAGGAGGATATCTTATGTTCCGCATGTGGGGAAAGATAATAAAAGATAATCATCTTCTGAAAGACACTACCATTTCAATCAGCGATTACAGCCTGTCCAGAACTCAAATGGTCTTTCAGGCCCTGGATGACATCTGCTATAAATTCGATTTGGGAAAGCCTATCTGGCTGGATGCCAATATCCATGAATTCCAACTTCATGCCAAAACCCGTTTTAAACAGGATCATTTTATTGAACACATAGATTTTGATTTTTTAGAAATTCAGATTATAGAAGAATGATGATTAGACAGATACGAAAAGGGACGGCTGCAAAAGAGATGATTTCCACATCGTTTTACAGCAGCCCCTTTTTATATGATTTCCGTGAAGCCTTACAGTCTCTTTATCAGCTCTTCTCTTTCCTTCTCATATCCTGGTTTTCCAAGGAGAGCAAACATATTCTTCTTGTAACTTTCCACACCTGGCTGATTGAATGGATTTACACCCAACAGATATCCGCTGATACCGCAGGCAAACTCAAAGAAATAGAACAGCTGTCCTAAGTAATACGCATTCTGCTCCGGAACATTCACCTTCAGGTTAGGAACCTGTCCATCCGTATGGGCCAGCATGGTACCGTTCATGGCACTCTTATTGACAAAATCAACATTCTTTCCCGCCAGATAATTCATGCCGTCCGTATCAACCTCTTCCTCTTTCAGGACCACCTCTGACTGAGATTCCTCTACATTAATAACGGTTTCAAACATAATTCTTGCGCCGTCCTGAATAAACTGTCCCATAGAGTGCAGATCCGTAGTCAAATCTACCGCCGCCGGGAAGATACCCTTCTGGTCTTTTCCTTCGCTCTCTCCATACAGCTGCTTCCACCACTCTGATACATAATGAAGGCTTGGCTCATAATTTGCCACAATCTCCACATTCTTACCTTTTCTCAGCAGAATATTGCGGATAGCCGCATAAAGCAATGCTGGGTTCTCCTCATACGGAGTCTCCAAGGCTTTTGTTCTTCCATAAGCGGCACCTTCCATCAACTTGTCAATATCTGCCCCACTGACTGCAATTGGAAGCAGGCCTACGGCAGTCAATACGGAGAAACGTCCTCCTACATCGTCCGGAACCACGAAGCTCTCATAACCTTCTTGATTTGCCAGGTTTTTCAAAGCTCCTCTCGCCTTATCTGTCGTAGCATAGATTCTCTTGTTGGCCTCTTCCCTGCCATACTTCTCAATCAGCATCTCCTTAAATACCCGGAATGCAATCGCCGGCTCCGTAGTCGTTCCGGACTTGGAAATAATATTGATAGAGAAATCTTTTCCCTTCAGCACATCCTGAAGATCCTTAATATACTTGCTGCTGATGCTGTTACCGACAAAATAAATCTCAGGAGTCTTCCTGTCTGCCTTATCCAACACATTATAAAAGCTGTGAGTTAGAAATTCAATCGCCGCCCTTGCTCCCAGATAAGAACCACCGATGCCGACTACTAATAACACATCTGAATCGCTCTGAATCTTAGCAGCTGCCTTTTTAATTCTTGCAAATTCATCCTTATCATAATCTACCGGAAGGTCAATCCAGCCTAAAAAGTCATTGCCAGCGCCGCTTTTGGAGATCAATACTTCCTTGGCTCCCATAACGGCGGCCTTCATGTTTTGAAGCTCTTCTGAAGAAATAAAACCACATGCCTTAGAATAATCAAAAGTTACTTCTTTTCCCATACCTGCTTCTCCTTCTTCTCTGTAATTTTAGAAAATTATATCACGCTTATCCAAATTATACCACATACAAGCAGGAAATGCGATATAAATTTTCTATCAATTCGCTATCAAACCAGGTATTGCTGCAGGATTTCATCGACCAGTTCCAGTTCATCGGAAGACAGCTCCTTAATCCAGTCTCCATCCCCCGAATTTTTCTCCCGGCTGGCTGCAATCTGTTCCAAACTGCGTTTTAAATAGTCCATCTGGGAATCTTGGTCTTCCTTCTGATTCCTTTTCGCCCCACGGCCGGTTTTTTTAGAAGAACGTTCTGCGGGGTCTTCTCTCTCCTCCATATTCTCTGCCGTCACAGTCCTAAGGTTATCCGATTTGGAACGCTCTGCTTTGACTCTCTCCGCCCTGGAACGGTCTCTCGGAGAAATGGTGCGGATTCCCTCTGGGGCAGGCTTGTCCGGTTCTTCCTTATCAGTAATCGTCAAATCCCGGATATTCAGTTCGCGGATACCGCCATTTCGGTTACCTTCGCGCCCTCCACTCTCCCGGACTCCATTTTCCCGGTTTCCTCCCCGGCTGCTTTCCCTCACGCTTCCCTCCAGAACAGATGCTGTTTCCCTGGACAGACGCTGAAACAAGGAATTCTCCATATAATCCTGGAGGGCATTGAGAAGCTGAATTTTTCTCTCCGAAAGATTTACTCCGCAATCTACAAACAAAGTAAAAAGCCCTGCCAGAATCCCTACGGTCCCATACAAAACTATGTAATAATTATCGCAGCGGTACCAGTAAGATAGAAATGCGGCAACACCGCCTGCCAGAAAGCACAAAACCGTAAATTGATTGGATAAATTTCCCCAACCATTTAAGGTAAGACCAGAAAAACGGTAATTCATCAACTGCTTTTCCAGGTATGCCTCCGTATTCTGGATCCCCTGATTGAGACGGTAAGCATTTTCTGCCTTCTGCTTTAACTCCCGAAGGTATCTGTTTTTCGTTAGTGTCATATTATCCGTTTCCCGGATTAATCTTTTGTAGAGGTTACGTGCCATCATTCTGCTTAATAGGCCAAGAACGCAGACCGCAGCCAGCACATATAATGCTTTTCCTGTTTCCAACATTTCCAACATCATAAAAAGCTCCCCTTTCTTCTCCAGATAATTTCCAGATGACCTTTATTATAGCCTTGGAAATTCATTTTGGGAAGATGAGAGAGCCTAAAATCGTTCGTCAAATTCTCCTATAAATCGATTCTCATATTACAGTTTTACCTTAATATGCCATTCGGTATCGACTTGTAACATTTCTACAATTGTTCCACCATAGCCGTAACCAGCTTTACACTATGTTCAATCGCTTTCGCCTCAAATTCCGCATAGTCCATACCCGCGCTGTCATCCGCCTTGTCAGAAATAGCTCTGATAACCACAAACGGAATCTGATTGAGATAGGCCGTCTGAGCAATGGCCGCTCCCTCCATCTCGGTACAGAAGCCCTCAAAAGTATTCAGAAGCCAGTTCTTTTTTTCTTTATCAGATATAAACTGGTCCCCACTGACTACTCTGCCTACATGGACACCAATCTCCGGAATTACCTGACTGCAACATTGCTTGGCCACCTGAATCATCCTGGGGTCACCCTCAAATACGGACACTTCCATCTGCGGAATCTGTCCAACCTGATACCCGAATCCCGTCGCATCCATATCATGCTGAACCGTATCTTTAGACAAAACGATGTCTCCGATATTAATCTGATTTCTCAAAGAACCTGCAATCCCTGTATTGATGATTCCATCCACATGATACCTGTCCACTAAAATCTGACTGCAGATTGCCGCATTTACCTTTCCGATTCCGGATCGGACGATCACAACATCCTTTCCTCTTAGCTTTCCTGCATAAAAGTCCATCTTTGCTACAGTATGGATTTCTACGCTCTCCATCTGGTCTTTTAAACTTGCCACTTCTTCCGCCATAGCTCCTATAATTCCTAACATAACAATCTCCTTTATTTTAACATCTCATTAATAAACCGCCTGCTCTATCCTTCATCCGGAAGTAACTCCAACCAATATTGAATACAAGATTCTTTAAGAAAAAAAGAACCACATCTCTGTGATTCTTTCGAAAGGCGACAACCAGATTTGAACTGGTGATCAGGGTGTTGCAGACCCACGCCTTACC
>CAJUPP010000034.1:0-32423 GCA_910588325.1 uncultured Hungatella sp.
AAGCATTTCAGGGAGCTTTCGGTTAGAAAATGCTCCCTGTTTTATGTACACGGGGAACTGGCTGATATTGATTATATGAACAAGCCTATGTTTGTGATTTTCGATACCAATGCTTATTATCAGTCCCGGCATGGCGGTTCGGAAGGAACCACCGTAAAACCGCCGAAAAAATATATGATTGAAGCGGCTGGCGTGGTGGAAGGAGGAGTAGATGATTACAATAATTATACCTATTCTGTCTATGCAGAGATTGAGGCGCTGAAAGCCCAGCTAAAGAGAATCTACAAGAAGAATCCGATTCCGGGGCAGCCTACCAACAAAAAGGGAAAGCCATATCCTTATTTTATCTATAACAATGCCGTGGTTTTTGTGGATGACACTTCCAATGTAACGGCTGTTCAGCAGATGATTACGGATATGGGATATCAGACCAACAGCCAGATGGAGTGGATTGAGCAGTCGCAGCAGACTTACGATATCATCCAGCTGGTACTTGGGGGAATCGGTGCAGTCTCTCTGTTCGTTGCGGCCATTGGCATCGCCAATACCATGATGATGTCCATCTATGAGAGAACGAAGGAAATCGGTGTTATCAAGGTGCTGGGATGTGACCTTAGGAATATCCGCAATATGTTCCTTCTGGAGTCCGGATTTATCGGCTTCCTGGGCGGAGTCATCGGAGTGCTCATCAGTTACGGACTTGGATTTGTAATGAATAATTTTCTTGGAATTGCTCAGGCTATGACAGGTATGGATGGAGACATTTCCAGAATTCCTTTGTGGCTTAGCGGTGCCGCCATTGTGTTTGCTATTCTGGTGGGGATGGTGGCGGGGTTCTTCCCGTCTTTGAGAGCCATGCATTTAAGTCCTCTGGCGGCAATTCGAAATGAATAAATGATTACAAAATGTCACTGAAAAACTGCATTTTACCACAGGGATTTGAATAAAGAGAAATCTATGGTATAATTTCCAATAACTTGGATTCTTTTCTTTGTTGATTTTCCTGGAAATAGCAAATGAAAAAGTAATTTTTGCATTACCCTCCGATGATGTCCGGTGCATCAAATCGGGGGGTAAACTGCAGGAAAGGAAGGCGGATTTTGTATCATATAGCAATTTGTGACGATGATGAAAGAGAATTGGAGAATTTGCAGATCTTTTTTAATCTCTATCACGCACAGAAACCAGAGATGGATTTTACAGTGAAGAGTTTTGTAAATCCTGACGATTTGTTAAAAAAGGTTGAGGAGAAAGAATATGATCCCAACCTTTTATTTTTAGATGTCCGTATGCCTGGGATGGAGGGGATCCAGGTAGCGGAAGAACTGCAGAAGCTGGGGAGCCTGTGTAAGGTTGTCTTTATTACCAATTCAAAAGAATATGCGGTTGATGCTTTTCGGGTAGGGGCTATTCACTACCTGATTAAACCTGTTGAAGAAAAAGAATTGTTCTCAATACTGGAACAATTTTTTTTAACTCTGGAGAAAGAGAAGGAACGATTTCTGATTTTGAAAACCGGAGGGGTATCAAAGAGGGTGGCTTTGACACAGATTGTCTGCTGCGAGGCTCAGGGGAATTATCAGTGTCTGTATTTAAAAGACGGAAGCAGGCTTATGCTCCGTATGACCTTGTCGAAGCTGTTTGAGATGGTGTCCATGTATCCGGGATTCGTAAAAGTGGGAAGTGCATATTTTGTAAACTTGAGATATGTAGACAGTCTGAATGCTCAGGAAATACGTCTGGATATTGATATGAGCATCCGGCTGCCAAGAGGGGCTTATCCTGCGCTGAAGGAACAGTTTCTTAGCTTTTACTGTGAGGAGGACGTATGATTTTAGGAATTACACCGTTGCTTTCTATTGCCCGCAATGTTATTCAGGTAGGCGGTTTTTGCCTGATGTTTCTGCTTTTGGACAAGCCGCGGTTTTCATGGAAAAAAACCATTGCCGGATACCTTCTTTTCTGGGGGGTTCTGAGTGTCATAGGAATTATATGGGTGCTTTCGGATCCTGTAAGCTATAAAAATTACTGTGTTCATGTGCTTTGCGGCAGTACAGCGGTTTTCTTTTTTTATATGAGCAGTATGAACCGGTTTCAGATTATTTATAATTTGTCTCTTCAGGCCTTTTTGTTTCTGTTTCTGCTTTATGTGGGAATCTGTGGAGCCCAGGTTTTTTGGGGCGGTAACCCCTGGGCAGATATAGGAATCCGTCTTGTGTGCATAAGTATTATGGCCTTTGTTTATGTTCTGTGGGTGAGAAAACCATTTCAGGAACTGATTAAACATGTAAATATTCAATGGAAAAACGTATGTGCTGTTTCGGTTGCAGGGGATCTGCTGATTATCTATCAGGGCTCACAGCCAACAATGGTATCTTTGAGAGACGCCAGGGAACAGATTGTGTTTGTGAGTCTTTGTCTGCTGATGCTTCTTACCCATCTGACTATGCTTACCACCCTTCATGATATTCAAAAAGAGATGGAAAAGCGGCAGGAGATGGAATTGATAAAAGTGAGCAACGGTCTTTTGAAAAAAGAACTGCAGCTGATGAAACGGTCTGTTGAGGAGACCAGACACGTCCGTCACGATGTCCGCCATCACAATCTGAATGTAGCCGCCTATGCCAGAAAAGGCGATATGGATGGGCTTTTACATTATCTTCAGGAGTATGAAAAAGAACGTGAAGAGGAACTGCCGGCGGTTTTATGTGATAACAGCACTGTCAACAACATTCTTACAGAATATGGGAACAGAGCCAGGAAAGCAGGAATCAAGGTGAGTATGGATGTGGTCGTAGGCCAGGACTGTGTCGTCCGTGAAACGGATTTTGTTGCCATCCTGGGGAATGCTATGGAAAATGCTATTCATGGGTGTCTGAATTCGGAAAAGCAGGAGACAGAGATTCGGGTTCTCATAAAACCCAGGTATGAAAAACTGGTTATACGGATTGCCAATACATGTACGGATAAGATACGATTTGAAAATGGGATCCCGACGGCAAAACAGGGCCATGGACTTGGTGTCTTAAGTATCCTTAAGAGTGCAGGACACTATGATGGAGATGTTGATTTTAAAGTGCAGGACGGAATGTTTGTTCTTCGGCTTCTTTTAAAACAGTAGGAGGAAAAATACGGGGAGTAAGCGGATGAAGTCATGAGAGCCATAGAAGATGTGCAGAAGGAAGATCCTTAGAGGGTCCGGTGGAGTATCACATATTTCTCAGAGACTTCTGCGCGGCGCCGGGATCTGACTGGGCGTCTAAGAGTAATAAAACAACATAACTCCCTCTTCGGGCTACATTATCTCCATCGGTCAAGTATAACGAAATGACTTTACTATATGGTCCAAAAGTTACTATGAAAGTCCGCCCACCGGGCGCATGAAGGTTTACTATCATTGCTATAATTCCCAAGCCAGATATGGGTTGAATCTGGCCAGAAACTAATAGTACTTAGTTAAATAAAAAGAGGTTCATGCCATGCTTTTAACGAAATACTGTCAGTAACCAGTTACGGCAAGAGTTCCTGGCTTCGAAACCTGCAAACAGAGGGGAACTCTTGCCGGAGCGTATTTACTGCGACATCCTATATTAATCCAACCCACACCGCAACCCTTAAAAACTAAAAATCACCAACGAATTCGAGGCCCCACCCATGACAACTCCAACCACTTTTACCTACACACCCTCAACCCTGCCCCTATACCTAACCATATGCATAACCCTCCTTGGCAGCGCCGCCGGCAGTTTCCTAACCTGCCTAACCTCCCGCCGCCAATCCGGCGAATCCATCCTAAAAGGTCGTTCCCACTGCGAAAACTGCCATCACCTCCTGCATTTCCCCGACCTGATCCCCGTCATCAGCTACCTGACCCACAAAGGCCGCTGCCGCTACTGCCATGCCCCAATTCCGCCCACCTGCCTCATAGCAGAACTTGCCGGCGCAATCCTATACGCAGCCACCTTTCTCCGCTTCGGCCTATCCTGTAACACCCTCATGTGGCTCATTGCCGGCACCCTGTTTTTAGCCCTTTCCCTCATAGACGCCGCAGAACGGATCATCCCCGACAGCCTCCTGCTGTCCCTAACGTTCAACCGCCTTCTTTTCCTCACCTTATTCCATGCCTCTCTACGACATGAAATCATATCAATCCTGACAGGAACCCTGATTATTCCTGTAGCAATGCTAATCCTGACCCTGATCATGGACAAAGCCACAGGAAAAGAAACCATGGGAGGCGGAGACATCAAACTGATTTTCGTATTCGGACTGTACATGGACTGGAAGAAAATGTTTTTCATGATATTTATATCCTGCGTCCTTGGCCTTGCCTGGATTGCAGCCAGAAAAATTTTACATAGAGACCAAGAAACTTCCGACAGCACCATTGCCTTCGGCCCGTTCCTTTGTATAGGCTGCCTGGCAGCCGTGTGGTTTGGAGATCCATTGATCAACTGGTACATAAACCTGTTTTAAAATGGAGAATCAGCATGGCAAAAATAAAGCCGAGATTTGATATTGGGAATAACCGCATGAAAATTGCGGTATCCAGGATGGGGGAGGAAAGCATAAAGCTTATCCCTGCAAACCGTGTATGAATCTTAACTTGCATCCGGCACCATTGTACAAAGGCCGATTTCTCTTCGTTTTACCAGTCCTGATTATGCAGGAGCCAGGAAGGTTTTGGAAGCCTCAGGCTTTTTATGTCATGTGGAGAGGAATTGCGAAAAACAGGAGGATGGCACAGAGGGTACCTGTGAACTGTAACGACTGGTAAAGACAGAAGAAACAGGATATAAAAAGTAGTTGAAAAAACAGGCAAAAGTATTACAATATAGGAGGAGCAAGATGGATCAGGAACTGGAACTGTTATGTTTTTAATCATAACTTATGTGGGAACGGCGAGGACTCATTTTATCAATGCCATTCAGAGCGCCAAGGCAGGAAATTACGAGGAAGCCGGGAATCTGTTAAAGCAGGGGGATGAGGCATTTGCCGAAGGCCACAAGGGTCATGCCGGACTGCTGACAAAGGATGCCAACGGAGAATTGACCGGAGGATATATGATTTTGATGCACGCTGAGGATCGGTTGATGAGTGCGGAGGCATTCCGTATTTTGGCAGATGAATTCATCGCGCTTTACAAAAAATCAACTAGGAGATAGAATGTCTATGGGATTCGGAAAAGATTTTCTCTGGGGAGGAGCCGTGGCGGCTCATCAGCTGGAAGGAGGGTATGATAAAGGAGGAAAAGGCTTAAGCATCATGGATGTGACAACAGCCGGGGATGTGCATACCAGGCGCAGAGTGACAGACGGGATTGTAGAGGGTGAGAACTATCCCAATCATGAAGCCATCGATTTTTATGACAGATACAAAGAGGATATCCGGCTGCTGGCGGAGATGGGTTTTAAATGCTTCCGTACCAGTATTGCCTGGACCAGGATTTTCCCAAGCGGAGACGAAGAGACTCCCAATGAGGAAGGACTGAAATTCTATGATGATTTGTTCGACGAATGTTTAAGATACGGAATTCAGCCTGTTATTACCTTAAGTCATTTTGAGATGCCTTTGTATCTGGTGAAGAAATATGGCGGATGGCGCAGCCGAAAGCTTATCGACTTTTTTGAGCGGTTTGCGGTAACCTGCTTTAAACGGTATAAAAACAAGGTGAAATACTGGATGACCTTTAACGAGATTAATAACCAGGCAGACGTAGGCGACGGGAAAATTTTCAGTTTATATTCCAATTCCGGGATTATCTGTGAAGAGGGGGAAAACCCGGAGGAATTGATGTATCAGGCAGCCCACTATGAACTGGTGGCCAGCGCAAGGGCTGTGCGTTTAGGACATGAGATCCATCCGGATTTTGAGATCGGCTGTATGATTGCCATGTGCCCGGTTTATCCGGCGACTTGCCGTCCGGAGGATGTTCTCATGGCGGAAAAATCCATGCAGAAACGATATTATTATACGGATGTCCATGTGAAGGGAGAATATCCGGCCAATATTTTGAAATACTGGGAAAGAAAGGGCTTAGATATTGACGTAACCAAGGAAGATCTGGAAGAGCTGAGAAAAGGGTGCGTGGATTATATTGGTTTCAGCTATTACATGTCATTCTGTACGGCCTATCACGAGGAAAATCCGGGATATGATTACCGGGGCGGCAGAGATTATGTAAAGAATCCGTATGTGAAGGCCAGCGAATGGGGATGGCAGATTGATCCTGTTGGTCTTCGGTATTCTTTAAACTGGTTTACGGATCGTTATCATGTTCCGCTGTTTATTGTGGAGAATGGCTTCGGGGCATACGATAAGCTGGAAGAGGACGGAAGCATTCATGACCCGTATCGGGTGGAATATTTAAAGAAGCATATCGAAGAGATGAAAAAGGCCGTGGAAGAGGACGGGGTTGATCTGATAGGATATACGCCTTGGGGATGTATCGATTTAGTCAGCGCCGGAACAGGCGAGATGGATAAACGATATGGTTTTATCTATGTGGATAAACACAATGACGGAAGCGGCGATCTGTCCAGAAAGAAAAAGGATTCCTTCTATTGGTATAAGGATGTGATTGCCACCAATGGGGAGATGCTTGATTTTAAGGGGCAGGAATAAGACGAAAAGGCGGGATGCAAAAGATGCAGACCGCCTTTTTATGTGAAGATAATCAATATTCATAGATATGTTCTGAGATACGTCCGTGTTTTCCGTCGCCTGCAATGTTTAAATCAGACAGGTGGAACCGCTCATATCCCCAAGGCTCCATGACCGTCTCGGACAGGTCGTAGTGATACCACAGGCCGTCGCCCGGATCCTGAATGGCATTCCATTCATGTCCCTCTTTTCCTTCCGTCCAGTTTACTATGGCAACCGGAATATGGAAAACCTCCTGTGCTTCATAATCCACGATTCCCTGTGCAGTAAAAGGAAGGTACTCCACCATGCCCCGGAAAAGCTTAGAATAGCCAGAACAGATTCCCTGACCGGTGGTGATGATGCGGTATGCTCCCTGGGAGTCGTGGATGGAATAAAAATCATCGGGAGCACCGTAATCGTAAGAGTAATTGCTGACAATGTAGTCAAATATCATGCGGATCGCCGCAGTGCGGTCTGTGCCGGCAGGAACAATGGCAGGAACGTGAATACTCAGCCATTCTTCCACAAAATGCTGGCGGGTCAGAAGAAGCTCAACACTGTCTGGCGGAATCTGATAGACGACGTTACTTCCCTCATAGCGGAAAGGATAATAGATCATCTCCGCAGCGTCACAGACCCTTAGGGCATCAGAAACCGTATGTTCAAACGCGGGTATAAATTCCTTTTCATTGGTAAGTGCGGATATCAGGCCGCCTTCCTTCACATGGAGGAATCCGCCGGAAGCAGCAGCGATATCCTGGGCCGTAGAGCCGTAAGCCTTAGCCGGATATAAAACTAATAAAAGTAAAATAACCCCTGTCCTCTTCATCTTTTGTGCTGTGGCGCCTCTCTTTTTCATAGGCATGCTCCTTTCAAAGAGAATGGTACAGCAGAATACAACGTGTTCCTCATTACAAAAGATGTGCTTTTAGAAGACCTTCCTTATATAAAATATTCTATCGTATCCGTGGAAAATAAGCAAGGGATAAAGTATTCCCAAATACGAAAAAGAATGATAAAATAAGAGTAGTATTTTGAACGATGGAGGAAAAGTTATGAGTCAAGATGAGAAGGAGATGACACAAAAGACAGAATCGATGATAGAACTGGAAAAATTGAGCCTTCCCAGAACCATTCATTTGATTCCCATGGATTATCTGGATGGATTTGCGGTTCGGCCGGGGTTTTATGAGACCAACGGGGCCACGGCAATCCCGGGAGGCGTAAACTTTACGGTTCATTCTCACGGAGCCACCGGGATTGAGCTTCTTTTGTTTCACAGGCAGGAGGCGGAGCCTTTTGCGGTTCTGCCATTTCCAAAGCACTACCGGATCGGAAATGTATATTCTATGATTGTATTTAAACTGAATATTGAGGAGTTTGAGTATGCATATCGGGTAGACGGGCCTTATGAGCCGGAAAAGGGGATTATTTTTAACCGGAATAAGTATCTTTTGGATCCTTATGCCAAGGCGGTTACGGGGCAGAGCAGATGGGGGGAGACGTCGCCTTATGGGCAGCACTATAAAGCCAGAGTGGTAAAGGATGATTTTGACTGGGGCGCCATCAAACAGCCGCTCCTTCCGGTTGAGGATTTGATTATCTATGAGCTTCATGTGAGAGGATTTACCAAGGACAAATCCTCCGGTGTGCTTCATCCCGGAACTTTTGACGGCCTTATGGAAAAGCTGCCTTATCTGAAGGCGTTGGGAGTCAATGTAGTGGAGCTGATGCCGATTTTTGAGTTTGATGAGATGCAGGATTACCGGATTGTGGATGGGCAGAAGCTGTACAATTACTGGGGATACAATACCGTAAGCTTTTTTGCCCCCAACACCAGCTATGCTTCCGGCAAGGAGTATAACCAGGAGGGGAATGAACTGAAGCATCTGATCCGGAAGTTCAACCAGAATGGAATCGAAGTCTATTTGGACGTCGTGTTCAATCACACTGCAGAGGGCAATGAGCAGGGGCCGTTTTTCTCCTTCAAAGGCCTGGACAACAATATCTACTATATGCTGACCCCGGACGGTCAGTACTATAATTTCAGTGGCTGCGGTAATACTTTAAACTGCAACCATCCCATTGTTTATCAGATGATTCTGGACTGTCTGCGGTACTGGGTTACTACCTACCGGGTCAATGGATTCCGGTTTGATCTGGCATCGATTTTGGGAAGGAATCAGGACGGAACGCCTATGAGCAAACCGCCGCTGTTGGAAGCCCTTGCCTTTGACCCTATTTTGGGGGATGTGAAACTGATTGCCGAGGCATGGGATGCAGGCGGACTGTACCAGGTAGGGCAGTTTTCTTCCTGGAGCCGGTGGGCAGAGTGGAACGGAAAATACAGAGATGACCTGCGGCGGTATCTAAAGGGCGATGAGGGCATGGCCCAGACGGCGGCGGAGAGGATCGTCGGTTCCAGAGATTTGTATGGGGCCAGCCATAGAAAGAATGTTTCCGTAAACTTTATTACCTGTCATGACGGTATGACTCTCAATGATTTGTATTCCTACAATCAAAAACACAATGAGAAAAACGGATGGAACAACACGGACGGAACCAATGCTGACTACAGCTGGAACTGCGGAGTGGAGGGAGAGACAGATGACGCCCAGGTTCTTGCCCTGCGCCGCCGGATGGCCAGAAATGCGTTTGCCGTTCTCATGTGTAGCAGGGGGATTCCTATGTTCCTGGCGGGGGATGAGTTTTTGAACACTCAGTTCGGCAACAATAACGCTTACTGTCAGGACAATATCACCTCCTGGCTGGACTGGAGCCGTCTGGAAAAGAATCGGGATATGTTTGAATTTTTCCGGTATATGATACAGTTCAGAAAGGATAACAGGATTTTAAGAACCAATGTAAGCAACGGCGCCTGCGGATTCCCTGATACCAGCTTTCACGGGGTAAAACCATGGCAGGAAGAGTTTGCATCCTATGACCATTATGTGGGAGTCATGTTTGCCGGGCAGGAGAAGAAGGGGGTCTATGTTGATCCCCAGATCGTCTACCTTGCGTCCAACTCTTACTGGGAAGATCTGGAGGTGATCCTGCCAGAACTTCCAAAGACTATGTATTGGGAAAAAGATGCGGATACCTGGCAGGCAGAGCAGGCCATCACGAAAATGGAGGGAAATTCGTTTACGATCCACGCCAGAAGCGTCATGGTATTTTCGGCAAGGATGTTTTCATAAGAAAAGGCAAAACAACAGGTGAGGCCATATGTACATTGCGGATTTGCATATTCACTCCAGGTATTCCAGGGCAACCAGCAAAGACTGTACCCCGCAATACCTTGATCTGTGGGCCAGGCGGAAGGGAATCCACATAGTGGGAACAGGAGATTTTACCCATCCGGCCTGGCGGCAGGAATTAGAAGAAAAACTGGCGCCGGCAGAGGAAGGGCTTTATGTCCTGAAAGAGGAATTTAAACTGGAAAGTCCGGCGGCCGATAAAAGAGTACATCCCCGGTTTGTGATTTCCGGGGAGATCAGTTCTATCTATAAGAAGAATGGAAAAGTGAGAAAAGTTCACAGCCTGATCCTGCTTCCCGGACTGGAGGATGCCGCCCGTCTATCGGACAAGCTGGAGACTATAGGGAATATCCACTCGGACGGAAGGCCTATTCTGGGGCTGGACTGCCGGGATTTACTGGAGATTACCCTGGAACTCTGTCCGAAGGCTGTCTTTGTGCCGGCCCATATCTGGACCCCGCATTTCTCCATGTTCGGTGCATTTTCCGGCTTTGATACGGTGGAGGAATGTTTTGAGGATCTGACGCCTTATATCCGGGCATTCGAGACAGGACTTTCTTCCGATCCGCCTATGAACTGGCGGCTGTCGGCGCTGGACCGGTTTCAGATGATTTCCAATTCCGATGCCCACTCCCCGGCGAAACTGGGACGGGAGGCCAATCTTTTAGATATCGAGATGTCTTATGACGGACTGTATCATGCCGTTCAGGAGGGGCTGGGATTAAAGGGAACCATCGAATTTTTCCCGGAGGAAGGGAAATATCATTTTGACGGACATCGGAAATGCCATCTCTGCCTAAGTCCAAAGGAGGCGGAAAAATATGAAGGACGTTGTCCGGTATGCGGCAAGAAGCTGACTTTGGGTGTGTCTCACAGAATCATGCAGTTAGCGGACAGGGGGGAGGGCTTTGTGCCCGAGAAAGCCAATGCATTTGAAAGCCTGGTTCCTCTGCCGGAGGTTATCGCCGCCTCCACCGGACATGGGGCGGCAAGCGCCAATACCGTAAGACAGTATGAGAAGATGATTGAAAAACTGGGCAGCGAGTTCTCTGTCTTAAGAGAAATTCCGGAAACGGATATTGAGAAAGAGGCAGGTTCTCTGATTGCAGAGGGAATCCGCAGACTCAGGGCAGGGAAAGTGGAGAGGCTGCCGGGATTTGATGGGGAGTACGGAACCATAAAGCTGTTTCAGCCGTCAGAGCTGGGGCAGATGGATGGACAGATGGATATGTTTTTGATGAATGGATGGAAGAGGGAATCCCGGATGCAGCAGGATTCCCAGGAAGCGGAATGTTTACAGACAGCAGAGAAGCAAAACAGAAACCAGTCATTTCGGCCAGGCAGCCAGGAGGGGCCGGATTCTCTGAATGAGGAACAGATTCAGGCAGTGAGGTCCATTTCCCCCAGAGTTGCCGTTGTGGCAGGCCCGGGAACCGGAAAAACGAAGACTTTGGTTTCCCGCATTCTGTATCTTTTGCAGAACCGAAAGGTAAAGCCATCGGAAATCACAGCGGTTACCTTTACCAGAAAGGCGGCCAGGGAATTGAACCAGCGTCTGGAACAGCAGCTGGGAGGAAGTCAGGCCGTCAGAAAGATGCAGATCGGAACCTTCCATTCTATCTGCTATGAATTGCTGAAAAAGCAGGGAGAGGAATTTTTGCTAGCAGATGAAACCATGGCCCTGGAACTTGCCCTGGAGGTCATTCAGGAGCTGGGGCTGAAGGAGAAGCCTGGGAGGTTTCTTAAGATGATATCGGAGGGAAAGACAGCATCCGCGGTCTGTGGGCAGAAATTATCGAAAGAAAGTGAGCCCCGGGAAGAGGACAGATACCAGGAGGCAGCCAGGTGCTATCAGGAGAAACTGACGCAGATGGGAGCGCTGGATTTTGACGACCTCCTTTTAAAGGGGATTGATCTTCCGGAAAATCAGAACTTTCATTACCTGCTGGTAGATGAATTTCAGGATAGCAGCCCTCTGGAAGGCCGTCTGATTCAGGCGTGGAGCAGCCAGGGGAGAGAGCTGTTTCTTATAGGAGACCCGGACCAGGCCATCTACGGTTTTCGCGGGGCAGATGCAGGGAGTTTTCAAACGTTTCAGGAAGATAAGAATGGAGAAGTCATCAGCCTGAAGAAAAATTACCGTTCCACCCCGGAGATTCTGGAAGCATCCGTAGTTATGCTGGGAGAGGGACAGCCTAAATCCATGCTGGAACCGATCCGGCCCTCCGGTTTTCCGGTTCGGCTTCTGGAGGCGTCCGGAGAGATGGCGGAGGCAATTTTTATCGCCAAGGAAATCAATCGCCTGGTAGGCGGCATGGACATGCTGGATGCCGAGGAAGGGTTCGCCTGTCCGGAAAACCGGGCGCCCCGGGGCTTTTTGGATATTGCGGTTCTCTATCGGACCCACCGTCAGGCAGAACTTTTAGAGAAATGCCTGAAAACAGAAGGAATTCCCTACATTGTCACAGGCAGGGAAGGTTTTTTGGAGGAGGATACGGTCAGAGGAAGCCTGGGCTTTTTTAGGAGTATTCGAAATCCGCAGGACGGTTTATCAAAACAACAGTGCCTGAAACTGCTTAAGAATCCGGAAGGGGAATCCCTTTCCCGGGAAACCTGCGAAAGGCTGGCAGAAACTTATGGCAGGCTTTTTAAGAGGACCAGGCCGCAGAAGCTGGTAGGCCGATGGATGGAAGAGATGGGGCTTGTGGAAGATTGGGCTATGGAAAAACTGTTGGCCATGACTCCTTTCTATAAAACCATGGAAGAATTTCTGGACAGTTTAAGGTTTGGAGGGGAAGGAGATTTAAGACGGTGCGGAAGCAAAACCTATGCCTCGGATGCTGTTACCCTGATGACCCTTCATGCCTCCAAAGGTCTGGAATTCCCAGTGGTATTTCTCTATGGCGCACGAAAGGGGATGATTCCTCTGGAGTGGGGAGGACAGTGCGAAAATCCGGCAGAGGAGAGACGGCTTTTCTATGTAGGGATGACGAGGGCGATGGAGGAGTTGATTCTTACATCCTCCGGCCAGCCTTCTCCGTTTTTAGAGAAGGTTCCGGATCACATGCTGCTTAGGGAAAAGATAAAGATGAGAAAAACTGGGACAGAAGCGAAACAACTGAGTCTCTTTGATTTTATGTAATAAAAAGAGGAAGATCTGAAGTGCTAAAAGGCGGAAAACAACATGGAATATGTAATGGGAATTGATCTTGGAACATCATCGGTGAAGGCAGTTTTGATGGACCGGGGCGGGAAGGTGGCCGCCGTAGCCAGCCACGGGTATGAGGTGGAGATACCAGAAAGCGGATTTGCCCAGCAAAGGCCGGAAATCTGGTGGGAACAGACGAAACGGGTAATCAGGGAAGTCATAAAAAAAGCGGATGTCTCTTCCGGTCAGATAAAAGCAGTCGGATTCTCCGGCCAGATGCATGGTCTGGTGGCTTTGGATAAGGAGAAACATCCGCTGATTCCTGCCATAATCTGGATGGATCAAAGGAGCAAAGAACAGCAGAAAGAGATTTTCAGGCTTGTGAGGGAACAGCATCTGGAAGGAGAGCTGATGAACCGTCCCTTGCCGGGGATGCTGATCTGTTCGTTGCTCTGGGTCAAGGAGAATGCACCTGAAATTTACGAAAAGACAGCTTATGTCCTTCTGCCCAAGGACTATATTCGTCTGTGTCTGGGGGGAACCATAGAGACAGATGGGACAGACGGAGCCGGAAGCCTGGCATTTTCCGTCAGAGATCAAAGATGGTGTGACACGCTGCTTGAAAATCTTAAGATTTCCCGGGAAATCTTTCCGCCGGTAGTCAAACCTTATGATGTTACTGGAAATGTGACAAAAAAAGCGGCAAAAGAGACAGGTCTTAAGGAGGGAACCATACTGGTGGCAGGAGGGGCGGACTCAGCCATGCAGCTGACGGGAAACGGCGTGGTAAGGGATCATGCCCTTGCCCTGAATATCGGAACGGCGTCCCAGATTCTGGCGGTTACATCGAAGCCGGTTTTCGACAGAAAGCTGCGGACTCAGATGCTGTGCCATGGGGTTTCCGGTCTGTGGTATCAGCAGTGTGGATCTTTAAACGGCGGAAATGTGCTGGGATGGTTGAGAAACAGGATGTTAATGACCAATGCCAGCTTTAGGCAGTTGGATATGGAGGCCGGCAGGATTTCGGCAGGCAGTGACGGGCTTACATTTCTTCCTTATCTGGCAGGGGAGCGGGCGCCTTATGAGAATCCTGACGCCAGAGGAATATTTTTCGGACTGTCATTCCAACATTCCCAGGCCCATATGGTGCGCGGCGTTATGGAGGGCGTGATCTTAAACTTGAGAGAATGTTTGGATATTTTTGAAGAATCGGGAATTCATACAAAAAATCAATGTCTTATTGTATCCGGCGGAGGCGCCAGAGGGAGAACCTGGCGGCAGATTCAGGCAGATGTGTTCGGGATGCCTGTGTATAAAACGGAAACGGAGGAGGAAGCCTGTACCGGAGCGGCCATTATGGCGGCAGTGGGAGCCGGATGGTTTGGATCTGTGGAAGAGGCGGTGAGAGATATCGTTAAAACAGAGAAAGAAGCTGTGTATCCGATTCTGGAGAATGTAAAACGATACCAGGAAAAACGGATAATATTCCGAAGGATTTACAGCAGTCTGTTTGACAATACTACCGGGGTATGCTATGATTAAAAATACAATTCATTTATTTTGAAGTAAAGGATAGGAAAGCGTTTCATGAATCAAAACAAGGTATCGAATGCAAAAGGGAAAATTTTAATCGTTGACGATTCTGAGATGAATCGTGCTATTTTATCGGATATGCTTTCTGATGAATTTGATATTGTGGAGGTAGAAAACGGGCTGGAGGCTTCTGCTGTCCTGCATAACCATGAGCAGGAGTTTTCATTGGTGCTTTTGGATATTGTAATGCCTGTTATGGATGGCTTTGAGTTTCTGGCGGTTATGAATGAGAACGGCTGGATCAAGAGTATTCCTGTAGTGATGATTTCTGCGGAAACTGTGCCGTCTTATGTGGACAGGGCCTATGATTTAGGGGTTCTTGACTATATCAGCCGTCCCTTTGACGAACGTGTGGTGCGCCGGAGAGTTATGAGTACCATTATGCTCTCGTCCAAACAGAAGGAACTGTCATATATGGTGGCGGAGCAGATGCTTGAGAAGGAAAAGAACAGCCAGCTGATGGTAGAGATTCTTTCGAATATTGTAGAATTCCGAAACGGGGAAAGCGGTATGCATGTGCTGCATATCCGTATTTTGACTGAGCTGCTGTTGAAAAGGCTTCTGGAGAAGACCGATAAGTATGGTATAAGCAGAAGCGATATTTCTATGATCTGCAATGCCTCGGCTCTTCATGATATCGGAAAGATTGCAGTGCCTTCTGAAGTCCTTAATAAACCGGGGAAGCTTACGAAGGAAGAGTTTGAGATTATGAAGACCCATGCTGCGGAGGGAGGAGACATGTTAAAGTCTATTCCCCTAAGGCAGGATGAGCCGCTGATTAAAATTGCCTATCAGATCTGCAGATGGCACCATGAAAGGTATGACGGAAGGGGGTATCCGGATGGCTTAAAAGGGGAGGAGATTCCTATTGCCGCCCAGGTGGTTGCCCTGGCTGACGTGTACGATGCCCTGACAAGCAAGCGGGTGTATAAGGACGCCTTTTCTCATGAAAAGGCAGTTTCCATGATCCTGGGAGGAGAATGCGGTACCTTCAATCCGTTTTTGCTGGAGTGTTTAACCGATATTTCGGAACAGCTGAAGGAGGAACTTCACAGCACCTCCTCCGATCATGACGGAGAGAGGGAGATTGTCAGCACGGTAGAACAGATGCTGGACAAAGAGGATTTCGGCATGTCCGGAAGGACCCTTAAGCTTTTGGAGCAGGAGCGGACAAAGTATAAGTTTTATGCGGATATGTCCCATGAGATTCAGTTTGAGTATACCATAACACCGGAGATTCTGATTCTTTCCGAGTGGGGCGCTCAGTATCTGAAGCTGCCGGAGATTATTTATAATCCCAGGGAAGATTTCTTTGGAAAAGAGATATTCAATCAACAAGATTTTGAAAAGCTGCTAGAGCGGTTAAAGCATACCAGCCCAAAGAATCCTAATGTGGAGATGGATTTTGTCTTAAATATCAACGGACGCAACCAATGGAGTAAGATACAGGCCAGATCTATGTGGACCGACGGTGAGGAACCTCAGTATACAGGAGCCATCGGCAAGATTGTGGATATTCACAAAGAGAGAGAAAAGATGGAACAGCTGACCGTCATGGCAGATCATGATCCTCTGACCGGTCTATTGAACCATCGGGCAGCGAAACGGTACATATCTTCCATTCTGGATTCGGACAGCGAGAAGAAATATATCCTGCTTTTCTTTGATCTTGATCATTTTAAACAGGCCAACGATACATACGGACATCAATTTGGGGATGAAGTGCTGCGGTGCGTGGCTGACAAGATCCGGGAAGGTACTCGTGGAAGCGATATTGCAGCCCGAATGGGAGGAGACGAATTCCTGATTTTTATGGATTATAAAACATCTATGGAACCTCTGGTCAAGCGTATATTTGATAACATTACCTGTGAATACAGGGAATTTCCAATCAGGCTCAGCATGGGGGTGGCCAGCGCAGAAGATTGCAAAGGGGACTATGAGAAGTTGTTTAAGATGGCAGACCAGGCCCTGTATGCGGTAAAACGGTCGGGAAGAAATTCCTATCAGATCTATGATCCTAACCTTCCTCCGCTGACGGAAGAAGGTTCGTGTTAGAATTACGGCGAAGTATGATAATCATATGAAGGAGAGGACTGAAAAGATATGACAGTAAAAGAGTGTTATGAGGCTATGGGAGGAGACTACGAGGATGTGATGAGGCGGCTTCGGAAGGATGAGCGTGTGGAAAAGTTCCTCATGAAGGTATTGGATGATAAAAGCTTTCAGCTGCTGACGGATTCCATGGAAGCGCAGAATATGGACGAGGCTTTTCGGGCTGCCCATACATTAAAGGGAATCTGTCAGAACCTGTCCCTGAACAGGCTGTATGGTTCCAGCAACGAACTGGCGGAGAAACTCAGGAATAACAGAGAGTATTCCCAGGAGTTGGATGTAATAGTTGCACAGGTAAAAGAAGATTATGATGCGACGGTTGCGGCGATTACAAAGCTTAAAGAGTCTTAACCAGCAGCATATTGCGGTATGAGGGGTAAAAATGCATAAGTTTACAGTTTGGAACAATAAGGGATTCAGCAAAACGGAAGGTCTTCTGTTAGGCAGCTTTGTCGGTCTGATTATTATGTGTATGATTGTCTTTTTAGGGATATCCGGCTTTATGGAGAATAAAAGCACGGAGGCAATAAACGAAATCGGCGTCATATATATGTCGGAGATGAGCAGGCAGCTGAAGCAGAAATTCAGTGCGGTTATTGATCTGCGGCTTTCTCAAGCCCAGGGGATTGTGAAGCGTACTTCGGAGGAAAGCGCGGAGTATGGGCCGGAGATGCTGGAGGAACTTGCTCTTGGTGCCAGTGTCCGTGAGTTCAGCTATCTTGCGCTGTGTGCGGCGGACGGAGAATGTGAGACAGTTTATGGAGTGCCTGTCCATGCATATAGGCAGAAGGAGTTTTTAGAAGTTCTGGATGTTGCGGATAAGAAGATAACCAGCGGATTGAATGAGGATGGGGAACGGCAGCTTATTATGGTTGTTCCGGCTGCCTATCCGATGAAAGACGGAAAGACCAGCGTTGCTCTGGTGGCAGGTTTTCCTATGGAGCAGCTGAATGAGGCTTTGGTCCTTGAGGAGGAGAATGCCCTTGTATATTCCCATATTATCCAAAGAGATGGAAACTTTGTGGTGAGAAATGGGGAGGCATACCAGAACAGTTATTTTGACAGAATAAGAGAGTCTTTTTCGGAGTTTAATGGGAAAAACTCGGAGGATTATGTACAGGAGATCGAGGAGGCCATGAACAACGATGAAGATTACTCCAGCATGATTCAGGTAAACGGGGTTCACAGTCATGTGTACTGTTCACGCCTTCCGGAGACAAACTGGTATCTGGTGTCCATTATGCCTTACGGTACTCTGGATGATGCGGTCAGAAGGCTGGGCGGGAGGCGTCAGTATGTGATGGTGCTTTCCTGCTGTGCCATGATTGTGGGAATCCTGGTTATTTTTGTTCTGTATTACAGGATGACCAGACAGCAGATGAGGCAGTTAAAGGAGGCAAGAGAAGAGGCTGTCCATGCCAATAAGGCCAAAAGCGAATTTTTGTCCAACATGAGCCATGATATTCGGACGCCGATGAACGGAATCGTTGGTATGACGGCCATAGCCATTACCAACATTGATGACCAGACCCGGGTGAGAGACTGCTTAAGAAAAATTTCTTTGTCCAGCAAGCATCTGCTGGGGCTGATTAATGATGTTCTTGATATGTCCAAGATTGAGAATGGCAAGCTGACTCTGAATTATGAGCAGATTTCTTTAAAAGATACCATGGAGAATATTGTCAGCATTGTTCAGCCGCAGATAAAGGCGAAGAATCAGCATTTTGATATCTTTATCCGCAATTGCCGGGTGGAAGAGGTGCACTGTGACAGTGTAAGGCTGAATCAGGTACTGCTTAATCTATTATCCAATGCTCTCAAGTTTACGCCGGAGGGCGGCACCATCAATACCTATCTGGATCAGGAGGAATCGCCGAAGGGACCGGAGTATGTGCGGTGCTGTTTCAGGGTGAAGGACACGGGAATTGGCATGTCTAAGGAGTATCAGGAAAAAATATTTGACACGTTTTCCAGAGAAGATACTTCCATGGTCCATAAGATCGAGGGGACAGGCCTTGGAATGGCTATCACCAAATATATTGTGGACGTGATGGGCGGAACCATCAGTGTGAAAAGCCGTCAGGGCGAGGGTTCGGAATTCTGTGTGATTTTGGATCTGGAGTCTGCGGATGTGCTGGAGAAGGATATGATTCTCCCCAGCTGGCATGTTTTGGTGGTCGATAACAACGAAGATCTGTGCCGAAGTGCTGCAGAGTCTTTGAAAGAGATCGGTGTTCAGGGAGAGTGGGCCTTGGAAGGCAGGACGGCAGTGGAGATGGTAGAGAAGCGGCACAGAATGGGGAATGACTATCAGGCAGTGCTGCTGGATTGGAAGATGCCGGACATGGATGGTCTGGAGGTGGCTAAGAGAATTCGGAGCTGTGCAGGGGGAGATATACCGATTCTGATTGTGTCCGCTTATGACTGGAGCGATATTGAGGAAGAGGCGGTTGCTGTTGGTGTCAATGGGTTTATTTCCAAACCTCTGTTTAAGTCCAATCTGTATCTGGGATTAAGCCGCTATATGGAAGGCACATCAGAGCACACTGAGCAGAAGGAAAAGGAGACAGTGGACTTTACCGGAAAGAGGATTCTTCTGTCGGAAGATAATGACTTAAACTGGGAGATCGCAGAGGAGATTCTGTCAGAGGAAGGGTTTGAACTGGAGAGGGCAGAGAACGGAAAAATCTGTGTAGAGAAGTTTGAACAGTCAGAAGAGGGATTTTATGATGTGATTCTGATGGATATCCGTATGCCGGTGATGAATGGATATGATGCCTGTGTCGCCATCCGTAAACTGGACCGGTCCGATGCCGATCTGCCGATTATTGCCATGACGGCGGATGCTTTTTCCGATGATGTGCAGCGGTGCAGGGAATGCGGCATGAATGAGCATGTTTCCAAACCGATTGACACGGGAAGGCTGATGAGGATTCTTAAGGATTACTTAAAATAGCATTGGACAGACTGTTATAACGATAAAGCTTCCGGAGATAAAAGACCGGAAGTTTTTCTTTTACTTTTTAAGAAACAGGTGTATACTAAGTTACAAAATAAAACAAGAGAGTCCATTGGGGAATGGAGGTTTATGATGAAATATGGGTTTATAAGGACGGCTGCCGCTACCCCTAAGATCCGGGTGGCGGATCCGGAATATAATGGGAAACAGATTTATCGGATGATAAAGGAAGGGGCAGCCAGGAAGGCCAAGATTATGGTATTTCCGGAATTGTGTCTGACAGGATATACCTGCGGGGATTTATTTATGCAGGATACGCTACTTATGAAGACAAAAGAGGCTTTGAAAAAGTTGATTCAGGATACGGCGTCTGTGGATATGCTGGTGTTTGCGGGGACTCTGTGGCAGTGGGGAGGAAAGCTTTACAATGCGGCCGCCGTGTTCTTAAGAGGGCGGCTGCTGGGAGTGGTTCCTAAGAAACATATTCCTAATTATGGGGAGTTTTACGAGGCCAGGTATTTTACCGAAGGCAGTGAGAAGATTGTTATGGTTCCATGGGAGAAGGAGATGGTTCCTATGGGAACCAATCTGTTGTTTTGCTGCAGTACTATGCCTGGGCTTGTGGCTGCCTGTGAGATCTGTGAGGATGTGTGGGTACCCTGCCCGCCAAGCATCAGTCATGCTCTGGCAGGAGCCACAGTGATTGCCAACTGTTCTGCCAGTGACGAGACGGTTGGGAAAGGGGAATACCGGAATGAACTGATTAAGGGGCAGTCTGCAAGGCTGGTCTGCGGTTATGTCTATGCCAATGCCGGGGAGGGGGAGTCCACCCAGGACCTGGTGTTTGGAGGTCACAATATGATTGCGGAAAACGGTATTATGCTGGCAGTTTCCGAGCGGTTTGAAAGTAATATCACTTATGGAGATCTGGACCTGGAGCGTCTTGCCAGCGAGCGCCGCCGAATGACTACTTTTGTAGGGGCAGATCCGGGGAGGATGGAGCAGTATCAGACAGTGGATTTTGCACTGGAGACAGAGAATATTGAACTAAACCGTTTTATTGATCCTCATCCGTTTGTTCCAGATGATGAGGGGGAACGGAAGAAACGCTGTGAGGAGATTCTGTCTATTCAGGCCATGGGTCTTAAAAAGAGGCTGGAGCATACAGGGGGAACCCATGCGGTGCTGGGGATATCCGGAGGGTTGGATTCCACCCTGGCTCTTCTTGTGACTGCCAGAACTTTTGATATGCTGAACATTCCAAGAAACCAGATTCATGCGGTGACCATGCCTTGTTTCGGCACTACGGACCGCACGTATCACAATGCCTGTGTGATGGCGGAAAAGCTGGGAGCGTCTCTCAAGGAGGTCAATATTAAGGAGTCGGTTCTTCAACATTTTAAGGATATCGGGCAGGACCCGACGATTCATGATGTGACTTATGAGAATGCTCAGGCCAGGGAGAGGACCCAGATTCTGATGGATGTGGCAAATCAAGTGGGAGGACTCGTGGTAGGAACCGGAGATATGTCGGAGCTGGCTCTTGGATGGGCCACCTACAATGGCGATCACATGTCCATGTATGGGGTTAATGCCTCCGTACCCAAGACTCTGGTGCGTCATTTGGTGCGGTATTACGCGGATACTTGTCAGAAGAAGGAATTAAAGGAGGTTCTGCTGGATGTGCTGGATACCCCGGTCAGTCCGGAGCTTCTGCCGCCCAAGGACGGCGTCATTGCACAGAAGACAGAGGATCTGGTAGGTCCTTATGAGCTTCATGATTTCTTTATGTACTATATCCTGCGGTTCGGATATGGCCCGGAGAAGATTTACTATATGGCAGTCAAAGCACTGGGGGAGGAGTATGAGCCGGAAGTGATTTTAAAGTGGCTGAAGACCTTTTACAGGAGATTTTTCTCCCAGCAGTTCAAACGTTCCTGTGTGCCCGACGGACCAAAGGTGGGAACCGTAGCCCTCTCCCCCAGGGGAGATCTGCGGATGCCCAGCGATGCCAGCAGCAGAATCTGGCTGGAAGCATTGGAAGCTATGGAATAGGGGCAGGGGGCTGCAAACAGGAAGAAAGAAGAACGGATTATGATAAGCAGTGTAAGCAATGGAAAAGTGAAAAAAGCGGCGGCATTGGGGAAAAAGGCAAAATATCGGAGGGAGACAGGGCTTTATGTGGTAGAGGGACCTAAGATGGCTTTTGAACTGCCGGAAGATGAGATCGAATGTGTGTATGTGACAGAGAATTTTCTGAGATCTTATCAGGAGATTGCAAAAAAGATGAGGAAACTTAAGTGTATGGAACTCGTAACGGACGAAGTGATGAAGGCCATGTCCGATACGGAATCGCCTCAAGGAATTTTGGCAGTTGCCAGACAGCATAGGTATGAGATGAAGGATATTCTGAAACGGCAGGATAAGGCCCATCTTATCATTCTCGAGACTCTGCAGGATCCGGGAAATCTGGGAACGATTATGAGAACAGCAGAGGCAGCAGGTGTCAGTGGGATTGTCATGGACAGAGGAACCGCAGATATATACAGCCCAAAAGTGATTCGTTCTACCATGGGAGCGATTTTCCGCATGCCCTTTGTATATGTGGAGGATCTGAAATCCTCTCTTAAGGAAATGAAGCAAGCAGGAATCTGTCTGTATGCCGCCCATTTGGAAGGGGCGAAAGACTATGATAAGGAAGACTACACCAGGGACATGGGGTTCCTCATCGGAAATGAGGCCAAAGGCTTAAGTGCTGATATAACTTTCATGGCGGACGCCTGTGTGAAGATTCCCATGTCAGGAAAAGTGGAGTCCTTAAATGCAGCGGTGGCGGCATCCGTTTTCATGTTCGAGGCTGCCAGGCAGAGACGGAGTTTGGGCTGTCAGTAAGAGTGATAAAACTTTGCCGTTTATCCGTTAAGAAATTGTAATATTCTCTTAATGATATTGAAGTTGAATAACAAGGGAAAATAAAATATAATAAATTTAACATAATTTGTCAAAGATAAGGAGGAACAGAATGAAACGGTTGAGGGGACTTATAGTGCTTGTCATTTTCCTTTTGGGAATGCAGATCACTTCTTTTGCAGATACCAGAATCGAGAATGTAGAACTGACAATTACGATTGATAAGGAGCCGGAGGCAGGAGACGGTATAGGCGAGGTCACTGCTTCTGTCGCAGGAAATGCGCCATACAGTGTGGTGTATGCTACTTTTGAGACGGAGTCAGAACGGTGGACCATAGGAGAGCGTCCGGTAATCAGGATTGAGTTAGAGGCCAATGGGGAGTACTATTTTGGTTATACCTCCAAAAGTCATTTTAAGTTTTCCGGAGCCGACAACATTACCTTTAAAAAAGCAAGCCGGCGCGATAAGAATATGTCTATGACTGTGGAAGTCTATCTAAAGCGGATTGGCGGTATTCTGCCGGCCGTGGAAGGGCTTGAATGGAGTTCTACCGCCACCGCCACCTGGGAGTATATGGAGGGGGCAAAATCCTATGAGGTGCGGCTTTTGAGAAACGGAAGTACCGTGACTACCGCGACCACCAGCGGAACCAGCTATAATTTTTCCAAAAATATCAGCAGGGAGGGTGAGTATTCCTTCCGGGTGCGGGCAGTTTCCAGCTATGATGACCGCAAGGGCGAGTGGTCTGATGAATCGGACACCTTTGATATTGATAAAGAGGATGTGCGGGGCATACAGAACAGTTCCTCGAACTCATCAGTTTCACCTTCCTATACCAACAGAGGATGGGTAAGGGATAACAATGGATGGTGGTATTCCAACGGAAATGGTACCTGGCTCGCCAATGGCTGGCATTATATCAATAATGTATGGTATTATTTTAACAGCAGCGGGTATATCCTTACTGGCTGGCAGTTTATCAACGGGCGCTGGTATTATATGAATGAAAGCGGCGCTATGCTTACCGGGTGGCTGTGGCTTAACAATGTATGGTACTATACGGATCCAAGCGGAGCCATGCTTACCGGATGGCAGTATATCAATGGCAAGTGGTATTATCTGGATCCGGGAAACGGGGCCATGTATGCCAATACCATTACACCGGATGGGTACCAGGTTGATGCAAGCGGAGCCAGAATTGGCTGATGCAGATTTGTTCTGAGTAACGGTTCAGATAACCCTGAGCTGTTACTGTTTTGATACGACAGATAGGGGGAAAAGTTATGACATCTATTTACTGGCTAGTTTTTTTCCTGATTTTAATAGGAATTGAAGCTGCCTCTATGGCTCTCACCACCATATGGTTTGCCGGAGGCGCTTTGGTTGCATTTCTATTGTCTCTGTTTGGGGTGGAAACGGAGGCACAGCTGGTTGTGTTTGTTGTAGTTTCCTTTGTTCTTTTGTTTTTTACCAGACCATGGGCCATGCGGTATGTAGAGAGAAACCGGACGAAGACAAATGTGGATGGACTGGTAGGAAAAGAGGCCAGGATTACAGGCGAAGTGAATAACAGAATGAACACAGGTACGGCCATACTGAACGGCCAGGAGTGGAGTGCCAGAGCAGAGAAGAACGATGAAGTTTATCCGCCGGATACCCTGGTAACTGTCAGGAAGATACAGGGCGTGAAATTAATCGTCAGCAAGAATAAGGAGGAAATGTAATATGGGACTTTTAATTGGATTTGTAGCCATCGGGGTCATTCTTTTGATTGTTCTGTCATCCTGTGTGAAGATTGTACCTCAGGCCTCGGCCTTCGTCATCGAGCGTCTGGGCGGATATCAGGATACATGGTCCGTAGGACTTCATGTCAAGGCGCCTTTTATTGACCGGGTGGCGAAAAGAGTTATTTTAAAGGAACAGGTAGTTGATTTTCCGCCTCAGCCGGTTATCACCAAAGATAATGTTACCATGAAGATTGATACGGTGGTCTTCTTCCAGATTACGGATCCGAAACTTTATACCTATGGCGTGGAAAATCCGATTATGGCCATTGAGAACCTGACGGCAACCACTCTTCGTAATATTATCGGTGATCTGGAATTGGATCAGACTCTAACTTCCAGAGAGACCATTAACACCAAGATGAGAGCGGCTCTTGATGTGGCTACGGATCCATGGGGAATCAAGGTGAACCGGGTGGAGTTAAAGAATATTATTCCGCCGGCAGCGATTCAGGATGCCATGGAGAAGCAGATGAAAGCAGAACGTGAGAGACGTGAGTCCATTCTGAAGGCGGAAGGTGAGAAAAAATCCACCATTCTTGTGGCAGAAGGAAAGAAACAGTCCGCAATTCTGGATGCGGAAGCAGATAAACAGTCTGCCATCCTTCGCGCAGAGGCAGAGAAGGAAAAGAGAATCCGTGAGGCAGAAGGCCAGGCGGAGGCGATCCTTAAGATACAGAAAGCTACGGCAGACGGTATCCGATTTATCAAAGAGGCAGGAGCCGATGAAGCGGTGATCCAGCTGAAGAGCCTGGAGGCATTTGCCAAGGCTGCTGACGGCAAAGCAACAAAAATTATTATTCCATCGGAGATTCAGAGCCTTGCCGGTATGGTAAAAGCTGTGACAGAGACAGCGAAAGATTAAAGGCTGAAAGCCACCTTGTCAGAAGGTGGCCTTTTGTCTTATGAGCGGTCTCGGAAACTCAGCCGCAAAGATGGGTGCAAGGGAGTTTCCGAGACCGCTCCTTATATAAAAGGAGGAATTTATGAGATTCCAGATTGATCTTACCAGGGAATACGGAGTAGTTCTGGAAGGGGGAGGAGCAAAGGGCTCTTATCAGATAGGAGCTTGGAAAGCTTTGAGAGAGGCGGGAATTCGGATAAAGGGGATTGCAGGCGCTTCCGTAGGTGCTTTAAATGGCGCCATGCTCTGCATGGATGATCTGGAAAAAGCGGAATATATTTGGGAGAATATCAGTTACTCTAAAGTTATGGACGTAGATGACGATATTATAGGAAGTGTAAGAAAGCTGGATCTAAAGGCGGTAAACTTAAGGCAGGCGGCAGAGGATGCCAAACGGGTGCTTAAGGAAAAGGGGTTTGACATAACGCCTTTGAAACAGCTGATAGAATCTGTGGTTGACGAGGAATGTATACGTACCTCTGACAGGGAGCTGTTTATCACTACGTATTCCATTACAGACCGGCGCCTTTTGACTTTGAATGCCAGGGATATTCCGGAGGGGGAAATCGGAGACATGCTCTTGGCCAGTGCATATTTTCCGGTTTTTAAGAATCAGAAATTAAATGGAAAAAGGTACATAGACGGCGGAGGCTGGAATAATGTGCCTGTAAATGTGCTGCTGGAGCAGGGCTATGAAGATATTCTGATTATCCGGATTTATGGTCTTGGATTTGACAGTGAGCGGGTGACAGAGATTCCGGAGGGAACCAATGTCTATCACATTGCACCGCGCCAGGATCTGGGTGGAATTTTGGAGTTTGATAAGAAGAAGGCCAGAAAAAATATGATGCTTGGATATTATGACGCCAAGCGTCTTCTATATGGGCTTTCCGGGAGATGGTACTATATCGATGCTCCTTATTCGGAATCCTATTATTTTGAACGGATGATGGCAGAGGTTAAAGAATTGCTGTCTTTTTGGGCGGAGACAGAAGAAGGATGGGATCGGGAAGAACTGGAAGGGTACCGTATATATACGGAGAAGATATTTCCATTTATGGCGAAGAAGATGAATCTGAGGGAGAACTGGGACTACAAAGATTTGTATCTGTCCATGCTGGAGACCCTTGCCCGCAAGAAACGGATTAACCGTTTCCATATCTATACGGTGGACCAGTTAAAGGATCTGATTGTCAGAAGGTATCAAACAAATTCAGAGAATAGAGGAGGCATGCATCCATGAATTTAAAGGGGAGAAATTTTTTGACATTAAAGGACTTTAGTCCGGAAGAGATAGGGTATCTGCTGGATTTATCTGCAGAGCTTAAGGAGAAGAAGAAGAATGGAATTCCGGTGGATATTCACCGTGGGAAAAATGTGGCGCTTATTTTTGAGAAAACCAGCACCAGAACCAGATGTTCCTTCGAGGTAGCAGCTCATGACCTGGGGATGGGAACTACTTATCTTGACCCGTCAGGTTCCCAGATTGGCAAGAAGGAAAGTATTGCCGATACGGCCAGGGTTCTGGGGCGGATGTATGAGGGCATCGAGTACAGAGGCTTTGGGCAGGAGATTGTGGAAGAACTGGCAGAGCATGCCGGCGTTCCGGTGTGGAACGGCCTGACCAATGAGTATCATCCTACCCAGATGCTGGCAGACCTTCTGACCATCAAAGAGCATTTTGGAAGATTGAAGGGAATCAAGCTGGTGTATATGGGAGACGCAAGATACAATATGGGGAATTCCCTGATGATTGCCTGCTCCAAGATGGGCCTTGATTTTACGGCCTGTGCACCAAAGAAGTATTTCCCGGGCGAGGAACTGGTAAAACAGTGCCGGGAATATGCGGCGGCCTCAGGCTCTGCCATCACTTTGACAGAGGATGTGATGGAGGGAACAAAAGGCGCCGATGTGGTATATACCGATGTATGGGTATCTATGGGAGAACCGGATCAGGTGTGGGAGGAAAGAATTCGGGAGCTGACTCCCTATAAGGTGACAAAACAAGTCATGGAAAATGCAGGATCCCAGGCCATTTTCCTCCACTGTCTGCCGGCGTTCCATGATTTGAAGACCAGGATTGGGAAAGAGATGGGACAGAGGTTTGATATTACGGATATGGAAGTGACGGACGAAGTATTTGAGTCAGATCAGTCAAAGGTATTTGATGAGGCGGAAAACCGCATGCATACCATTAAGGCAGTGATGGCTGCTACGTTGGGAGTGTAAAGTTTGATGTATGGACAAGGAAAAAAGAGAAATCCACGGAATACCGCGCTGATTATGGACTGGATTCATATCTGCATCGGGCTTTTGGTTGTGATTTTGGCTGTTTTTGCATTTTTAAATCCGGAGGATAACCGGTTTTTATTTCCGATTATCTTTCTTCTGGCGGCTGTCTTAAATGTGATTAATGGCATCTACCGATTCCGGTTAAGCGGGAGGGAAAAGAAAAAGAAGCTGGCGGCTGTTATGCAGCTGATTCTGGCAGCGGTTCTTGTGGCAGTGATGGTAGTCAGTGCCATTACCATCTGGAGGTAGAAGGTGAAAGCGGAAGTAATCAGGTTGTTAAGGGAATGTGACACATATCTGTCTGGTCAGGAACTGTGTGAGTCTCTCCACGTGTCACGTACGGCTGTGTGGAAGGTAATAAAACAACTGAAAGAAGAGGGATATGCCATCGAGGCTGTGAGAAACAAGGGATATTATCTGGTAGAAAGCGCTGATGTGCTTACGGCGGCGGAAATCAGAAGCTGTATGAAAAGCCGGTGGATGGGACATAAGGTAGAATTTCGGGAGGAGACGGATTCTACCAACACAGAGGCCAGACGTCAGGCAGAAAAGGGTGCTTTGGATGGCACTTTAGTGGTTGCGGAATGTCAGACAGCCGGGAAGGGACGAAGGGGACGGCATTGGACGTCTCCGGCGGGAACCGGCATCTGGATGAGCCTGGTTCTTAAACCAAAACTGGAGCCATCCTGCGCTCCTATGCTGACACTTCTGGCGGGTCTGGCCGTATCAGTTGGTATTGAGGACTATTGCGGTTTAAAACCTCAGATTAAATGGCCAAATGATTTGACTCTGGAAGGGAAGAAGATATGCGGAATTCTTACGGAGATGAGTGCGGACATGGAGATGATTCAGTATGTGGTGGTAGGAATCGGTATCAATGTCAATATAGAGGAGTTTCCGGAAGAAATCGCCAGGACAGCGACGTCTCTTTATCTGGAAACAGGGAAAAAATTAAAGCGCAGCGGAATGATCGCCTGCATTGTGAAGCGGATGGAAGAGTACTATGAAAAATTCCTGTCCATGGCGGATCTATCCTGTATTCAGGAAGATTATGAGGAGAGGTTAGTTAATTTAAACAGGGAGGTTTTGGTGCTGGCATCTAAGGATGAGTATAAAGGAATCTGCAGAGGCATCAACAAGACGGGAGAATTGCTGGTGGAAAGGGAGGACAAAAGCATTTCTCAGGTGATGTCCGGTGAAGTGTCAGTGCGCGGTGTATATGGGTATGTGTGATGAATCATTTATATGAGAAACTACAGATGTTGGAGCGGGAGGACAGGCCTTTTTCCAGGACAGAGCGGTTGAAGGCCATGAATGGGCCGTTGCTTTTCTGGTACCAGGGCCATGCCCGCATTCTGCCATGGCGGGACAATCCTACGGCATATCAGGTCTGGATTTCGGAGATCATGCTGCAGCAGACCAGGGTGGAGGCGGTGAAACCGTATTTTAGCCGTTTTCTGGAGGTACTGCCGGATGTGAGAACCCTGGCACAGGTGGAAGAGGAAAAACTTTTAAAGCTGTGGGAGGGGCTTGGATACTATAATCGAGCCAGAAATTTAAAAAAGGCGGCTGAGATTGTGGTGAGAGACTATGAAGGAAAACTGCCTGCTTCCTATGAGGAACTTTTGAAACTGCCGGGAATCGGAAGCTACACGGCCGGGGCCATTGCTTCCATTGCCTATGGGATTCCGGTTCCGGCGGTGGATGGCAATGTGCTGCGGGTGATTTCCAGGGTATTGGCGGAAGAGGAAGATATCCGAAAGCAGTCCATAAAACATCGAATTGAAGATCATTTAAAAGAAACGATGCCAAAGAACCAGGCCAGTAGTTTCAATCAGGGTCTGATCGAGATTGGGGCAATCATCTGTGTTCCAAACGGACAGCCCAAATGCCAGGAATGTCCTTTGGAATCTATTTGTCTAGCCAGGAAACAAGGACTTACGGACAGAATCCCCTATAAGGCGCCAAAGAAACCAAGGAAGGTGGAAGAACGGACGATTCTTCTTATTGAGTCAGGGCAGCAAATCGCCATCAGAAAACGGCCGGATCACGGCCTCTTGGCATCTCTGTATGAATTTCCCAATTATGAAGGTATATGGAAGAAAGAAGACGTTGCAGGTCTTGTAGAAAGAAGCTGCGGTGAACCAGGGCTTGCCGAAGGTATCAGGGAGATTGAGTATGCAGGGGAGGCAAAACATATATTCAGCCATGTGGAATGGCATATGACCGGATACAGAATATTGACAGAAAAAATGCCTTCTGCATATCTTTCCGTAGAAAAACAGGAAATTTTTGAAAAATATCCCCTTCCCAATGCATTTTGTGCGTATACAAAATTGATTCGCGGAGAATCATGAAAGAGAGGAGTATTTTATGGGAAACATGCTGTTTATCGTCAATCCCCGTTCCGGGAAGGCACGGATCAAAAACCAGCTTTTAGGAATAGTGGACCTGTTTATTAAATACGGCTGGGATGTTCAGCTTTATATTACCCAGGACCAGGGGGATGCCATAGAGACGGCGAGAAAAAAGGGCGGACAGATGGATATGATTGTGTGCAGCGGCGGCGACGGTACGCTCAGTGAGACTATTTCCGGTATGATGTATATGGAACATCCTCCGATCCTGGGGTATATTCCGTCAGGCTCCACCAATGATTTCGCTGCCAGCCTTGGTATTCCCTCTCAGGCCGGGAAAGCGGCTGAAATTGTGGTTACAGGAGAGGCCAGACCTATAGATATCGGTTACTTTTGCCAGGAAAGAACGTTTGTATATGTTGCAGGATTCGGCGTATTTACGGAAGTGTCTTATATGACGCCCCAGGAGAAGAAAAACCTCCTTGGACATCAGGCTTATATGCTGGAAGGCGTGAAAAGCCTTGCCAATATAAAGTCCTACCGGATGCGGATCGAGGCAGATGATTTCTGTATGGAAGGGGATTTTATCTTTGGAATGGTAACCAATACCATCAGTGTAGGCGGGTTTAAGGGGCTGGTGACTCAGGACGTGGCCTTGGATGACGGTGTGTTTGAGGTGCTGATGATACGTACTCCCAAGACGCCTTTGGAATTGACCAATATTCTTTCTTATATGATTTTAAAGGAAGAGCAGAGTGAGTATGTCCACAAATTTAAGACTTCCAGGTTAAGGATTTTTTCTGAAGAGGAAGTTGACTGGGTCCTGGATGGAGAGTTTGGCGGAGCGAGGAGGGAAGTGGAAATCGAAAATCTGACACAAAGGATAAAAATTGTGACAGGTCTTGTAAAAAAACGTTGAAAAAATGTTGAAAATAGGATATAATTAATTATTACGTGATATTATGCGCAATAGTTTGTGGATCATGAACGAGAAAAAAGAGGGCATTATCTGGTGGAAAAGAATAATTTTTTACAAAAACTTGATAAGCTGGTGGAATTTGCAAAGGGAAAGAGTAATGTACTGGATGTAACGGAGATTAATAACTTCTTTACCGGTGATGAGCTTTCTACGGAGCAGATGGAGCAGATTTATTCCTATCTGGAAACTCATGGGATAGATGTGATTCCCATTATTGATGACAGCATACTGGCAGAGGATGCGCTGCTTCTGGATGACGATGAAAGGTTTTTAAAGGATTCGGAAGAAGAGGATATTGATCTTGACGCTATCGATCTTCTGGAAGGAATCGGAACAGAGGATCCGGTGAGGATGTATTTAAAGGAGATCGGAACGGTTCCCCTTTTGTCTGCGGACGAGGAGATGGAACTGGCAAAGAGAAAGGCAGAGGGAGACGAGGCCGCCAAGGACCGTCTGATTGAAGCCAATCTCCGTCTTGTAGTCAGCATTGCCAAACGCTATACCGGCAGAGGCATGAGTTTTTTGGATCTGGTTCAGGAGGGAAACTTAGGGCTGATTAAAGGTGTGGAAAAGTTTGATTATACGAAGGGCTATAAGTTAAGTACATATGCTACCTGGTGGATACGCCAATCTGTGACAAGAGCTCTGGCGGATCAGGCACGGACCATTCGTGTACCAGTGCATATGGTAGAGACCATCAACAAGATGTCCAAGATGCAGAGAAAGCTGACCCTGGAGCTGGGGTATGAGCCGTCAGTGGCAGAACTGGCAGAAGCGCTGGAGATGTCTGAGGACAAGGTGATGGAGATCATGCAGATTGCCAGGGAACCAGCATCTCTGGAGACTCCTATCGGTGAGGAGGATGATTCCAACTTAGGAGATTTTGTTGCGGATAACAATGTGGTAACTCCTGAGGGCAATGTGGAATCCGTGATGTTGCGAGAGCATATCGACGCACTGTTAGGTGATTTGAAGGAGAGGGAGCGTCAGGTGATCGTTCTTCGTTTTGGTCTGGAGGATGGACATCCAAGGACGCTGGAGGAAGTGGGAAAGGAATTTAATGTAACCAGGGAGCGTATCCGTCAGATTGAGGCCAAAGCTTTGAGAAAACTGAGGAATCCGGTGAGAAGTAAGCGGATCAGAGATTTTTTGTAACGGACAGGCTATAGATGGAGCTGCTGCTAAATATGCTTATTCCAAGGAATATGGTTGTGACATGGGAGTCATGAATTGAGGGAATCAGCTGTTTTGCGGCAGTTTTTTTACTATGAAAGTCCCGAATCCTTGCTGTAGGTCTGCGCATTTGCTGCGCTGACCGTACGACGCGCCAAAATGCCCGTTCTTGGCATTTTGTGTGCATCCCCCGGAGGGTTCACAGTAACCCCCCCTCATTCATGATGGTGCCGAGAAAGCGGTATGGGGGGTTACTATGAAAGTCCCGAATCCTTGCTGTAGGTCTGCGCATTTGCTGCGCTGACC
>CAJUPP010000034.1:32523-37702 GCA_910588325.1 uncultured Hungatella sp.
GTACGACGCGCCAAAATGCCTGTTCTTGGCATTTCCCGCCGCCCAATAGGCGGCATGAGGGGTTACTTTACTGAGCGAGCGGATACTCGGGATGCAGGATTTATCTGGCAGGAGATATGTAAGCTATGAACAAGAGAAATTATCAGAGAGAACTGGACGGGATTATAGAGGAACTGGGGGCGCAGGGGCAGGTTCCCAAACTTTTGCTACATAGCTGCTGTGCGCCCTGCAGCAGTTATGTGTTGGAGTATCTGTCCAAGTTTTTTCGGATTACCGTATTTTTTTATAATCCCAATATCTATCCTCCAAAAGAATATACGGCTCGTGCAGAGGAAGAGAGACGTTTGATTAAGGAGATGCCGTTTGTTCATCCGGTAGATATGGTGGAGGGAAGTTATGAACCGGAGGAATTTTATCAGGAGGTAAAAGGGTTGGAGATGGAGCCGGAAGGGGGAGCCAGATGTGAGAAATGTTTTGAGCTAAGGCTTCATCAGGCGGCTTTTGTGGCAAAAGCAGGGGCATATGATTATTTTACTACCACTCTTACTATCAGTCCCCTGAAGTCGGCTCCCAAGCTGAATCAGATCGGGGAGCGGATTGGAAAGGAGATGGGCGTGGAGTTTCTTCCTTCGGATTTCAAGAAAAAGGATGGGTACAGACGGTCCGTTCAACTGTCAAAAGAGTATGGTTTGTATCGTCAGGATTACTGCGGATGCGTGTATTCCCGCGAACGGTTAAGATAACCTATTCATACTTGACACTGGTGTGATTTTGTAATAAACTTTTATTATATGTGTAGTTAAATATTTTCAGACAAGGAGAGTGGTGATTATGGTTTCAAAAACATTAACGGTTGTAAATCCGTCAGGACTGCATTTAAGACCGGCAGGGGTGTTATCCCAGACTGCTATGAAATTTAAATCTGATGTTCTTCTGGAGTGTGGTGAGAAGAGAATCATTGCAAAGAGCGTATTGAACGTCATGGCTGCCGGAATTAAGAGCGGTACGGAGATTACCGTGATTTGTGAGGGTGAGGATGAGGCCGAGGCTTTGAAGACGGTTACTGAGGCCATTGAATCCGGACTTGGAGAGATGTAAACCGCAGAGGCGGTACATAAGATTGCGATGTAAAAAGGCGGGATGCAAGGATGAGAGGCAGGCCGCCTTTTTAGTAAAAGATTGGTTTTCTGGATGAAGAGGAAAATTACGGTGGCAGTCATGGACCCTATGATATTTTTCAGCGCGGTTAAGGAATGGCTGTCTGAAAAAGGAATGGAGACAGAAAGAAATCGTTAGGAAAATGATAGAGCAGCGAAGCATTGTTCAGAGAAAATATATCCGGAGAATATGAAATAATATAAGATACAGAAATAGGAGAACAAGATGAAACAATATAAAATAGCAGTTGCAGGAACCGGTTATGTAGGATTATCGATAGCGACACTGTTATCCCAGCATCATAAGGTGACTGCGGTAGATATTATTCCGGAAAAGGTTGAACTTATTAACAACCGAAAATCACCGATTCAGGATGACTATATTGAAAAATATCTGGCAGAGAAGGAGCTGGATCTGACAGCAACCTTAGATGGTTCTTCTGCATACAGGGATGCGGATTTTGTAGTTATTGCCGCGCCGACAAACTATGATTCCAGGAAAAATTTCTTTGACACTTCTGCTGTGGAAACAGTGATTGAACTGGTTACAGCCAACAATCCAAATGCAATTATGATTATCAAAAGTACCATTCCTGTAGGTTATACTGAGTCTGTGAGGAAAAAATATCATACGGAAAACATTTTATTCAGTCCGGAATTTTTGAGGGAATCAAAGGCATTGTATGATAATCTTTATCCATCCCGCATTATTGTAGGCTGTCCGCAGGATGATGAGCGTCTGCTTGCTGCTGCTCACATATTCGCAGATCTTTTGAAAGAAGGAGCAATTAAGGACAATATTGATGTTCTCTTCATGGGTCTGACAGAAGCGGAGGCTGTGAAACTGTTTGCCAATACATATTTGGCATTGAGAGTTTCTTTTTTTAATGAACTTGATACTTATGCAGAATCCAAGGGACTGGATACGAAGTCTATCATTGATGGTGTATGTCTTGATCCGCGTATCGGAACTCATTATAATAATCCGTCCTTTGGATATGGAGGTTACTGTCTTCCTAAAGATACCAAGCAGTTGTTGGCTAATTATCAGCATGTGCCGCAGAATATGATGTCTGCAATTGTGGAAAGCAACCGGACGCGAAAAGATTTTATTGCAGATCGGGTGCTGGCTATGGCAGGATATTATGATTATGCCAAAACGAATGAGTATCATGCGGATTATGAGAAGGAAGTTGTTGTGGGGGTGTACCGACTGACGATGAAGAGCAATTCCGATAATTTTCGTCAGAGCAGCATTCAGGGGGTTATGAAAAGGATTAAGGCGAAGGGCGCTTCCGTTATCATCTATGAGCCTGCTTTGGATAATGAAAGTACATTCTTTGGTTCTAAGGTCATCAATGATTTGGAGAAATTTAAGGAGATGAGCGGGGCGATTATCGCTAACCGATATGACAGCTGTCTGGATGATGTGAAAGATAAGGTCTATACCAGAGATATTTTCCAGAGAGATTAATTAAAATCAGGTTGTATATTTTGATGGGGCTTTCGAAAAGCAATCCGGAGAAAACAAAAAATACGGCAGAAAAATATGGCAGAAAAGTTTGAAAAACTATTGCAAAAATGGAAAAACTATGCTATACTATCTGAGTTCGCGGGAGTGCTGGAATTGGCAGACAGGCAAGACTAAGGATCTTGTGGGTGTATGCTCGTGTGGGTTCAAGTCCCATCTCCCGCAGATGCAGAAGTGGCGGAATTGGCAGACGCGCACGGTTCAGGTCCGTGTGGTGGCAACACCTTGTGGGTTCGACTCCCATCTTCTGCATGAGAGACCTAAATCCTTTGAAAAATCAGGGGTTTAGGCCTTTTTTGCGTTATAGAGCGAGGTGAAAATAACTGTAAGGAATATTAGACTATTCTGTGATTATCCTATACCATAATCTATAAAACCAAGCAGGATATGGTATAGGAAGCAGGGCCGCTTTTTAGCTACTAATGCAATCGTAATGCAACTGGCTTATTTTTCATTTGTATTTGAGTTTAATGTCTCTGATTGAAGTAGGAATATCTATAGTCCGGCAAGTGAGCAGATTTTGAATAGTTTCATTCACAAGGTGGGGTTCAATCTGCAGGTGGCATAAATTTTTTAAAATTTTCCCAAACCCAGGTGGCCAGCCAATTGTGTAGTAGAGAAGGTTTTAAGTGATAACGTATACAAATACAGTAAAGACAGGCATACGCTGGAGCTGTTGTAAGAGGCAGAAGAGGGCATTGCATTTTAGGACGGACAGTCGTATAATAAAAATATGAAAGAAGAAAGGACGAAAAGATGAACCACACAGAGCGAAGCTGGGAGAATCTGGGCCTGTCCAATGATTTTCTGTTTGGGAAGGTGATGAGAAAACCTGAATTGTGTAAAGAGATGCTGGAGCTGATTCTGGAGGTGGAGATTGAGCGCCTGGAATTTCCGGAGGCACAGAAGAGCATAGACGAGGAGAAGGATGCCAAAGGGGTAAGGCTGGATGTGTATGTGAAGAATGGAAACGGAGAGGCGTACTGGGAGCTGAAGAGGAGTTATGTCATCTTTATCTGTACCTTTGATTTGTTTGGAAAAGGCCTTCACCGGTATACCTTTGAAAATGTATGCCTGGAGGATAAAAAGATACGGTTAAATGACGGGACGGCAAAGATATTTTTAAACACGGAAGGAACCGCAGAGGATGTAGGAAGGGATTTGAAGGCTTTTTTGGATTATGTAGGCGGAAGGGAGCCAGAAAGCGGTTTTGTGAAGAAGCTGGAGGAGGAAGTAAAGAGAGCAAAGAAGAACCGGGAATGGAGGCGGGAATATATGACGCTGTTAATGCGTGATCGGGAAAATTTAGAGAGAGGGCTTAAGCAGGGAATCGAACAGGGAATCGAACAAGGGGAGGAACGTCTGGCGGTGCTGACTAAGAGATTGTTACAGGATAAACGTTATGATGCCCTTGAGAGGATTTCGGAGGATAAGGGATACAGACAAAAACTTTATGAGGAGTACCATATCATCTGAACAGAAAAAAGAGCATATCAGAGAAGTGAAAACTTATGAGCTGCAGGCTAAAAAGCCTGCAGCTTTTGGTATATGGCCGGTAATAAGCATCAAATGTATATCAGAAAAAATTGAAAGACAATGTGAAAAAAGCAGAGGCAGGTTTGGGATGGAAAGTTTGAGAGAAGATGTGTACAGATACAGCAAAAAGAAAAGAATGCCCAAACTACTATAGGGGATAGAGTAATGATTGGAAAATGTTTAACATACAGAGACGGGAAAGCACAGAGTTACAAAAAGATTTTTTCAGGCAGGGATGGATATTTAAGGATGAAGAGGCATTTAGAGACAGGCCGAAGGAGCCGTGTTATGTCCCTGTACTTTCAAATACAGTTTATAAAGGAAAGGAATAAGAATGCAGACAGTAAACAGGGAACACAAGGACCGTCTTTTTCGTTTTCTGTTCGGGAACAAAGAGAAAAGGAATGGACGCTTAGTCTTTATAATGCGGTGAATGGAGCCAGTTACACAGAACCAGATGATATTCTGTTTACAGCCATAGATGATGCGGTATATATGGGAATGAAAAATGAACTTTCATTTATTCTGTTTCATGTTATGAACATTTATGAGCAGCAGAGTACTTATAATCCAAACATGCCAGTACCGCGTTGTCGTCAGTCAACAATGCCGCCGCATCGTCTCCTCCTCCGCCTTGCCCTGACACAAATATCGGGCATTGATATTCACCGTTATTTCCGCAATGCAGTACACTAAGCGGCTGTTGATAAAGCGGCCAGAACCTTGTTGCATTAAGAGTTTAATATGGATTGACCGATATTGCATGGACAAATAGTGGATATAAGACAGGGAAAAAGCAATTATAAGTTAGGAAAGAAATTTCAAAACTAAGAATCTTGTGGGTGTATGCTCGTGTGGGTTCAAGTCCCATCTTCTGCATGAAGGCCGAAACCTTTGAAGAATTGAGGACACTGAAAAACCCCCGCTTTTTTGTGGGAGTTTTTCTTTCTTCCAT
>CAJUPP010000035.1 GCA_910588325.1 uncultured Hungatella sp.
CTGACAAAAAATCATCTCACAAAATCAGGCACAAAGAGACTCCGAGAGTACATTGTTTGAAATACAACAGCCGTATAACAATATGAAAGAGTGGACTTTCGTCCACTCCCTTTCAATCATCATATTTCAGTATCGTATACATGATAACACCAAAATGTGGTAAATGCAAGTGTTTTCTTTTTATTTTCATTGTTTTACGTCGTTTTTCACCAGATTTACGAAATCAAGCCGAAACCCATCCTGCGGCTGAAACGCCACTTCCTTTCCATCTACTCCAAACCACTTTGTATCATTTACCAGAATCACTCCATACTGAGGATCCTTAAATCCAAGAGACTTATCCCCATTCCACCAGGGGTTTGATGCTTCCATAGCCTCTTTAAATGCCTGAAAGCCGCCAAACTCTTTCCTTGACCCGCACTTTACAATCACCCCATGCTTCAATCCCTGAGACACCAGTTCCTTCCTGGTATTTGCCCCTTTTTCTGTCAATGATACCGGGTTCGAAAACCATGCCCACACATATCCGTCTTCTGCCCTGGCTGCAAACGCATACTCCGTACAGCAGTACTCATCATACTCATACAAAGGCACATATGCATGGATCCGATGAACCAATTCATGAGGATCAATATCGAAAATCATCACCGTCACATTTTCATACCGTTCAATCCATGGCATGGTTCCGTTGCCAGCCCAGTAACTTGGGCGGTTCTCACCGCTGAACAGCCGCTCTCCCGGATGGTTCACATAAAACAGCGCTCCTCTATGTTCTCCCAATGCCACATTCATCAAATGCTGCTGGTGTCCGTGACGGAAAGGCTTAAACCGCCGCACTGCTGACGTAAGATAGTCTTTGGTACGGTAAGTATTGATCTTTACTCTAAGAATCCCCTGATCAATCTCCTGAATCAGTCCTTCCCCCTCCTTCACCCTGCATTCCGCAGCAAAATCCTCCGGCTCATAATCGCTGATCGCGTACAGATGTACAGAGTTTCCAAAAAAGGTCAGATACCCGACTCCAAAAGAAACCCAGCTTATAAAATTGGTCTCCGACTGAATCCTGGTCTTAATGGTATTCTCATAAATACGTCCGCAAGTGGAATTCATCACACCCTGAAACGAATGATATGCCACTATCCGAAGAGAAAAATCCAAAGCTCTTTTCGCCATATCCTTTATCCGCTGATCCGGCGCGCACAGATACAGGGTAAAAAATCCGATAAAATCAATGGGAATATAAGTAGCAGAATTCCACTCCGCATAGCCGTACCGGAAGAACACATCAAACCACTGTTCCACCCTTCTTCTGCCGTACTCTTCCTGAACCGCACCTGGCCGTCCGCTTTCCGTAAAGATCTCCTCCGGATACTGGTGCCCCCAAAGATACTGGGAAATGTGGAACAAAAACGCGTGATTCTCACTGAAATACCACATCACGTCATCTCCTGGCTCATCGATCCAGTATCGGAAATGAAGCACTGCCTGACGTATCCGCTCCTTTTCTCCCTGACTCAGCTTATCCTCATAACGCGTTAACAATATTGCCATAGGCGCCAGGGAAAAATCCGAACAATCTTCCCTGCCTTCAATTTTTCTCAAACACAGATCCAGGGCCGTTTTCGCCTTATCATCTAAAACCCCTTCCAGCTCCAGTGAAGAGATAACCGCCTGCATCCCCATCTCTCCGTGAGCATGGAGAAACCCAAGCGCCTGCCGCTTTCTCTCCTTTATCGTTCCTGCCGGTTCCATAGTTACTGTCTTTTCCGGAATGATGCCCACAAACAACCTTCGGCTGATCTCATAAGGACCTACATCCATACACAGATATACATTTGATATCTGAATTCCGCTCTCCTCCACATTGCAGTAAACCAGATAATCCTGTTCTTTCCGGGCCATCACCGTCCGGCAGCCCCCATCATCCTTTTGTCCTCCTGTTCCGCGGAAATCAGAAGACACATACAGCTTCGTGTCTCCATCTAAAAGAGATGGGTCATAACAAAGCTTCGCTTCCCCTTTTGTATACATATCTCTCTCAAAATAACAGGAAGACAAAAAGCTTTCCGCTCTCCGGATTGTCTCAGGATCTTCTTTCACATCTACCTGCCCGGTTATGGGATTGCTCCCCTTATAGCGGAATTCAAAATAGAAGAACACATCCCGCTCCGCCAGTTCATCCGCATAAACCTTTATTTCATTATATCCTGCCCGGAAAGGAAGCGTAACTCTTTTCCTGCCGGCAATATTTCTGGTATAAGGAGCAAAACACTCTGCCAGCCGGCCGTTTACCCAAACCTTCACTCCCCCGCAGGTATAGATTTCAAATGGATAGTCACCCGGTTCCTCAACCAATACTCCTGTCATGGCATGAACCCAGATATGATGAGGCGTATGAATAAAGGCAGAAAGGTCAATCCGGTTATTCTCAAACGGAAAATACAGATTGTCATACTCCCCCTCATACATCTGTACCTGTTCAATTCGATTCTGCCTTAGAAATTCCTCCCGTACCGGATATACCACCTGAACATAAGACTCTTCCAGATTCACCTCCGCCTGAAACGTCTGTTTCGGCGAAACAAATGGGGCTTTTTCCATGGTTGTTATCTGCCACCGGCTGAGCGCCTCGTCACAGCCTATCTGATATTGAAAATTCATTTTCTTTCCTTTCATCTATTATCCGCCGCCTGTCTTTCTACTGGATATTTTTCCCTATACGAATCCGGAAAGTATGATCAAATTCCGTATAATCCGTGAAATAGAGGGTAAACGCAAAGGAAGATGGCCCTTCGCTTCCAAAATTCCCGGCTATGTATGAATGCGCTCCGAATCCCGGTCCGATCTCAAGGCGTTCCTCCTGATTGGCAAAAACCGCGCTCCCCTCCTTTAAGATCATAGAGCGCCCAGGCTCTGCCTTTATCTCAAACTGCTTTGCACTTATCAAATCAGCTCCGCTTACTGCCGCTTCTATTCGGAACGGGGCTTTCTCCACCCCGGCTGCCTTCACATGAATCTCCAGTCCATCTTCTGTCTCCCTGATATCAGCCTGAAGATTTAAATCCGGACCCGGAACCATTTCTCTCTTATCATTTTCCATCTTCCACCAGTCACTGGTTGCTGGTTTTTCCTTAAACGGAAGATAGTACCACCCCTTCATCGTCTGTTCCAGGTGAAAGCTGCCGTCGGACAGCTGATTCATCGTCTGGGCTGCAAAAGCACGGTGTTCAAAATATGCTCCTCCCAATTTTAACTGCAGCTGCATAGTTTTGGCGGACAGATGAAGAAAACAGGTTTTTTCCTTCATAACCGTGTAGAAGTAACCGTTCTTTCCCCCTCTTGCAATGCCGGAATCCTGATAAAAACAATGAAATGCCGACGGTTTCCAGATTCCTTCATGCTCTAAGTCAATCCACTGTGGATGATTCATATAATGAATCAACTGATCCGGAGATTTGATTCCTTTCTGAACAGTCAATTGAAAAATATAATTAGCCATATCGAGAAATTCCGGAATGCTTAACGTGACTCCCATTTCAAGGTATGCCATATAGTAATCTTTCGGATAGATTTTAAGCCCATTATCCCATCTGGTGGAATTGCCGGTAAAAATACTCCCGTCTGGCTCAATATAAGTCAGCATCATGCGCAAGTTCCTGGCCGCATACTCAAAATATCGCTCATCTCCCGTAGAACGACCTAAAGAAATCATGGCGTCGTCATTGACACGGTTATAATTTCCCGCTGATCTTTCCGCAAACTCACCGTCTTCATTGCAGTCAATTCCCTCCAAAAGATAATCGTTCGCCCTGTCTGTCAAAGCGTCTTCTTTCAGAAGCTTCCCACATTCCATCAGCATGGAGGCAATGGCCCAGCGATGATTGGGGGTATGAAATCCTCCTTTTACAAGGCCTCTGGCGCCGCTTTTTACAACACCTAAAAGGGCCTGATAAATGTTCTCTTCTTCCCCGGTCTTTTTATTCTTTTCCAGATAGGTTAAGACAGGCAGTATCCTCTTAATGCAAAATGCAGTATCCGGAGCGGATGAAAAATTGCATACCACAAAATCAAACAGGCCGTCCTCATGCTGACTGCGGATAACATATTCAAGTCCTTCACAAATCATGGTATACACTTCCGGATCTCTGTAACAAGAAGATTTCTCGTTACAGTATACGGAAACTGCACTGGTAATGATATAAATCGCGTATTTGGGCTGGATAATCCCTTTTTCGTCCCGAAATCCTCCACGATTGTCCCCCTGTTCCTTTACCTGAACACAGAGCGCACGGCGAACCCTGGTCTCTGTGTCCTGAATCATTTTCTCATAATGTTTTCTCATCTCTCACCTTGTTCCTCCTGCTTGGAATACACTCTCCAAATCCCTTCTGCAGCTGCAAATCAGGTACAAAAAGATTCGGAAGTCGATTAGATTCCAGAGTATTATAACTGAAATTTGCGAAAAAACAACCACATAGCAAATATTGCAAAACTTTTGTCCCAATTTCCGCATATATTGCATAAAAATCATGTGCGGATGTTTTCTTTTTATTTTCATTGTCTCTCATTGACTTTTATGGTATACTGTTAACATTAATAAGTTTTTACGAAAGGATATTCCCTGATGAAGATACTAATCATTGACGCTCAGGGCGGCGGCATCGGAAAGCTTCTGACCTCTGCCATCAGGCAGGCCATGCCGGATTCTGAAATTACCGCCGTAGGAACCAACAGCATCGCTACCTCCGCCATGCTGAAAGCCGGAGCCAGCCACGGGGCCACCGGCGAGAACGCCATAATTGTCAGCGCTAAAAAAGCAGATGTCATTATCGGCCCCATAGCTATCGTAATTGCCGATTCTCTGTACGGCGAGGTCTCTCCTGCCATGGCTACTGCCATCGGACAGAGTCGCGCCAGACGGATCCTCATCCCTGTCAATCACTGTGAGAATATCGTGGTAGGCGTGCGGGATCTTAGCATCAAAGGTCTGATAGAGGAAGTTCTGTTGGAGCTTAAGAAGATAGACGCCTGATATTACCAAATACAAGAATTGTCATTTCCACAAAGGGAGAGTTTATACATGGCCAATCGACCGGAGTTAGAATTTGAAAAGGGCTATTCCATCATCATCAATAACTTCGAGAAAAATCTTTACTACTATATTGATTATGATACAAGGCAGGCTTCCCCTTACCATATGCGCTTTCCCCATATTCATACCTCCTTTTATGAGATTATGATACCTCTGGATGCAGGAATCTCCCATACGTTCAACGGCATTACCTACCCATTGGAAAAAAATGATATTGTCCTGGTTCCGCCCGGAGTTCCCCACCAATCCATATACCCCCAAAATGCCCCCCCCGTTGAAACGGATTATCATTAATTTTATGTATCCTGAGACATTGTTCAGTATGAAGGAGGGGTTTGAGGAACTACTTGGAATTTTTAAGCTGGAGCCGTCCATTTTACGTCTGGTTCCCAACTATCAGACTCCCTGCTTCAATATTCTCAACAGCATATATAATATGTCACGTCAGGCAGAGATGCTTCCTCCTTCTGTCTATGAACTTATGCTGCAGACGAATTTTACAGAGTTTCTGTGGAATCTGTATCAGTCTCAGAACGAGAATCTGTACACATATCAAACCGATGATTCCTCTATCACTCAGAAGATTTCCGAGGTATGTTCCTATATACATACCAACTATTCCAGGCCTCTTTCCCTGGAAAGTCTGGCAAAAACTTTTTATATCAGTTCCTGCTATCTGTCACGGCAGTTCAAGCAGACCACCGGCTTTCGGCTGACGGAATACATCCAAAATGTCCGTATCATCAATGCCCAGTTTCTGCTTTCCAGCACGGATCAGTCCGTATCCAATATTGCCCTGGCCTGCGGTTTCACCAGCTTCTCACAGTTTAACCGGGTATTCCATCAGAAGTCCAATTGTTCTCCCACAGAGTACCGCCGCTCCCACGGCCACTCTCACTGGGTATAATAAAAACTCACAGATCCATTTTCAGGCGAATCTGCGAGTCTTTTTATGTTCTTCTTTACCGAAGATCAGCCATCATCTGCTGCTTTTTATCCTCCGTCACTCTTCGGATCTTATCCAGCTCCTTCTCCAAAAGTATGGGAATCTGCCCTTTCAGAATCTTCCATGGAAGGAACTGGCTGAAACTGAATGGTTTTGCCACAAACACCATGGACGGCGTAAAACTGTAGTTTTCTTTGATATAGTCTCTTACCATCTGCTGCTCGTCCTCCGTTATGGGAATCTTCACTCCATAAAGCTGCTCCGGATAAGCGAAACCATCTGCTCCTGCCAGTTCCCCGCATACCAGTTCCAGCTCCGGATAAAGGGAAATCAGCCTTTTCTCAGGCAAAAGAGCATGCTTGCCAGGCTGGGAATAGAGGCATACATGGGTTCTGTCCCGAAGGATATCACCTCCCGGAAGCATCTCATTCATATACTTTCCATGATAACTGCCTTCGCATCCGCATACATTTCCGTCATGCCCTACATATACCCAGACATGCTCCAGCTCATAAAGATGCTGGATATCATAGTAAAAAAAGATCTGATACTCAATTGCAAATTTTACCTTTTCCTTATGGACTCTCACAATTCTTCGAAACGAGTCGCTGAGCCCTGTCTCATGAAAAATCATATATCCGATATTATAGACAGAAAACGGCTCCTTCTCATCAAACATCAGATAGGGAGCATATTTCATCACGCTCTGAAACTCTTCGTGATTCACCGCTATCACCTCTCTCCTTAATCGAAACCTTCTCAATTACCTGATTATATAACGAAGAACGGGTTTGCAATGGCTAAATTGGTACAGTCGTCAAAGGCAATCATCACCAGATAATCTTCCTTCTTCCACTCCATCCCCATATCTTTAAGCATCTCTATGGTCAGCCGATGGCTGTAATCCATATATCCTCTTCGGTCCTTCTCATAAGGAGCCAGAGAATAATCCGCTGCCTGCCTTCCCTTTTTTAAAAGTCTTATGGTCTTAAGCCTGCGGTTGGTATACAGCTTTACCTGAATATCCCCCGGCACAGACACCCTGTCCCCCGGAAAGGCTGGAGAATCCTCCGGGAAGGAGGTTCTTTCCATCACCGGGAAGAAAAGAGGTCCGTCACTTAAAGTCATGTGTCCTCTCTTCATCTGTTTTATCAGATCATCCCCGCTTTCAAAGGAATCCATATGGACAAAGGTTCTGACTCCGCCGCTGCTTAGGTTTCTCTTGGCCCATTTTTCAAAAGCAGGCAGCACGTTCCGGCTGTCCTCCAAAAAACAGACAATGTCCTTATCCCTTAAAAGGGGATCATCTGCTTTTAAAGTGTTTAACGCCTCAACCAACCTCAGAGTATCTCTGTAAAAGGCCTTGTAATCATCGCACCGGATGTTGTGGGTATCGCTTCCTGTGGTTCCGGGAAGGTATACTCCGCTCTCCAGCATATCGATCCACATCTCCACGGCTTTGGCGCTGCTGCTGCCATGAACCATAGGCTTTGAACCGTTCCAGATCTCCATAGTATCAAAAATCGTGATGATATCCATAAAATCCGGATTCCAGGAGATAGCTTTCTGTGGATCTCTGGGGTGGTTTAACTGGGCCAGACCTCCTTTTTGGCGGATCTCATCGGTAACCCGGCAGAATTCATTTCTCAAATATTCGTCCGTGCGCTCCTCCTGGGTCCCGATTCTGTAGATAACATCCTCATTCTTCTCCACATTCAGGGAAATCACATGGCCGTTGCCTGTGGAGATCTCTTTGGAAAGCACAGGGATAAAATCCTTTGTCCGGGTCTTCTCCCACAGCTCATGGTCAAGTACATTGTGGTGATCGCTTAAGGCGCCGAAATCCAGGCCTGCCGCCCTCATGGAATCCCGAATCTGTACGGGAGTCTCCGTCACAGGGTCTGTGCCCTCATAGAGGCGGCTGCTGAATACGCTGTGGTGATGGATATCCCCTGCATACCATCCGTCCTTTGCCTCCTTTTCAAAAGGCTTTAAACCGTAGCGCAGAATCGTCTGACTTTCCTCCAGATGAAGCCGTATGGCCTCCACACTGTAGGCAGAGCCTTTGGACGCCTCAATCTGATACCACCCCGGTTCCAGAAACAGCACCCCGTATCCTGTCTCATCTGTCACAGTCCGGATAAAATCCAGATTCCCCACGCTGTAAGCCTCATTGATCCTCTCATCCGTTCCGTCCAGCTTTCCGCACCAGGAACCGGCAGGCAGGGAATAGCACCGAATTTCCGCCAAAAGAGGCTTCTCCTCCACATCCTTAACCTGAATATACACGATAAGCCGTTCTTCGGTCTCGCTTTTCTTCAGCCCGCTGTCCAGAGACAGTACCCTCTTCACATCCGGATCCTTCCCCATCCCTCTGCTCCATTCCTCCAGAATTTCCCCATACTTGTCGATCTTCATCCTGCTTTCCGTCCCTTTCTCTCTTCCTATACCTGCTGCTAACCGGTAATCTCATTAACTTCGTTCTGAGATAACGCCGCCCGGAGAGGGAGTGGTATCATTCCCTCTCCGGGCGGCCCCCTCATTCATCCAGCATAGCCGCTCCGATGATCCCCGCATCATTTCCCAGGGAGGCTATAACGATTTCCGTCTTTACGGCTGAATCCCTGGTATATACCTGCTGATTCACCATTCTTTTCAAAGGCTCCAGAAGCTTATCCCCTGCCTGGCTGACTCCTCCGCCGATGCACAGAATCTCCGGCTGAAACACATTGATAATATCCGTAATTCCCACACTGAGATAATACAGATATCGTTCCACCACTTCCTCAGCCGTCAAATCCCCTTTTCCGGCAGCTTCAAAGACCATCTGTCCGTCTACTCTGTCTGCCTGCTGACCGCACATGTTCCACAGAAGGCTCCTTCTTTTTTCATCTGCCTCCAGCGCTTCCAGAGCCATACGGCGCAGTCCCACAGCCGAAGCATAGGCCTCAAAGCACCCTCTGCGCCCGCAGTTGCACATCTCACCGTTACATTGTATCACAAAATGCCCAAACTCACCAGCAGCAAAATTGCACCCCTCATATAGTTTCCCGTCCAGGACCAGCCCGCCGCCTATTCCCCTTCCCAGAGTCACCATCACTAGAGAACTGTATCCTTTTCCGCATCCGGCCAGATACTCTCCCCAGGCGGCAGCGTTGGCATTGTTGGTAAAAAAGGCAGGTTTCTTAAAATAATGCTTCAAAAGCCGGATGAAGGGTTCATCCTTCATATCCAGATTGTTGGCATACTCCATGACACCGGTCTTTTTGTTTGCCGTCCCGGGAACCCCTACCCCCACGGATGCTATCTCATCCATCCCAATGCCTGTCTCATCCAAAAGTCCTGATACCAGCACTTTCATATCCCGAACTATTTTGGACGCCCCGCTGTCCGGGGCTGTGGGGACTGATCCTGATTTCACGATCCTGTAGTCCTCATCCACGATCCCGGCCTTAATTGTCGTTCCTCCCAAATCAATCCCCACACAATACATGACAACCCTTCCCCTCTAAACTAATATAGCCCATTACAGCCATACCCTGTACCATATGAAAATGGATGTGAGGAAACTGTAATGGGCTATTATTTATGACTTACTGCACATTTGCATCATAATACTCTGCTCTGGCATCCAGAATCTGCTGAAGTCCTGCGTTCTGCAGATTGCTGTACTCTGCCTGCTGCAAAGCATCAAACTCACTGGCAGGACAGCTGATAAGGCGGTATACATATTCAACCATCATATCCTCGATGTTCTTGCCGTAGTTAGCTTCCGCATCGGAAATAAACGGATAGGTAGGATAACGGAACTTGCCTACGTTCATCACCTCATAGTAGTTCTCAAACCATGCCTTGTCTTCCCACTCTACTGCCTGGCTCTGGCTCCAGTAAGAAACTACGGAATCCTTATTTGTCATCCACTCCAGGAAACCGTTGACAATGCTTAAGTCATCCAGGGTTCCCGGATATCCTTTTTCGAATAACTGTGCCTCTGTCAAAGCAATCGGAACACCTGCCTCATCTCTCTCATGCTCAGGAGTGTAAGCGATATTCTCGGCAACTTCCGGATCGGACATCCAGTCTAAATACTTAATACATGCCTCTGCTTTGGCTTCGCTGGTCTTGGGAACCATAACATACATACCATATCTTGGCTCATATACGCTGCGGTAGGAACCGTCCGGAAGGTCAAAGCACTGTACCGGAACGAATGCGGTCTTGCCTGTAGCGCTGTATAAGATACTCATCAGATCCCAGCTGGTGCCGCCGGTGTCATCTACGAAGAAGCCTACGTTGCCTGCGGAAACCTGAGCTTTGTAGATATCCTCGGTAGTATCGGTTGCAAAATCCTGTGAGATAAGTCCTGCATTGTAGAACTCATTCAGCTTGCGGATTCCGTCTACAGCTCCTGGTGCAACTGCTATGTAAGACTCATTGTATACATAGGCATCCTTGTCTGTAGGCAGATCTACATAGGAACTTACAAATGCAAGATAGTTCTTCTCTGTGTCGGCACGGCCGCTCATGGCCCACGGAATCACCTTGTCAACTCCGCCCGGGTTCTGATCTTTTACTGCCTGAAGATAAGCAGCCAGTTCTTCCTTAGTCTTGGGAATCTCCATATTCATGGCATCCAGCCAGTCCTTACGGATAAATCCCAGATGACGAGGCATCTCAAGACCTCTCTGCTTCAGAATGGCGTACTGTTTGCCGTCATACTGGCCCATAGACTGGATCTCGCCCTGATTCTGTTTTAAGTTAACGCCGTAAGCATCATAAGCCGCCGTCAGGTCTGCAAGGCCACCATTCTGGGCAAAGCTGTTAAACAAGTTCTGGCTGTAGGTAAAGATGATATCAGGAGCATTGCCGCCGGCCATCATAATGTTTACCTTGTCATCGGAAGAAGATCTTGGAACCGATACATACTCAACATTTATGTTGTATTTTTCCTTTACATTCTGCTTGATGTAATCTGTCAGAGCATTGTTCTCCGGCGTGGTTCCCGGAGCCGCATTACCTCTGTCCCAGACCATAACAGAAATGGTTACTTCCTCACCGCTTGCCTCCGGAGCTGCTGCACCGCCGCTGTTTCCGCTGTCTTCGCTGCTGCCGCCGGCTGCCGCCGTGGTTGTCGTATTTCCGGAATCACCGGATCCTGTGGAAGAAGAACCGCCGCCACAGCCTGCCAGCATAGCCGCCGACAATACTACCGCAACTGTGCTTTTCACTAATCTTGCTTTTCTCATGAAATAAATTACCTCCCTTATTTTATTGTAATTATTTTATCTTACCATTAACCCTTTACCGCACCAAGCATAATGCCCTGGGTGAAGTATTTCTGGATAAACGGATAAGCAATTACCATTGGTGTCATAGAGATTACGATGCTGGCTGACTTGATATTGTCCGCCACCAACTGAGATACGGCGCCCTCCTCCTGGGAGATCTTAATGGACTCAATCAGCTGCTTCAATACCATCTGTACTGTATACAGGCTGGAAGAGTTCACATAGTAGAGAACGTCGCTTAAACGGTTCCATCTGCCCACTGCGTAGAACAGGGCCAGAGTCGCCATGGTAGGATATACCAGCGGAAGGGCAATCTTACTCATAACCTGGAACTCTGTACATCCGTCGATCTTGGCCGCCTCATACAGAGAGGAATCCAGACTCTTGAATGCAGTACACATGATAATCATGTTGTAGGCGCTTAAGGCCTCCGGAATAATCAAAGCCCATACCTTGTCTAACATCTTCAAATCCCGGATATTTAAGTACTTGGGAATAATACCGGGATCCAGATACATGGTAAGAACGAACAGTGTCATAATAATACCTGTACCTTTTAAGGAAGTCTTGGACAGCGGATATGCCGCCAGAATGGTCATCACCATACACACAACCGTTGCCACCAGCATCAGAACGATGGAAAAACCGAAAGAGGATAAAAAGCTTCCGCTTCTGAATGCTCTTACATAAGCCTCCGTAGTAACCTGTACCGGATACAGGAATACCTTACCGGAAAGAATGGCGTCTTTGGAGCTTAAGGAAACGGATATAACCCGGAAAATAGGAATCAGGGCAATAATACTGACTATAATGAAGATCGTGTTCCAGCACAGCTGAAACCGTCTCTCGCCTTTGCTGTTTAACGTACTCATTACATGATTCCTCCTTCACCCATTTTCTTGGAAATCTTGTTCACAGACAGAACCAGGATAATTCCCACTACAGACTGGAACAGGCCTACTGCGGTTGCAAAGTCAAATCTGGCTGCCTGAAGACCGATGCTGTACACATAAGTACTGATAACGTCAGACGCGCTCTTTACCAGCGTGTTGCCCATCATGTACGGACGGTCAAAGTCGATGGATACCATCTTGCCAAGCTGCATAATAAGCAGGGTGGAGATAGTAGGACGGATCTGAGGGATAGTCACATGCCAGATTCTCTGAAGCCTGGTAGCACCGTCTATGTATGCTGCCTCGCCCAAAGACGGGTCCGTAGCCGTAAGTGCCGCCAGATAAATAATCAGGGAATAACCTGCATCATGCCAGATTCCCGAGAACCAGTACACGAACCTCCAGATAAACGGCGAACTAAGGAAATTCACCTCACTCATTCCCATATTGCGGAAAATCTCATTGACAAGTCCGCTGGTGGAAAATAACTGGGTGATAATACCTGCGATAATAACCCAGGAAAGAAAGTTTGGCAGATACAAAATGGTCTGAGTCGCCTTTCTGATACCGATGTTCTTGATCTCAAACAGGAACACCGCCAGAAGGACAGGCATCGGGAATCCAAGTATCAGGTCGCCCAGATTCAGAATCAGCGTATTTTTTAAGGCATTCCAGAAATCTCTGGAACTGAATGCTTCCTTAAAGTGAGCCAATCCGATCCACGGGCTATCCCAGATGCCGGCGAAGATGTTAAACTTCTTAAAGGCGATAATCGCGCCCAGCATGGGTTTGTAGCGCAGCAGAATCATGTAGACTACCGGAATAACCAGCATAAGGTACAGCTGCCAGTAATTCTGCATGTAGACTTTGAATGTGGTCTTATTGCCACCTTGGGTTTTTTTTACCTCTTTCATAGCCCCTCCTAATCGTTTTGTAGGAATGAAAATATATTTCATTTCCCTTTGCTATTTCTTAAATAATTATAAAGTTCCACCTTCGATTTTTCTACGCTTTTTTTGCCGCCTTTGTAGATAAGTATTGTAATTTTTGCTGTCATGGCAAAACATACTGTGTATTTTGTATTAAAAATCAGGGAAAACCGTCTGGTTTCTTTATATAGAATAACAAATTCTGCGTCTTTTTTATGAGATAGTTATGGTATAAAGCCAAAAGTGCCTGAGCAGTTAAGTCCAGGCACTTTTATAAATGAAATCATTTTTTATTCAAACCTTACAATCTCTTTCTTTAACCGTTTCATAATCTTTTTCTCAAGCCTTGAGATATAAGACTGAGAAATTCCTAAAAGGTCCGCCACCTCCTTCTGTGTCATCTCCTCCCCGTCCTCTCTGTTAAGTCCGTACCGAAGCTGCACAATCTTCCTCTCCCTGGGGCTTAACCGGCTGACTGCCAGATTCAGAAGGCTTTTCTCTGTCTCCGTCTCAATATCCCGTGAAATCACATCCTCGTCCGTTCCCAAAATATCCGAGAGAAGCAGTTCATTTCCGTCCCAGTCCACATTCAGCGGCTCATCGATGGACACCTCCATCTTCGTCTTATTGTTTCTCCTCAGATACATGAGGATCTCATTTTCAATACACCGGGATGCGTAAGTAGCCAGCTTTATATTCTTCTCAGGGTTAAATGTATTGATAGCCTTAATCAGCCCTATGGTTCCTATGGAAATCAGATCCTCCACTCCCACGCTGGTATTATCAAATTTCTTTGCTATGTACACTACCAGCCGAAGATTATGCTCAATCAACTCCGATTTCGCTTCCTTTTCTCCATCCGTCCCCATCATAGCAATCATCCGGTTCTCTTCCTCATTGTCAAGAGGCGCCGGTAATATGTCCGCACCTCCTATATAATGGACCTCTCCTTCCCTCTGAAAAAGCATAGTCTTAAAGCTGGGCACGCTCTTGAACTGAAAACGATTGGGTATTGACACTTTGATTACCATCGGTGATTCCTCCTTTATATCCGTGTATTGGTTTCTTTGTGGAGCAGTACATCATAGCTCCCATCTCTGGTTATCTTAAACGGCGCCCTGGCAACCACAGGTTTTGACAAGATCCGGCTTTTCCCGTTTTCCTCCCAAACCTCCATCCTGTCAATCTCCACCGCTTCCATCATCCCAAGGGGATTCCCAACAGTCCGAAACGGAACGGAGACAACATCTGCCCCAGGCTCCTTTAACTTATTCCAAAGACTTTCCGAGACAATATGAACCGGCCGTCCTCCTTCCGGTTCATAAAGGCAGTTCCCTGTATCCAGATATCCGACTGCCCATATCTTCTCTTCTCCAACCTGAATGCTCAACTGATACAGTTCCTGCCTCTCCCTCTTGATTTCCATGGCTGTCAGCCAGAAAAACCGAAAGCCAAACCACCCACCGGCAGCCAAAAACCCCCAGCCCAAAACCGGCAGCCCCTTCTCAATCAGAACGCTTCCCCTCATATGTTCATACAGAGCCTCCATAATCCCTCCCACACAGAAGGACTCCAAAAAGAACACAAGAACCATCTTCACAAACTCTCTGACAGTCCCCGGACGAAAAGCAATCCATATCATCAGGCCTCCTGGCAGTATGATTCCCAAAAGCCATATCAAAATCCCCGGCAGATACCAGAGCCACACGGCCAGACACGCCGCCACAGCCCCGGCTATCCCCGCCGCAATCATCCTGATCCATCTTACAGGAACCTTCAAAACCTTCCCTAAGAGCAGCAACAGAAGCACATCCATCGAAAAATTCACAAGAAAAAATATATCTATGTACCATTCAGCCACAAGACATCCTGCCTCCTGTCTCACAGAATACATTATAAAAAACTTTAAATTCAGATTTTGTCAAACGGGGGAATGAAAATCAGATTTTTTATCGGAAAAATATGACATCAGACAACAAAATTCGCAAACACCCTATACAGCCAACAACGCAGCTTCGGGTCACCTGAAAACAAAAAGCGCAGAAAGAAATTTTCTTCCCGCGCAGTCTTAACTACAACCTATAATATATACTCTCCGCCCCTATCTCTTATTCTTAAGAAAATCCGGAATCGTAATATCCTTCACATTCGCACCTGACCGATATCCCTGGCTGCCGCCCGGGTTCCCGGCTCCCGTTCCACCGGACATCCGGCCATTCATCCCACCGGACATCCCGTTCATGCCGTTGCCGTTCATGCCGCCCATATTTCCATTCTCCATAGGCGGATTCTGTCTGCCGGCTCCCGGCGCCGGCCGCCCCATAGTAAACGGAGGAAGATTGGGCTGAGAAGTAGCCGCTGCCTCTGCCCCACCGCTCTTCTGATTAAAATTCCCAAACCCGCTCATGGCCTTGGAAACCGAACTTGCACTGCCTGCCGCATGGTCATCCAGCCCGGTAGCGATCACCGTAATGGTGGCCTCATCCTGTGCATTCTCATCATACATGGCGCCAAAGATAATATTGGCATCATCCCCCGCCATCTCCTGAACATAGCTGGCAGCCTCATTGGCCTCAATCAGGCTGATATCTCCCGAAATATTAATAATCACATGGGACGCACCCTCGATGGTAGTCTCAAGCAGCGGGCTGGATACTGCCTGCTTCACAGCCTCCACCGCTTTCTCATCACCTTTCGCCTTACCGATGCCGATATGTGCAATCCCCTTATCCGTCATAACCGTCTGCACATCAGCAAAATCCAGGTTAATCAGGCCAGGCACATTGATCAGATCCGTAATGCCCTGAACCGCCTGCTGCAGAACCTCATCCGCCTTCTTCAGTGCATCTGGCATGGTTGTCCTGCGGTCCACAATCTCAAGAAGCTTGTCATTGGGGATGACAATCAATGTATCCACATTCTCCTTCAGCCTGTCAATCCCGTGAAGGGCATTGGTCATGCGGGTTTTCGCCTCAAAACGGAAGGGCTTCGTCACAACCCCTACGGTCAGAATCCCCATATCCTTGGCGATCTGCGCCACAACGGGAGCCGCACCGGTTCCCGTACCCCCTCCCATGCCACAGGTTACAAATACCATATCCGCGCCTCTCATGGCCTGCGCCAATTCCTCGGAACTTTCTTCTGCTGCCTTCTCTCCAATCTCCGGTCTGGCTCCTGCTCCCAATCCTTTTGTCAATTTCTCGCCGATCTGCATAGCAGTGGGCGCTTTGCAGAACTGAAGGGCCTGCTTGTCCGTGTTAATACCGATAAACTCTACTCCGGCAATATTCTCATCGATCATGCGGTTTACGGCATTGTTGCCGGCTCCGCCCACACCTACAACTATGATTCTGGCAGCATTCTCAGCTTCATTTATCTTAATCTCTAACAAGAAAATTCCTCCTTCATTCCGGCCGCGTCCATGAGATACGCCACCGCTTACTCTCTTCTTCTATCTTTAATATGTATAAACTATAACCTATCTAATACTATATTTTATTTCCCGCAAAATATCAACTCTTTTTTTAATTATTTTGGGACTTCTTTTTGAACGTGTACATGGTCTGCCTGTTTACCGGATCATAAGTATTTAAGTACAAGGTTCCGCTATTTCCGGCCAAATACGGCATCATATCTGACAATTCGGCAACCTTCCCGTTGATATCTGAACTATCTCCCAGATAAATTTCCAGATCCTGCATAAAAAGGGTTGCCTCCCCAGCAGAATCATACTGTATCCTGTCCGCTTTCAATCCATAAGTTTCCAGTACCTGAGTCAGTTTTAAGATATCCTCAAAAATTTCCTGGCTCTTAACCACAAGAGGCTGATGCAGCACGATCTGCCCGAAGCTTAAACCGTCAATCCGGGGAATCCCCGGGAGCTCCTCATTGGTGCTTTCCACCACGATTCCATCCTTGTCAAAATACATGTAACTGCTCATGTAGGATACATATCCTACCACGCTTTTCTCATGAACAATAATCTCCAGTTCAAAAGGCCCATGAAAAATCATTTTGTAATCCTCTACAAAAGGAATCTGCTGGTGCTCTTTGCCCAGCCGCTCCTTTACATAGCAATAGGCTGAATTCCAGTCAATGCTTTTTTGGAAAATCAACTCGACAATCTCATCCCCCGTGTATCGGCTGTTTCCGGAAACTGTTACCTGACGGATATTGACTGACAATGCCGAAACTGCCACAATCAGCAACACCGCCAGGATAATCAATCCCTTTTTTGACTTCATCAAAAATTTTGTCATAGTATTCTCCGTATATCTGCTCCAAGTTTTTGCAGGTCACGACAAATATCCTCATAGCCTCTTAAAATATGGCCGCAGTTTCTTATTATAGTATCTCCTTCTGCCGCCAGTCCCGCAACTACCAAAGCAGCTCCTCCCCGCAGATCGGAAGCTTCCACCGGACACCCTGTCAAAGGGTAAGTCCCTGCCGCCAAAGCCTTCTCCTCCTCAACACGGATATTCGCTCCCATTTTCCGAAGCTCATAAGCTGTGGCAAACCTTCCTTCAAATATGGTTTCTCTGATGCTGCCAGTGCCCTCTCCTATTGCCAAGAGGCTTAGCATCGGCGACTGAAGATCCGTAGGAAAACCTGGATAAGGCTCTGTCTTCAGATTTACTGCCTTAGGCCGCCCCTTCATTGCAATGGCAATCTCCTTATCATACTCCTTAATCTCTGCACCCATATCTTTGACAGCACAAAGAACTGCTGTCATCTGCCTGGGACATACCCCTGTTAATACCGCCTCCCCCTGTGACGCCATAATACAGGAAAGATAAGTTCCTGCTGCTATCCGGTCTCCCGGCACCTCAAATACCGTGTCATGAAGACCTTTAACTCCTTCAACCCGAATAACTTCTGAGCCGCCTCCCGTAACCTTTGCTCCCATGCTGTTTAACATGGTACACAACTCCATAATCTCCGGTTCCCTGGCCGCTCCCCGAATCACGGTAATGCCTTCTGCAAGAACCGCCGCAAGAAGGGCATTTTCCGTGGCTCCTACACTTGGAAAGGAAAAATCAATCTCCCCGCCCTGTAACCTGCCTGCTGTAGCCCTGATAACCCCATCCCTTTCTTCTACCTCTGCTCCCAGCGTTCTCAGAGCATACAGATGAAGGTCAATGGGACGTTCTCCTATGGAACAGCCGCCCGGATAACAGGTAACGGCCTCTTTGCACCTGCCCAGAAGTCCTCCTAACATCATGATGGAAGACCTCATGGCTTTTAAATATTTTTCCGGGATATGGATATCTGTCAGAGCATCTGTATGAATCGTTAAACGATCGCCTTCCAGCGTACATTCACATCCCATATATTCCAATATCCCCTTCATACAATAGACATCCTGTATTCTGGGGACATGTGTCAGAACTACGGTTCCTCTGTGGAGAATGGATGCTGCCATCATAGGAAGCACCGCATTTTTCGAGCCTTGTATCCCGACCTCTCCCTTTAGCGGCTGTAACCCATGGACCTGTATTATAGACAACCTGTTCCCTCCTGAAGGTTTCATGTCATACATTCTATATACTATCCTATGTACCCTCAGGGTCTCTTTGTGCCTGTTGCTATTATTTTTCCACCTTTATCTGGTTGGATACACTTAAAACCATACCCATTTCCACCATCAAAAATAAAATAGAGGTCCCTCCGTAACTGATAAACGGCAGGGTGATTCCTGTATTGGGAATGGTATTGGTTACAACGGCAATATTTAAAATAACCTGAATCGCAATGTGGGCCATAACTCCCACCACTATAAGCGCCCCGAAAAGATCCGGTGCATTACTGGCAATCAGCATAAAACGGTAAATCATAAACATAAAAATCAAGATAAGCCCCACTGCACCGAACAGCCCCAGTTCCTCACAAATGATGGAAAAAATCATATCATTCTGGGCCTCCGGAACAAAGCCCAGTTTTTGTATGCTCTCTCCAAGACCCTTTCCGAATAACCCTCCGGATCCGATGGCATATAACCCCTGGAGTACCTGGTAACCTCCTGTATCCGGATAAGCCTCCGGATTCAGCCACACATTGATTCTGCTAAGCTGATAAGGCTTTAGAATCTTCATAGCCTCCAGTGCATGGCCGATAGGCCCCGCAAAAGCCATCACCACCCCTCCTGCCACGACGCACAGAAAGAACGGCAATTTCTTCCGGCTGGCTACAAACAGCATAACGAATCCGATTCCCGCAATAATGATACCGGAACTTAAGTTATTGGCCGCCACGATCAGAGCCAGAGGAAGACAGATGAGTCCAACCCGAACGACTCCGGCCATCCGGTCGATATCCCGTCCAAGCTTTGTAATCATTGCCGCCAATGCCACAATGACAGCAATCTTTACCAATTCCGTAGGCTGGAATCCCAGAGTAGTTCCAATCCCCAGCCACCGCCTTTTACCATTAATCCTCCTTCCGAATAAACTGACTGCAATCATAAGGGCCCACGAAACGACAATCGCCAGTCCATATACTTTGGCATACCAGTGATAATCTATTTTTGAGATAATAATCATTACTATAAATCCAGCGAAAGCGATGGTTCCCTGCTTCGTCATAAAATAGGCCGCATTCCCGTCATAATCCATCTGGGCTTTATAGGAACTGGCGCTGTATATCATAATCAATCCAAAAATTGTCAAAAAAATGATGGTAAACAGAAGGCTGTAATCATAAAATCTCTGAACCTTATTTTTCTTTTTTGCCACGTCAGCCTCCTTTCTGCCCGGTCAGAATATACCAGTCACCTCTTACAGATTTCTGACGCACTCTTTGAAAATCCTTCCCCGCTCCTCATAGTTTTTAAACATTCCCCAGCTTGCACAGGCCGGAGACAGAAGCACATTATCTCCTATATTGGCATAGCAGGCACAAACATGAACCGCCTCTGACATATCCTCCGCATACATAATCTCATAAAAACCATGGGCCTTGGCACATTCCGCAATCTTATCCCTGGTCTCTCCAATCAGCACCAAGTACTTTACCTTGCCGTCAAAAGACTCAATCCACTCATCATACTCCGACTGCTTGTCGTAACCTCCCGCAATCAGAAGAACAGGCCCCGGCATGGCCTTGATGGCCTGAATCGCCGCATCTGGATTGGTTCCCTTGGAATCGTTGTAATACTTTACGCCGGATCTCTCCAGCACGAACTCAATCCTGTGTTCCACTGCCTTAAATTCCCGAAGCACCTTCTGGATTACGGAAAGGGGAACCTTCATGGCCATACTGACAGCCACCGCTGCCATGACATTTTCATAATTATGTCTTCCCAAAAGATTTAATTCCGTCACATCAATGACGGGAATCAGCTTCCCCTGGTCTTTTAAAATGATCCGGTTCCCGTCCAGATAATATCCCTGCTCCAGCTTCTGGCGGCTGCTGAAAAATACCACCTTGGGTTTGCATTCTTCGCTTTCCCCAAAGGCCCGCAGCACCGGGTCGTCATAATTCAGCACACAGACATCTTTTTCCGTCTGATTCATGGCAATGCTTTCTTTTACTGCAATATAACATTCCATGGTGTGATGCCGGTTCAAATGATCCGGTGTGATATTTAAAATCGCACTGACATCCGGACGGAAATTCATGATGGTCTCCAGCTGAAAGCTTGAGACCTCCGCCACGGTAATGCTGTGATCCTCTGTTTTTAGGGCTGTCTGGGTATAGGGAATCCCGATATTTCCCACTACATAGACATCCTCATAGTAAGCCTCCATAATCTGGCCCGTCAAAGCGGTGGTCGTGGTTTTCCCGTTGGTACCTGTAATGGCAGCCAGCTTCCCCTTTGCACATTGGTATGCCAGCTGGATCTCACTCCAGATAGGGATTTTCGCATCATCCAAAACAGCCACAAAAGGCGCTTCCAGAGAAATTCCAGGGCTGATGACACACATCTCTACCCCGAAAAGGTCCTGCCTTTTTAAATCTCCCAGCACTACGGAAATCTTTTTGCCATCTCCCACTTCCTGTTTCAAAGCCTCCGCATCCAGGTTCGGATTGCTGTCGTAAAGGATCACTTCCCCGCCCATATCCAACAAAAGCTTTGCAGCGGAAATTCCGCTTAAGCCCGCTCCTGCAACCAATACCCTCTGGCTCATATCATATCCTCCTCAATAATCGGTCTCTTTTTTCTATAATCCCAGGTATGCAACCAGGCAGAGAATGGCCGTGATAATGGAAAATACCGCTACCACCCGGGTCTCGGACCAGCCGCACAGTTCAAAATGATGGTGGATAGGCGCCATCTTAAATATCCTTTTTCCGCCTGTCTTTTTAAAATAGGTTACCTGCAGGATTACGGACAAAACCTCCACCAGATAGATCATTCCGATAATAGGAATAAATAAGGGAATCTGCATCATAAATGTGCTGGCAGCCACAAAGCCTCCCAATGCCAGCGACCCTGTGTCTCCCATAAACACCTTGGCCGGATAGACATTAAACAGAAGAAATCCTAAAAGACTTCCAACCACTGCCCCGGTCATAGGACTGATACCGCTGTTCTCTCCTATGGCGATAATCGTCAAAAAGGTTGCCACCAAAATGGTAACGCTGGTACACAATCCGTCCAGTCCGTCGGTAAAATTCACCCCGTTATCTGTTCCCAGAATCGCAACAAATACAAAGGGAATATAGAGATACCCCAAGTCCAGTTTCAGCCCATTCTCAAATCCTCCTGTAAACGGAATCAGGAGGCTGGTTCCCACATCCTTGGTATTTACCAGATAATAGGTGAAGATTCCGGTGATCAGAATCTGTCCGGCCAATTTCTGTTTGGGATTTAAGCCTTCGGACCGCTTCATCACAATCTTGATATAATCATCCAAAAAACCAATAATTCCAAATCCTACCGTCACAAACAGAACCGGAATGATTTTCGGATAATCCCGGATATAAAACAGAGTCGTAATGATAATGCTTCCCAATATGATCAGGCCGCCCATGGTGGGCGTCCCTGCTTTTTTCAGATGAGCCTGAGGGCCGTCCTGGCGCACCTGCTGTCCGAACTTCAGCTTGTGAAGAAACGGAATCACCACAGGACACAGGACTGCACTGATAGCAAAGGAAATAATAATTGCCAGTATGGTTTCATTAATCATGTTGCACCTCAAATTCTTATGTATATATTTTACTTTTCCCACAAACTACTTATGCATCCTTTTCGGAAGAAATATTGTCCTCTGGTTCAATTCCCAGATATGGAAGAATATTCTGAAAAAGATCTCCCACAACTGGAGCCGCAATGGTTCCCCCATAATAGATGCCGGCCGGTTCATCGATAGTAATAAGAGCAATCACTTGTGGGTCATCTGCCGGCGCAAAACCCAAAAAACTGGAAATATATTTTTTTAAGCTTCTGGGAAGCTTTTCTGAGGTAGCTGTTTTGCCGCCAATGCGGTATCCCGGCAAAGAGCCTTTTTTTCCGCTTCCCTCCGCCACCACCTGCTCTAAGATATACCTCATGGTTTCACTGGTTTCCTTAGATACCACGCCTTCCCTCACAGGATAAGAAAACTGATGGACATTAACTCCGTCTGCGCTGACCGCCTGAATTGCAAAATGAGGGGTAACCCTGTTTCCTCCGTTGATGATGGAAGATGCCGTAGTGATTAACTGCAAAGGCGTAATCTGAAAGGACTGTCCGAAGGATACGGTAGCCAGCTCCACCGGCCCCATATTTTCTTTTTTGTGCATGATGGTAGCCGCCTCTCCGGGAAGGTCCACACCTGTCTTTCCATTCAGTCCGAACTGGAGAAAATAGTGATAATACTGCTCCACCCCCAGCCTCTGGCCTACGTCGATGAACACAGGATTGCAGGAATTCATGGCTCCCTGCAGAAATGTCTCCGCTCCGTGCCCTCCTACCTTATGGCAGCGTATCTTCCGGTCATCCACAATGCGGAATCCCGGGCAGGAAAAGCGGTCATCTAATCCCACCACCCCGGCCTCCAAACCGGCCGCCGCCGTGATAATCTTAAAGGTAGAGCCTGGTTCATAGGTATCGTTAATGGCTGGATTTCTCCACATCTGATTCAGTAAATCCTGCCTGGACGTTTCCGCTCCCTCCGGCACCTCCACATTCAGTTCAAAAGGTTCATTCAGATTAAATTCCGGCACATTTACCATAGCCAGAATCTCGCCGTTTCTGGGATCCATGACAATCAGGGAAACCCTTTTGGCCTGTTTCTCTTCCATGACCTTCTTCGCCGCCTGTTGTGCATACGTCTGTATATTTACATCCAAGCTGATGGTTAGATCTGCCCCGGCTATGGGTTCTATCCTGTCCTCAAACGCATTGTCAATCTCCACTCCCGCTGCATCTGCCAGCGTCAAAATCATTCCGTTAGTTCCCTTCAAATATTCCTCATACTTGACTTCCAGACCGATGATTCCCTGATTGTCTCCTCCGGTAAACCCCAACACCTTAGAGGCCAGACTGTCATAGGGATAGTATCGTTTGTAGTCTTCGTCTACCTTTACTCCAGGAAGACGCCGGTTCCGTATCCTGTCTCCCAGTTCCTTGTCCACATTGGTTTTTATGATCTCCCTGGAACTGTATTTTTCTACCTTTTTTTGCACTTCTTCCCGTGAAATGCCTAATTCTTCCGAGAGGACATTCACAACCGTCTTCGGATCTTCAATCTGATTGTGTATTACGGATATGGTACAGACCGTACGGTTGGTGGCGATCACCGTTCCGTTGCGATCCAGGATCCTTCCTCTGGCTGCTTTTATGGTCCGTTCCCTCTGATGCAGATCCTCTGCCATCTCGCTGTAGTGTTCCGAGCGGTAAAGCATGAGGAAAAACAGTCGTCCTGTCAATACCGCCATGATCGCAACACATGCCAGACACAGGACCAGAATTCTTCCTCTGTGATATGTCTGATTCCGGTTCATATCCGTCCTGATGCCGATTATTATTACAGTATATGATTTTCAGCGTTATTTATGCCGGTTTGTGGAGACTGTGCTTGTTCAAAATTCACTGCTCTCTTCTGCCTGGCTGCTTTCCGGTTCCCCGGCTGTTCTCTCAGTGGATGACATGCCTTCTCCTAAAATGTCCATATAGATGGTTGAACCATCCTCTGCTGTCTCCATTGGAATATATTCATCCGTCTCATAGGGCGGTTTCTCCGGAGCTGTCGTCTCTCCTTCTCCCAGAGTCTCTCCTTCTGATTCTCCGGTATTATCCGTAAGTCCTTCCTGCTGCGGAAGCTGGCTTTGAAGTGTTTCATCCACCGGAATATCCTGAGTCGGGAAAATATTTAAATATGGAAGAATATCTCCCATAATCTGGGAAAATACATTGCTGGCAAAGGAGCTGTGGGCCTGTTCCGCCGCATTTGGTTCATCGATGACTACATAGACCAGAACCTGAGGCTCCTCCGCTGGTGCAAATCCGCAGAAGGATACCACATAGTTCTTCTGGCCTCTGGGCTGCTTCTCCGCAGTACCCGTTTTCCCTCCCACTTCATATCCGGGAACTTTGGCTGCGCCCCCGGTTCCTTCGCTGACCGTACGCACCAGAGCTTTTCTGATAATATCGCTGGTTACGTAGGACACGGTCTCCCTTACCAGGATACCATCGTTTTTCCGGATCACGGATCCGTTCTCGTTTAACTCCTGCATAACCACATGGGGTTCATAGTAGGAGCCGCCGTTGATGACAGAGGAAAATGCAGCCGCCATCTGTATCATGGTACAGTTGAAATTCTGTCCGAAGGAGTTGGTGGCCAGATCCATAGGCCCCATGCTTCCCAGCCTGTACACCAGAGTACTGGCATCCGCCTCCCCGATTAAGTCGATCCCGGTCCGGCTTCCAAAATTAAACAGATCCTGATACTTCTTAAAAATCTCTTTTCCCTCCATAGATGCCAGCTGCATCATGGCGTCGTTGCAGGAAACCATCAGGGTCTCATCCAGCTTAAGATCCCCGTGTCCGCCTTTTAAGTATGCGGTACATTTTACATCTCTTCCTGCAATGGTCTGGTATCCGTCGCATACAAAGTGGGTATTGGCGTTTATGATTCCCTCTTCCAGCCCTGCCGCCACCGTGAACACTTTGGCCGGGGACCCGGGCTCATATGTATCGCTTAAGCAGAAATTTCTCCACTGCTGATTCCAGGCTTCTATTTTCTCTTCCTCTGACATCCCATCGATCTCCGCCTGGGTATAGGAGCCTGATAAATCTCTGGGGTTATTTAAATCATAGGACTTATCCGTGGCCATAGCCAGAATCTCCCCGTTCTGGGGATTCATAACGATCACGCCGATCTGCTTGCTGCCTACTTCCTCCTTCCACTGGCGAATCCGTTCCTCCACCAGGGTCTGTATATAGATATCAATGGTGGATACCACCGTATTTCCGTTTTCCGCCGGTTTAATGTTGGCTTCCATGTTGGAATCATCGTTTAAATATCCGTACTCCCGTCCATTGGTGCCCATCAAAGTATCGTTATAATACTGCTCAATTCCGTTGCTTCCGTTAGAACCGTCGCTGCTGGTAAATCCGATGATATTGCATGCCAGAGAGTTGTAGGGATACACTCTTCTGTATTCATCTTCAAACCACACGCCTTTGATTCTGTCTGCAATTCCTTCTTTGTAATTGGCTTCGTTTGTCTCAGAAGCCAGAGTCTCAAATTCCTCCTTTTTCTCATAAGGAAGCCTCCTCTCATAACGGATATACTGAGACTCCTGGTTCTGTTCAAGCAAATTCAAAATCTCCGTTCTGTCATAGCCAAAACAGCTTACCAGTGCATCTACCGTAGGCTGCAGATAGGCCTCTTTCTTGGCATAGATCTGGTTGGGATCCAGAATTAAATTGTACACCTTCTCACTGGTTGCAAGATAAGTGCCGTTGCGGTCTACAATATCTCCTCTTCGGTAAGGAAGCACCCGGCTGTCATAAGTAGAATGCTGAGACAGCACGACTTTTGTATATTCCTCATTATTCTCTTCTACAATTCGATACAGAACCACACTAAGTGAAATTAAAGCCAGCATAATCACCAGAACCGTGACTGCCAGCTTTTCTTGTACATGGAGTGAGACCTTTTTTTTCTTTTTTTTATGAGGAATTTGTTCTTGCTCTTCATGCTTTCTCGGCCTAATTTGCTGGGATGTCCTCATCTTGTCTCACATACTCACTTTCTGTCTTATCATACATAAGAACCTGATCTTTGTTGGCGTATACCATACCAAGCTCTTCCGTTGCTACTTTGTATACATAGTCCAAATCCACATAAGTATTGATCCTGGTCTCCAACGCATCATTTTCTGTTTTCAAGGTGTTTAACTGCTTCTCTAAGTCTTTGATGGTATCCATCCTCGCAGTCATACCGGACCGGAGCTGTATGTAATTCACACAGATATAGAGAGAACAGCATGCGGCAGCCACCAGTGCAGCCACATAAGGCAGATTCATCTGAAGCGCTTTTTCCTGATTCCGTCTGATTCTCAATGCATTTTTGGATTCCCTATGCTTGCTTTGTCCCTTTTGCTTCCCCGGATGCTTTAAAGGAGCCTGCTGCGGTTCCGGCTTCAGAACCGTATTCCCATGCACATAACCTGCTTCGTATGTCGGTCTCTTTGGTCTTGGTCTTGTGGATGCCATATCTGCCTCCTTTCCAGCACTCATCGCTGTATTACAGCGCCCGCTCAAAAACCCTTAGCTTTGAGCTTTTCGCCCGTTTGTTTTCTTCAATCTCTTTTTCGCCTGGTACAATCGGTTTTCTGGTAATCACCTTTCCTTTGCTGATTCTGCCACACATACATACCGGAAAATCGGGAGGGCAGACACATGGATTTTCATTTTCCCGAAACCGGTTCTTCACGATTCTGTCTTCTAAGGAGTGAAAGGTAATGATGCTTAAGCGTCCTTTCGGTTTTAATAAATCAATCATTGTATCAATGGAGTCACTGAGCACATCCAGTTCATGATTTAACTCAATGCGGATTGCCTGAAAGGTCCGCTTGGCCGGATGGCCGCCTGTAACCCGCATCTTCATGGGAATGGCAGCTTTGATAATCTCCCTCAGCTGGCCTGTAGTCTCAATCCGCTTCTCCTGCCGTGCTCTCACAATATGCTTGGCAATATTTTTCGCAAATCTTTCCTCCCCATAGTCGCGGATGATATGATACAGCTCTATCTCCCCATACTCATTGACAATATCTGCAGCCGTCCTCGGATTCCTCACATCCATACGCATATCCAGAGGAGCATCATCCTCTCTGTAAGAAAATCCGCGGGACGCCGTGTCAAGCTGATAAGACGAGACTCCAAGATCCAGGTAAATCCCCTCAACCTTCTCAATCCCTAATTCAGAAAGAATTTGTTTTATCTTCTGATAATTGTCTCTTACAATGGTAACTTTTTCGCCAAATTCCGACAATCTTTCGGAGGCCGCTTTTATGGCATCCTGGTCCTGGTCGATCCCAATCAGTTTTCCTTTACTGCTTAAATGCCGGCACACCTGACTGGCATGTCCGCCTCCTCCCAGCGTACCGTCTACATAAATTCCATCTGGTTTTATATCCAGACTGTCGATGGTTTCCTCAAGCAGTACGGACTTATGTTCAAATATCATATACCCAAGCCTTCCATATTCTCAGCGATTTCCTCCATATCATCATACACATTGGCTTTTGTCCAGGATTCTCTGCTCCATATTTCGATACGGCTCCCTACCCCTACCAGCACGGCATCCTTATCTATGCCTGCAAATTCTCTTAAAATAGAAGGGAGAAGAATCCTTCCCTGTTTGTCTACTTCGCAAGTGGACGCGCCCGCCAGGAAAAATCTGGCAAACTTTCTGGCACTGGCATTGGTCAGCGGCAACGCGTGAAGCTTTTCTTCCAGGGCTTTCCATTCTGTATTCTCATATGCAAAGAGACAACCATCCAGGCCCTTAGTCACTACGAACTCATCGCCCAGCTGTTCCCTGAACTTAGAGGGGACAATCAAACGCCCCTTAGCGTCAACCGTATGATTGTACTCACCCATGAACATAAGCCTACACCTGCCATCCATCCGGCCCTATTGTGAAATACTGCAGTCACATCTTAAAAATCATCTCTGCTCCCGCATATCCTTCCACTTAGCAACCATTTTCTACCACTTCACTCCACTTTCTGCCACTTGCGTATCTTAATTCTAGTACAAACCCCGGGAAATGGCAAGGAAAACTTCTAAAAAAATGGTAAAAAAAGAAGGCGGCTGCAAGGTCTTCTGCAACCGCCCCCAAATGTAGTATCGACTAATATTCTGCTACAATATATTGTTCAATCAAAGAATCCAGTTCAACACTGTTTTTGTAGATCTCATCATACTGCCGCTTTTCATCAATGCTCTCATTCAAGGCCTTCCTAGCCACCTCGATTTGTTGAATCAATTCTTCTTTAGAACTTGTCATACTAACTCTCCTTTATGTATGTTTTTTTAGCTTCATGTGTCTGTACAATAAAACAGATGCCGATATGATTACCAAAATAATGGATAATGCCTGGGAAACAGGAACAACCGTTCCAAAAAATAGCAACTGGTCTGTACGAAGTCCTTCAATCCAGCTTCTGCCCAAGCCATATCCAAGCAGGTAAATCAGCAGCATCTCTCCATCGAATTTTTTATGATGCCGGTACCATAACATAAAAAGCAAAAGTCCTAGATTCCACATAGATTCATACAGAAAAGTGGGATGTACCTGTATAAATTCCACACCAGACTCTACAATCAGGTTATCCAAAAGCTCCTGTGAAATCATGCTTTCATCCACAAGGGCACGCCGGATTCTCATTGCAAAGAGGCTGTCCGTATATCCTCCAAATGCCTCACAATTAATAAAATTTCCCCATCTTCCGATACTTTGGCCAAGTACTAATCCCAGACAGCCGGTATCTGCCATAGAAGCAAAGGACAGGTGCTTTACCTTGGTGAAGACAAACAGCGTTAAAACAGCTGCTATGACTCCGCCATAAATCGCAAGTCCCCCGGCACGCAGATTCAGCACTTGAATCACATTATCTTTGTAAAGTTTCCAATTAAAGATCACATAATAGATACGGGCTCCGATAATTGAGAAGATTATTGCATATAATGCAAAATCAAAATAAATGTCAGGATCCTGGCCTCTTCGTCTGGCATCGGACTGCGCAATCCTAATGCCTAAAATCATGCCGATTCCAATGATGATCCCATAAAAAGCTATCGGGAACCCAAATACCGAGATACTCTTTCGCAAATGTTGTATACCAAGGCCTAAATGTACGAAACGAATATCTGCTGGTGTTTCCAATGCATGCACCTCCCTCAAATTTTTCTTCATTTTAACCCTAAATCCGCGAAAAATCAATGACATTCGACCGACAGAATACGGCAAGGTTCGACATAAGTATGTCTAAGGCCGGGAAAACCGGAAAGGAACTGTGGGAAACCGGGCCTATCCTTTCTGTCTCCTCACAGTTCCTAAACGCTTTTTGATTGACAGCTGCTCTTGTACCGGCCCTCATGGCTGATTTTCCTAACGATTCAGCCATACATCTGCCTGGTACTCACACATTAAACCGGAATAAAATCACATCCCCGTCCTGGACCACATAATCCTTTCCCTCCAGGCGCACCAGCCCCTTGTCCCTGGCAGCCGCATAAGCACCGCAGTCCAGCAGGTCTTTATAATTCACCACCTCGGCCCGGATAAACCCTCTCTCAAAATCCGAATGGATCTTCCCGGCAGCCTGGGGCGCCTTGGTTCCCTTTTTAATCGTCCATGCTCTGGTCTCGTCTTCTCCGGAGGTTAAGAAGCTTAACAGTCCCAGCAGGCTGTAGCTGGCTGCAATCAGTTTCTCAAGGCCGGATTCCTTAAGTCCCAAATCCTCCAGAAACATTGCCTTCTCATCATCCTCCAGCTCCGCAATCTCCTGCTCAATCTGGGCGCAGATGACAAATACCTGGCAGTCATTCTCCTGGGCAAACCGGCGGACACTCTGTACATAAGCATTGGAGGCACCGTCATCCGGAAGGTCATCTTCGCTTACGTTGGCAGCAAAGATAACCGGCTTCCAGGTCAGAAGATTCAGAGAGTTCAGAAACGCCAGGTCGTCCTCATCCTCACACGGAAAGCTGCGGGCCAGCTTTCCTTCCTCCAAAAACTCTTTCATGGATTTCAGCAATTCCACTTCTTTTGCCAGGGACTTATCGTTAAACGCGCTTTTGGAGGTCTTGGCAATCCGCCGCTCCAGAATCTCGATGTCTGAAAAGATAAGCTCCAGATTGATGGTTTCAATGTCCCTTAAAGGGTTGATGGAACCGTCCACATGAACCACATTGGTATCCTCAAAGCAGCGAACCACATGAACAATGGCATCCACCTCACGGATGTTGGACAGAAACTGATTGCCCAGTCCCTCCCCCTTGGACGCTCCCTTCACCAGCCCTGCAATATCCACAAACTCAATGACCGCAGGAGTTACCTTTTTGGAATGATACAAATCCCCCAGAAGCTTAAGTCTTGCATCCGGAACTGCCACCACCCCCACATTGGGATCGATGGTGCAGAAGGGATAGTTGGCGGACTCTGCTCCGGCCTTTGTTAAGGAATTAAATAATGTACTTTTGCCCACATTGGGCAGACCTACAATGCCTAATTTCATAATTTATATTTCTCCTTTGAAAACCTTTATTTTACGGGCTTTCTGAGGCTCTGTATTTTACCGAGTGCCACATCGGGTGCCACTGTCTTAAACAACATTCAAAGCATCAGCCACAAGGTCAATCTCTTTGTGTTTTTCGTCCTCCGTAATATGGACGTATAAATTCATCGTGATTCCGATATCGGAGTGACCCAAAATCTTCTGAAGTGTCTTAGGCATCATTCCTGCCTCAATGCTTCTGGTCGCAAATGTATGTCTGAGCATGTGCATTGAAAATCTCTTAATACCAACCTTATCGCAAATCTGAAACAACGCCGTATCATAAGTGCTGTTCTTTACCGGTTCTCCCTTCCTACAAAGGAATACCTGATCTGCCCACTCCATATTAATCACTTTTATAATTCCTTCACCGAGTTCTTTACCTCTCAAATCTTTACCTATTTAATGACTCCTTTCTGCCAAAAAGAAGCCCTAAATTAGCAAATATAAATTATATCACTAAAGGGCTTCAATTTCAATGAAAATTTGTACATAGTCGCATGGTGCTAGAAAATGATGCCTATGCGCTATAATTCAATACTTTCCGATATGAACTTTTCATACTCTTTGCACTTTACCAGCTTCTTGTTGCCGAGAGTTTGACACCTCCAAGCCAATTCATACCCCTTAAAGCCTGCAATAGCTTTACCCATTTTATTCGCAGAGACATGCAGCTGTAATTGATATAACTAAAGCTTCACATGCATTCCTCCTTCACATGCCTCTCAATCACACACTCATGCCCTTTCTTCTCATCATAGCAGATTCCTACCAAAAGTATCTCTCCCGTATATCCTTCAATCCAGGACGCATACTGCCTGTCCTTGATCTGGACGATTGCGCCTTCTGCGGATTGCTTCCATTTCAGCTCCACCACCAATGCCGGTTTATCCACATCCCTCTTTGGCAGATAAACCACATCTGCAAAGCCTTTCCCTGACAGCAGCTCCAAAACCGGATTCATGTAATATGCCTTTGCACTGTAATAAGCCATAAGCACCGTACAAGTAAGGGAATTCTCATCGTTATATTTTAATATGGATGCCGTCTCATTATGGATTGCTTCCACCCCCCGGGCTACCCCATTCCCATCCATCTTCCAGGTACTCTGAAGCAAGCTGTCCGAACGCTTAAGCGCCTGTACAACCCCATCCCAGCCTCCTGTCTTTACTGACCGCAGAAATTCCTGGGCTATCTCCTGATTCGGGATAAACGATTCCGAACTCATTTCATCAAATGACAGATATCCAAGATGAATCAGCAAAGTAAGAACATCATCTTTGGTTTTAAAGGTGGTCATGTCATTCTGGCAGGTGGACGGATCGATACTGCACCTCGCATTGCCCAGCATCTCAACCACTGCTTCCTTTAGTCCATCAAAATCCAGCTCAATATATGCTTTCAGCGCCTCATATGTCTCGGTACCAGTCCAGTAGCTCTTGATTCTCCCTCGTCTTACTGCGTCTGCAACAGACTTTGGGTTATAAATATGCATCCCGTTCAGCGTATACCCGTCATACCACCTCTGCAGTTCTGAAAAATCAATCGACCACTGCCTGCAGAGCTTTGCTGCTTCCCTTTCCGTAAATCCGAAAAATCCCGCCAAGTCAGCCGGATCAATCATGGAGTACTCGTCAAAAATATTGATTGCTGAGTGCTCCCCATACTTTTTAATCGGAAGGATTCCTGTCATATAGGCCAATTCCACATACTCCGCTCCCTTAAAAAGCCCCCTCAGGAAATCCAGATATTCCTTTTGTACCTCTTTCCTCTCCTTTGCAACCCGGAACACGCAGTCCCACTCATCAATGATAAAAACAAATCCCTGGCCGGTCCGATCAAATATTTTGCTAAGAATAAACTTAAGCCGACAGCTTGTATCAATTCTCTCAATTTCCGGAAACTCCCCTGTCAGCTCCTCAATAACCGCTTTTTCAATCTCAATAACAAAGCTGTCAAGGTCTCTCTCCGATTCCAAAAATCTTTGAATATCCAATCGAATCACATTCTTCTGATTCAGATAGTCTTTAAAAGATTCCGCCTTTTCTGCCTTCTTCCCAGCAAATACTTCGCCAGAATCGCACCCTTTACTATAATAAGCTGACAGCATATCTGCTGCCATAGACTTTCCAAAACGCCTTGGCCGGCTGACACACATATTCTTCTGTTTCGTGTTCAGAACACAATTGGTATAAGATATTAATTCCGTTTTATCCACATAAACGACAGAATTTACCGCCTCTTTATAAGCAGCATTCCCTGGATTTACATAAATCCCCACGCTATACCTCCCCTTCTCTGACAAGGTTATTTTTTGAAATACCGCAATACCTCTTTTATTATAAACTTGATGAAACTCATCTGCTTTATAGCTTCATTTTAGCATGCCCCTCAAGCCAAAGCAAGTCATAGCTGTATTTTATTGCGTTCTAAGAAACATTCCAAAATAACTGGACGCTACAAGCGTATTCAATCGCACCGCGGACACAAGAAAGCCATCATTGCAATCTGTCCTATGCTCCTGACCACTATCTGACACATACTTTCAGATTTAAAGCCATATACATCTAAAGGTTATCTTGGGCCGCGGCCTGTGAAAGAATCAACAGTTCTGACGAGATCACAGGCACTTAATTTATTGAAGCAGCGTGGTTATATCATCAAAGATGATGTAGAACCTGCCATGAATTAGGTAATGTGTGTCTATATTCCTTTTTTGAAGGGGCTGTCGGGAAATAACGATTTATGCCCCTGATATGTAAGAAGGAGACAATCCTTTAGAAATTCAGGCTTTTTCAGGACCCTGGATTTTTGCCGGACTGTCTCCTTCTTTTGGCGGTATCTATTTTAGAGCATAGAACCCCCTTGGTTGGATTTTCAGGAGCGCTCTTTTGGCTACTCTGCTTTCTGCTCCTTTTTTCCTTCATATTTTTCGATTTCTTGATGGACAAACCGGTGGTATTTCATGATGCTCTGGCTGATTGCATACAGCATAAACTCTTTATATACTTTTTCCGCCGAACGGTAGTTGAACCTCCGGAAATCCTCATTTTCTTTTATGTCTCCAAAGTGTCCTTCCGTCTGGATGGAGCGTGCCTGCCGTTTCAGAATACCCGTCTCACTCTGAATGTTCGCGTGGGATTCTTCTTTCAGTTCTTCCCATCGTTCATTGATCTTCATCACCTTATTCCGGTCCGGATTCTTTTCGCTGCAATGGCCGCCGTCTGCGGTAACTGCCTCCAGGATATCCCCGAATGCCCCCTGGTGCTTTTCCAAACCAGGAATCAGCGTGTTGTAGTCCGTCCGGTCGCTGCTCACATAACTGTGGGCAATGAAATAATTCTCCACCGCGATCTGGACATTGTATGCCGGCTTCAGCTGCCCATTGAGCATATGATTCTCTTTCATCCACATAAACGTTGCTTCCAGATCGGTCTTGGAATAGCTGTTACGGTCTTTCCCCATGATTTCAAAACATTCCTTATATTCCATAAGGAGCCTGCCGCATTCGCGCCAGGGTTGTCGTTGCCGTAGCCTTCCAGCAGGTTGATAACGCCCCACACGCCAAGGCCAGCGCCCAGCGCGATTACCAGTACATTCAGAGTTTCAATAGCGCTTGCAAAAAATTCCATAAATCACCTCCATAGATTTGTTGTGAATGAGTGGATAGGGACAAAAAAGCCCGCCGGTTGAACAGGTCAATCAGCAGGCGCATCAGACGCAGGCGGCGCTTCGAGTTCACAGCTTTCAAAAACGTCGTCTGGTCGGACAGTCAGTCTTCGGCTCAGATATTTTTCAATATCAAAAGCGTTCTTTTTGCTGGAGTCCAGCAGGTATTTGTATTGCGGGTGTTTGGTAATGTCGAATTTGCCGCTGAAAAATGGTCTTACGCCCTGCACCTGCAAGATGCACTTGCCGCCATCCATCACCGCCAGTTCATCGGTTGACATGAGTTCTTTGCTACATTGTCAAGTGATGAATTTAATAATTGACAAATATGGGCTTTACCACTATAATTGAACGATTTGATATAGAAATGTCAAATGGAGGCATGGGCGGAAAGGAAAAATGCAAATGATCAAACTTGTTGATGAAGCAGAGTGCAGAAAATATCGTTCAGACTGTTCAACTACACTGAAAAAATGGGCTCCAAACTCAAAGAAAAAGGAATAAGCGCCCCATTTGTTCTCGTAGGTAGTGGTGCAAGAAATATGGTCACAAGGAACGGGAATGGCCCGTTTGACCTTGACTATAATCTTGAAATCATCAAAGTGCCAGACGAGCATTGGGATGATTTGCGCCATCTGAAAAATACTGTTCGCATTTTGCTTGATGACGCAACAGGACTGCAATGTTTTTCTGAATCGGAAGATTCAACTTCTTGTCTGACATCCCTATTATACTAAAAAAATGAACCCACAGTTGAGTTCAGTTTCGATGTCGCAATTGTTGCCAAAAATTCTGACGGAACACTATGCAGACTGATTCATAACAAAAATGCCTGGGGATATGGGAACGATCAATATGTTTGGAATGAAGTTCCCATAATTGTCTGGTATCAACCATTTTTCAGGCACATCCTCCTGAAGTAAATGACTAATCACTGAGGTATCCAGGTAAACTCTTAATTTTCCCATATCTACCACCTCCAACAAGCATTATCATAATTATATTATACAAAAAAACGCATATAAAAACAATGGAGAATTGAAATTTTGAATTCACCACTTGACAATGTGGCAAAGAATTGATGAGCCAGGATGAAGTTGCGGTTATGGACGGTGGAAAATGTATCCTCCAGCTGCGGGGTGTCCGCCCGTTTTTGTCCACCCGGCTCAAACCAAACCCCAACGAGGTCTACGATGTGTTTGAAGTTGACGTAGACGCATTATGCCGAATTCGGCATAATGCTGTCCAGATCAATTGCCAACACTTTATACCCCATTTCTTTTAACTCATAAGCCATGTTATAAGTTGTGGTGGTCTTGCCGACACCCTTCATTCTTTGTATTATTTTGTTTGGAATTTCATTATAGAAGATGGTCGCATGTCCGTTTATATCCTTCGAAAATATACATGGTCTTATGTCCAATATTGTGTTATAATCTGTATTTGGAATAAAATGCCACTCGGCAGATGGAGAGGTTTTTAAGATGGACGAAGAAAAGAAAAAGCCTGAGCGTAAACTAACCCAAGCTCGTAGAGAAGCTAATGCAAGATATAATAGTAAATTTGTAGAAGTAAAGGTACGTATGACACCTGAACACAGAACTGAGGTACAAGAGCATGCTGCCAGCATGGATGAAAGTGCCACTCAGTTTATCAATCGTGCCATCAATGAAACCATAGAGCACGATCGTCAAAGTAAACCTCCATGCGCCCGGCTGCGGACGCACCACCACACATGAAAGTCTGGCGGG
>CAJUPP010000036.1 GCA_910588325.1 uncultured Hungatella sp.
ATGAAAATCCTAATTGCATTACGAGGTAATTATACTTCCTATAATCCGAATTATCGAAAGTTGAAGGGCTAAAAAAGCTGAAAAGGAGAGGTGTTTGCAAAAAAATATTTGTCAAAGTACAGGCGAAAATCTGGAAATAATCTGTAAAAAAGTATCCAAAATGCTAGATAAAAAGTTATAGTTAAATGGGAATAAAATATAATTGCATTGTAACACATAAAAAGCAGATGTAAATGGTGTAAAAATATCCTTTTTGAAATATTGTTGTAGAATTGAATATTTGATGGTATATTATAGTAATGAATAAAATTGAGAGTGAAATTACAGAGAACATAGTAAGTACAGAAAATGAGGAACAAAACTCAAAATACGGAACCTGAGGAGGTTTATTATGGAAATAAAGAAAAAAAGAAACTGGTCATCAATAATTGTCGGTTTGCATGTTGCAGCGGTATTGATCGGTCTTCCTATCGTTTATCAGGATTATTACTATAATATTTTGGAAGTAAAGTACTATTATTATTGCGGTTGTATTATATTCCTGCTTATAGCCATGCTTGTCTATGGGATTATTAAAACGATTCGAGAGAACGGCTGGAAGCAGCTGCATATTCCAAATCTCAAAAATATAAAAATACTGGAAATATTTTCAGTTCCTGATTTAATGCTCATTATGTTTTGGATTGTGGCAGCAATATCTACAGTATTGTCTCCTTTTAAATTTGAATCATTCTGGGGAAACGAGGGGCGTTATGGTGGTTTGTTTTTGATTACCCTATATACTGCAGCATATTTTTTCATTGTAAAATGTTTTCGAGTACGTTCATGGTATGTGGATTTGTGTTTAGCAGTGGGCCTTGCAGTATGTATTTTTGGCCTGACAGATTTTTTTAATCTGGATTTACTGGGATTTGAGAGATATCTGTCATCAAGTGAAAAAAATAGTTTTACATCATTCATTGGAAACATTAATATGTATACCCAACTGGTGGCCATCTATCTTGGAGTTGCTGCCTTTATGTGGATTGGAACGAAGAATAAGCTGAGAAGTATCTGGTACTACATCTGTCTCTGGATTATATTCCTGGCTGCTATCACAGGACAAAGCGACAATGTATATTTGTCCATAGCCGCATTATTTGCAGTGCTTCCGCTGTATGCATTTCGCAGCAGGAGAGGGATACGGCGGTACCTTATTCTTGTAATGACATGTTTGGCTTCGGTATGGGTGGTTCAATGGGTCAGTATTAAGTATGCAGGGCAGGTTGTGTCGATCCACAGTATTTACAATATTATTGCAGAATATGAGAAATTGAATACAGTGATTTTAGGGCTTTGTGCTGTCATATTGCTGTTGTATGTGTTTGATTATGTAGTAAAGAAGCAGGATGCACAAGTTACTCCATGGCTGTGGAGGGCATGGCTGGTTTTGATAATAATTGCAGCATTGGCGGTACTCTATGTCTTGTATGATGTGAATATTGCTGAAGGCGGAGAAAAATATGGATCCTTGCAAAACTATCTGAAGTTTACGGATTCCTGGGGGAGCAGCCGGGGGTTTGCCTGGAGAATCGCTCTGGAAAACTATGGCAAATTCCCGATTCATCAAAAACTTTTTGGACATGGGCCGGATACATTTGGGCTTATCACATATTTTAATAACCTGGCGGAAATGCAAAGCTCTTACCGTGTAATATTTGAGAACGCCCACAATGAGTATCTGCAGTATCTCATGACAATGGGAATCCTTGGCGTCTTTGCTTATGTGGGTTTGTTAGTCAGTGCCTTTGTGCTCGTGATAAAAAAACAGATGAACCATGTTCCGGTCATGGCAATGCTGGCAGGAGTATTTTGTTATGTTACCCAGGGAGTCGTGAATATCAGTCAGCCGATAGTGACTCCTGTCATGTGGACACTTTTAGCTATGAGCATAGCCGGGTGCCGGAAGGAGGTAAGATCAGAAGAGACACATAAAGAATCGGAGATGGAAGTACAGGAAGAAAAACTGGAAAAAGAGATAGAAGAATAAAAAGGAATAGAAAAGGAATAGAAAAGGAATGAAAGAACATGAAATCATCAAATGAATTACGTACATTGTTGCGCTCAATTGACCATAAAAGCTATCCGGCCTACAAATCCTTAGCCGGAGGGTATCAGTTTGGCAGTTATCAATTATTTATCGACCATGTACAGGGGGACCCTTTTGCATCGCCTTCCAGTCTTCACATGGAACTCCCTCATAAGGAAGCAGGTTTTCCGGAAGCGTATTTAAAAAAAGGCTGTTCCAGGATTGCCCTTGAGGATTTCCTGACCAGACAATTTGCATCTCAGGTGGAGGATTTTAATTTTAAGGCAAAGGGATCCGGAAAAAGCGGGCTCATCGCTATTACCAGATGTGGGCAGGAGGTTTTGGAACGCAGCGCGTGCCAGATCACGGATACGAAGGTAATTGTCCGGTTTCATGTGGGGTTCCCGGCTTTTGGAAGAACGATCAATGCAGGAGAGCTGGAGAAGATCTTGTTTGATTTTTTACCTGTATGTGCAGAAAAAAGTCTGCTGTTTAGGCGGTTAGATAAGAAGAGAGTGGAGCAGGCTGTGTTCTTGGCTGAAGATCAGGAGACAGTCAGACAGATTTTGAAAGATGAGAAGCTGGCAGGTTTTGTAGCCAATGGATCGATTCTTCCCAGGAAAAGCGGTGTGTCGGATCTTCCAATGAAAGACAGCGTGGCATTTGTGTCTCCGAAATCAATGGAGCGTACCTTCTCGTTGCCCCATAGAGGAGAAATTACAGGAATGGCTGTTCCGGCAGGAATTACTTTGATTGTAGGAGGCGGGTACCATGGAAAATCGACACTGTTAGATGCGCTTCAAATGGGAGTCTACAACCATATAGCAGGAGATGGCAGGGAGTTTGTCATTACGGACCAGACGGCGGTAAAGCTGCGGGCAGAGGACGGGCGTTCCATTCGGAATGTGGATATTTCTTTGTTTATTAATGATTTGCCTAACAAAAAAGATACAACCTCTTTTTCTACACCGGATGCCAGCGGAAGTACCTCTCAGGCGGCAGGCGTGGTGGAAGGGATAGAGGCAGGCTCTCATCTGTTTTTGATTGATGAAGATACCTCGGCCACGAACTTTATGGTGAGGGATGACTTTATGCAGCAGGTTATCAGCCGCGAGAAAGAGCCTATTACGCCTTTTTTGGAACGTGCCAGAGAATTATATGAGAATGCAGATATTTCTACGATTCTGGTGGCGGGAAGCTCTGGGGCATTTTTCTATATTGCAGATAAAATTTTACAGATGGACTGCTATCGGCCTGTAGATATAACAGAACGGGTAAAGGAATTATGCAAAGAGCACAAAACTCCAAGAATTCAGGCTCCCGGATTTAAAATTCCAGATTTTCGGAGAGAACTGGGAGCAGTTAATGGAAAGGGCGTTGCAGGCAGAGCATATTCGGTGGCATCTGCCGGAGCTGAAAAATATGGACAGAGCGGCGGGAGAAATGGAAGCAGCCGCCGTCATGACACAATGAAGGTGAAAACCATGGGGAGGGATGGATTTTCTCTGGACAGGGAAAATGTAGATTTGCGCTATGTGGAGCAGCTGGCAGACAGTGAACAGTTAAGCGGGCTGGCCTATTTGCTTCGGTACGGCCTGGAGCAGGTAATTGATGGGAAAAGGACGGTGCAGCAGACAGTACAGATTCTTTGGGAACTGTTGGAGAGGAAGGGCTGGGAGCCGTTTAGCGGCGCTTATATACCCTGCGGGCTGGCAAAGCCCAGAAAGCAGGAGCTATTTGCCTGCCTGAACCGGTATCGGGGATAAATTTCAGGATAGAGATATAGAAACATAGAAACATAGAAACAATAAGCCGGAAACAAAAAGCCAATGCAAAACAGACATGTATCCGTATATCCGCTTTGCATTGGCCTTTTAAACATTCGAACCTATCTTGTGCCTTTCCATTTTCCATCGGAATTCACATAATAATTGTCAATCCAGGTATCGGTTGCTAAAACGCCGTCTTTATCAAAATAATACCAGGATCCTTTGGTTTTGAACCAGCCGGTTTTTTTGTTCCCGTCTTTGTCCAGATAGTAACGTTTATCGCTGTCCTCAATCCAGCCGGTAACGCTTTCACCATCATCATTGATATAAGTCCAGGTATGATCTTCATGCTCTGTCCAGGTTCCGGCATAGGCAGGAAGAGAGGAAAGAAGCATCATCAGAAAGGACAATACGATTGCCGTAATCTCTTTTCGTTTCATATACATACAACCTCCGTTGTTGTTTTCACTGTTTCCAGTATATCACATAGTGAAACACTTGCATAGGTAAAAAATTCCTTATAAATCTTACGATTTTGAGACAGGATTCTTAACGAAAATGACAGGGAATACAAAAAATCTTTTCGACATTTTCCAGATAGGGATCTTGGGTGGGATTCTACAGGTGGTATTTGAAACAGGATAAAAATGGCATATCTAGTGGGATGATGAAATATAAAAAAGGATTTTCTGAATTTTTGGCGAAAAAAAGAGAAAAATGTCGAATTACGCGCTTGAATCCGCTTTTCAAACCTGGAGAAATACGGTATATTTAAGCCAGTTTCAAAAAAGGAGGCTCAGGTACATGAGTGAAAAGGAGAAAATGTCAGTATTAGAATCAGAGAATCAAAGACTGAAGACGGACAATGACATGTTGCTGGAAATTGTAGCGCAGATGCGGGTGACATTAAACCGTTTGATTCTTCAGTACATCTCTGCAGATTCAAAAGGTTAGGGGTAGCAAGGTGGGGGGAGTTTAAAACTCCCCTGGTTTTCCACAAAGATATCAGCCTTTTTGTTCTTTTAATTCCTTAAGTTCCTGTTTCAGTTTTTTGATTATATGGAGCTGATCCCAGATTGTCTGGTGCATCCAGTCGATAGTTTCGTTCAGACGTTTATTCTCCTGCTCCAGCGTAGCAACCTCCTGTGTCAGATGACCGATGACTTCTCGCTGGTTATGGAGTTTTGACGGGGCACAGATTCTCTGAATAAGGGAGGCAGAAGAATTGATGATCAGCTCACTGATTAAACGGTCGCGTTCTTCGTAGTTCAAATCCATAAAATCCTGATAGCGCATATCCATCAATGTCATTTTACAGTTGCAGTTGGGACAGACAGCATTTTTGGGCAGCTGATAATAGGCATAGTAGCCGCATTTCTTACAATAGTACACTGATAAATCTCTCATATTTATCCCTCCAAATAACAGAAAACAGATCAAGACACACTTTCCCTCAAAGAAATATAACGGTAAAAACGACAATTTATAACTGAAAATATAAAAATAATACAAAAAATTGAAAATGGGACTGCAAGCACGATGTGCAGCAGTCCCATTTCTGAACGGATGGCGGAGTCTGTTGGTTACAGTTCGGTCAAAAACGGAACAGTAACCTTTTGTTTAGCAGACAGGTTATTTAGTTGCTGATGGTTGAATGATACCATTTACATCAATGGTCCAGATATTTTCGGAGGAATCCTTCAAATCACGGTATCCTGCACCCAGCTCCGGACGTTCAGAGGATTTTGAACTGGCAGAAGCTTTTTGAATCGTACCAGAAGCATTTACCAGATAGTTCTGACCCTCAAAGGTTACAGGAGCATACCGCATATAAGACTCTGCCTGTTGACGAAGTCCGTTAATATAGATGACATTGTCACGGATTCCATGGAAGCCCTGGCCAAGCTTTTCGCTGTCGGTGTGGAAGAACCAGGTCTGAGTAACGCCGGATTCCTCGTCAAGAATAGACTGTTTACCGGTTTTCATAGCACCATCCGTACCGAAGTAGTACTTCGCTTTGGAACCGTCTTCCAGAGTGATAACCTGAAGACCTGTCTGCATTTCACCGTTTTCGTTGAAACAGTAATGGGCAGTCCCAATACGGAAAATTTCCAATCCGCTTTCTGCGAAGTAAGGAACTCCACTTTTAAAATAGAATTTATACACCTCATCCTCATCACTGAGATTTGGAATTCCGGTAATAATCATCCAGCCGGAAGCGCGGGATCCGTCTTCATTGTAATACTGATAACCATGGGCAGCATTTTTAGAAACCTCCTGCTGATTAGCGGAAGCATCATCCTGGGAAGGCGCCTGCTGTTCGCCAGCGGCACTGTCCGCAGTATCCTGTGCCTGGGCATCTGCAGTATTGTCTGCGGCGGCATCCTGTGTCTGAAGGTCTGCGGCATTATCCGCAGCTGCGGCTTCTTCTGGCAGTTTATACCAACCGGTTACCATCTTGCCATTTTCAAAAGTATAGTAGTTGCCGCCTATTTTTTTATCGACCTGATTTTCAATTCTTTGTCCATCACTGTTAAAATAGGACCAAGTAATTTCCAAGTCGGCATCATCCGTGTCATTAACCAGCTGGACCCAGCCCTTTTTCATGGAGCCGTCTCCTTCTTTTCCGAAGTAGTAATTTGCACCGTCAATTTCTACCAGTCCGATTACCATGCGTCCGTCACTGTCAAAGTAATAAACCTGATCATTGACGGTTCTGAATTTAGAGACGGTCATTTTGCCGTCCTTACCATAGTAGTACCAGTAGGACTCGGCGCTGTCTTCAGAACCGTCATAATCTTCGTTGGGGACAATCACCCACTGGTTCACCACTCTCTTTCCGTCAGAACCGACATAATATTCATCTATCTGTCTATCGAGGGCAATGTCCCCGTCTTCATCTAAATAGTACCAGGCGTCATCTTTTTTCTTCCAGGTATCGGTTAAATAGTAACCGTCAGAATCATAATACTTCCAATCCTCGTTTTCCTGGACCCAACCCGTGGACTGTGCCAGAACCGGGGAAGTGAGTACGGGGGCGAATGCGGTCATCACTACCGCAGTGGATAATACAGCCGTTAACCTGATGTGTTTTTTCATAAATTTTTCTCTCCTTTTTCTATGTGGCCGATAATCCGTCGTTGCATTACTGTTGCATTATAACCCATAAGCGGGAGGGGTGAAAGTGTAGGTTGATGGTAAATATGGCAGGGTTAAACAATAAAACCGCTTTTACTATAAAAACATTTATGATATACTTACGTGAGATAATGTCATTTATAGAGAAGGAGTAATTGCAGATGAGAATAAAAGTCTCCAACTATATTGCAAAACAGCTGGTGGAACATGGAATCACTCAGGTATTCTCCGTAACCGGCGGAGGAGCCATGTATCTAAATGATGCCCTGGGGCATGAAAAAGGGCTTAAATGCCTGTATCATCATCATGAGCAGGCCTGTGCCATTGCTGCAGAAAGTTATGCCAGAATTCACAATAAGATCGGGGCGGTGTGCGTGACTACAGGGCCAGGGGGTACCAATGCCATCACCGGTGTGCTGGGGGGCTGGCTGGATTCGATTCCCATGCTGATTTTGTCAGGGCAGGTGCGCTATAATACGACTGCCCGTTGGTCGGGGACAGGCATCCGCGCCATGGGCGATCAGGAATTTGATATTACAAAGGCTGTGGATTGTATGACAAAGTACAGTGAGATGGTAATTGATCCCAAGCAAATCCGCTACTGTCTGGAGAAGGCGCTCTATCTTGCATACTCCAAAAGGCCAGGGCCGTCATGGCTGGATATTCCGGTGGATGTACAGGGGGCATATGTGGAGACGGAAGAATTGGAGGGGTTTGACGAGGAAAGCTATGAGCGCGAGCGCAGCCTGACAGAAAAACTGCCAGAGAAGGTTACGGATGAGACAGCCAGAATCATAATTGAAAAAATCCGTCGGTCGAAACGTCCTGTGCTGAATGCCGGAAACGGAATCCGAATCGCAGGGGCATATCAGGTATTTTGCCGTGTGGTGAAAAAGCTGGGGATTCCGGTGGCTACCGGGTGGAACAGCCAGGATTGTATGGAGACCGAAGATCCTCTGTACGTGGGGCGTGCAGGCGGGATGGGAGACCGTCCGGGGAATTTTGCGGTGCAGAACAGTGACCTGGTATTTTCTGTGGGAAGCCGTTTAAGCATTCGCCAGGTGGGATATAATTATGAAACCTGGGCGAGAGAGGCGTATACAATTATTAATGATATCGATATAGAAGAATTGAAAAAGCCCAGCGTCCATGTGGATATGCCTGTCCACGCAGATGCAAAGGACCTTTTGGAGGCGCTTGACAGAGTGCTTGATAAAGAGAAAACACCGATCTTTGACGGAGGAAAAGGCCTTCGAGATATGACCTGGCTTAAGACCTGCCAGATGTGGAAAGAAAAATATCCGGTGGTATTGCCAAAGCATATGATACAGGACGATACCAGGGAGGCCAATGTCTACGCACTGGTTCAGGAATTAAGCAGCCGTTTGAAAGAGAATCAGATTACCGTGTCAGGCAATGGATCAGCCTGTGTGGCAGGCGGACACGCCTATATCATAAAGAAAGGGCAGCGGTTTATCACCAACTCCGCAGTGGCCTCCATGGGCTATGACCTTCCGGCAGCCATCGGAGCTTGTGTGGCGGCTTTTGAGGATGGCAGCCCGGCAGAGGATGTTATTCTGCTTACAGGAGACGGAAGTATTCAGATGAACTTGCAGGAACTTCAGACCATTATCCACCACAAGATGCCGATTAAGATTTTCCTGATCAATAATGGAGGATACCATTCTATCCGCCAGACACAGAAGAATTTCTTTGGAGAGCCGTTGGTGGGAATCGGCGTGGATAGCGGAGACTTAAGTTTTCCGAATATGGAGAAACTTTCCTGGGCTTATGGGTATCCTTATATCAGTGCCCATCATAACAGTGAACTGGCAGAGGCGATTGAGAAGACTTTAGCCATAAAAGGACCGGCGATCTGCGAAGTGTTTGTGACTATAGATCAGAATTTTGAACCGAAATCCTCGGCCAAAAGGCTTCCGGATGGTACTTTGACCTCGCCGCCTTTAGAGGATTTGTCTCCATTCCTTCCTGAGGAAGAGATGGATGCCAATATGATAATTCCAAGGATTTCCGGTTCTGATGGGGATTGAAAAGGTGCTGGGTAGTTGCCGTGCAAACGGTGACTGAGTGTAGAAATTCAGGCACGGAGAGATTCCCGGAGTACATTAGAATTTATAAGGAGGAATTACAGGTGAATATAGTTGTGACAGGAGCTACCAGCTTTATAGGAGCATCCATGGTTCGCAGGCTTTTAATGGAAGATAACCATGTATATGCGGTTATTCGTCCGGGTTCATCCAACAAAAAAGTCCTGGATGATGTGATAGAAGAATCCAGGGGGCGGATGCAGGATGGACAGAAGACGGGCAGTGTAGATATTATAGAATCAGAATTAGGCCATTTGGATGAGATTGACCGGCTTATCCCGGAGAAATGCCAGATATTCTTTCATTTTGGATGGGATGGGGCAGGCAGCAATAACAGAAAGAATGGGGATGTGCAGCAGAAAAATGCCGTCTATGGGCTGAAGGCTCTGGAAGGCGCCAGAAAATTAGGATGCCGTCGTTTCCTGTTCAGCGGTTCTCAGGCAGAATACGGAATCTGTCAGACTTTGATGTCAGAAGACAGGGAATGCCGCCCTGTATCGGAATATGGAAAGGCGAAAGTCTCTTTTTACCGGCAGGCAGTAGAAAGGATTGGCCAGTGGAAGAAGGAAGAACCAGATTTTTGCCTTGAATTTGTTCATACCAGGATTTTCAGCATCTACGGTCCGGGGGATCATCCCTATTCTCTGGTTGAGACATGTCTGGATACGTTTCTTCGGGGAGAAACCATGAAACTGGGGGCCTGTACTCAGCAATGGAATTTTATGTATATTGAAGATCTGATTGAGAGTCTTCTGGCTCTTGCGGTCAGTGAGGGCACTGTAGGATACACAGGGGAAGCAGGAGAAAACGGAGTCTACAACCTGGCATCCGACAGGGATGCTACCATGCCCCTGCGCGCATATGTGGAGGAGATGCACAGGCTCTGCGGCGGCAGAGGAGGCCGAATCTATGGGGAGATGCCTCCCAATGCAGAGGGACAGGCTAATTTGATTCCAGATATTGAAAAGATAAAGAAAAGGACAGGATGGCGGCCAAAGGTTTCCTTTGAGGAAGGAATTCGTCAGATCCTCAGGAAAGAGAAGGCTGTCTATGGAGATGGTGAAGGCAATCATACCTGCATTCTGTGCGGACAGCCCCTAAAGGAATCCCTGCTTCTGTCCCTGGACGGAATGCCTTCATCAGCCCAGAATATTCCGGCGGCAGATGAAGTGGAGACAGATAAGGAGGTAACTTTAAAACTTCATCAGTGCCCCCGCTGCGGCCTGGTACAGTTAGATAATGAACCTGTGGATTATTACAGAGATGTGATCCGTTCCGTGGGATATTCCAGTACCATGGCAGAATTAAGAGCCAGCCAGTATAGGCATCTGATTGAAACCTATGGTCTGGAAGGAAAGAAATTCCTGGAGGTAGGCTGCGGAAGAGGGGAATTTTTAAAGGTTTTAAGAGGATTTCCGGTGAAAGCCTTTGGAATCGAACACAGTGACAGGCTGGTAAAAGAAGCCGAAGATGGGCTGAATGTAACCTGCGGTTTCCCGGAGGCAGAGCATACCGTATTGGGACAGGACGGGCCTTATGATGTATTTTTGACCTTTAATTTCCTGGAACACCAGCCAAAGCCGGGGGTCATGCTGGACTGTATTTACAACAACCTGACGGATCAGGGGATGGGGCTTGTAACGGTTCCAAGTCTGGAGTACAGTCTCCGGCATGACGGATATTATGAGTTAATCAGAGATCATATTGCGTATTACACTCTTGATACATTAAGGTATCTGATGGAACATCACGGTTTTCAGGTGCTGGAAGAGGTATCAAAAAAAGATATGCTGGCTATGATTGTAAGAAAGGTGCCGAAAGGGGATTGGATGGAGGTACCAAAGCGGGAAGTAAAGAAGGTCGATTTATCTGGTCTGAAAGGAAATCTTACGGATCTGCGCAGGCAGATGGAAGAGATAAGCCAAGACTTGAAAATCAGGCAGGAGACCCTGGCAGTCTGGGGAGCCAGCCATCAGGCATTTACCCTGATAGCCACCACCTGCCTGAGAGATAAAGCAGAGTATATCATTGATTCCGCACCTTTTAAGCAGGGGCGGTTTACACCGGCATCCCATCTGCCGATTGTGGCACCAGACTATGTTTCTTCCCATCCCACAGATGTGATTTTGATTGTGGCGCCGGAATATACGGAAGAGATTGCAAAAGTCATCCGCAGCCGTTTTGGGGAAAAAGTCAGAATCCTGGCGTTACGCAGTGAAAAAGTGGAGGAACTGCCATGAAGAGAATCAGCATTGTAGTGCCATGCTATAACGAAGAGGAAAATGTAGAGGCACTTGCCGATGCGTTGAAGAGTATGTTTAAGAAAAATTTGGAAAACTATCAGTATGAGATTATTTTTATTGATAATGACTCCAAAGATAAAACCAGGGATATCATCCGAAAAATGTGTGCTGAAGATAAAGGAATCAAAGGGATCTTTAATGCCAAAAATTTCGGGCAGTTTAATTCACCTTACTATGCCATGCTTCAGAGCACCGGAGACTGTACGGTGCTGATGGCGGCAGATTTTCAGGATCCGGTGGATATGGTTCCCGGATTTGTAAAGGAATGGGAAAGCGGTTATAAAATTGTAATCGGGATCAAGAAATCCAGCCAGGAGAATAAGATTATGTACTGGCTGCGGGGCTGCTACTATAAATTAATCAAGAAATTGTCCAATGTGGAACAGATTGAGCAGTTTACAGGCTTTGGCCTCTATGATAAACGGTTTATTGATGTGCTGCGGAATCTGGACGATCCCACACCGTTTTTGCGGGGAATTGTTGCAGAACTGGGATTTCACAGAAAGGAAATTCCTTATGAGCAGCCACTGCGCCGGGCCGGTAAAACCAGCAATAACTTTTATAAGCTTTATGACGCCGCTATGTTAAGCTTTACTTCCTATACGAAAGTAGGACTGCGTCTGGCTACCATATTCGGCGGCTTCTGCAGTGCAGCCAGTATGGTGATTGCCCTTGTCTATCTGATTATGAAGCTGATGTACTGGGATCGATTTGTGGCAGGCATGGCGCCTCTTCTAATCAGTATGCTCTTTTTAGGATCCGTACAGATCTTTTTCATCGGCGTGGTGGGCGAGTATATTCTGTCCATCAATTCCAGGGTGATGAAACGGCCTTTGGTGGTGGAAGAGGAGCGAATCAATTTCGAAGAGGTACAGGATGAAGCATAATGTAGACGTGGTCCGGATCAGAGAGAATTCCATCCAGTTAAACGGATGGGTAATCGGAAAAACCCCGCAGTCCAGGCCGGAGTTTTCGGTGGAAGATGGGAAAGGGAACCCCATGAAGTTCCAGTATGTCTCTACCAGGCGGGATGATGTCAGTCAGATTTATTATGGAAAGACCTATGACAAAGATTTTGGGTTTGACATTCAGTTCCCTTATGAGAGAGGAAACGATTACTATCTGACAATCCGCTGTGACGGACGAAAGGTTCGGATTAAATATAACGAGGAACTAATCGAAAAACGTGCCAGTGTGGCTCACAAGAGAATGCAGAAGATTAAGGACCTGATGAATATGGAGACGGTTCATGTAGCCCTTGACTTCTGGAAAGAAAACGGACTGCGGGCCTTGATTGTAAAATCTGCTCATAAGCTGCAGGGGCTGGACAATGATTACGATTACGGAGAGTGGTATTCTCTTACAAAGCCCTCTCAGGAGGAACTGAAGCGTCAGAGGGAAGAACATTTCCCCGTAGAACCGAAATTTTCCATTGTGATCCCTCTTTATAAAACGCCGGAGCATTACTTGAGAGAAATGCTGGATTCCATTGCGGAACAGACCTACGGAAACTGGGAGTTATGCCTGGCAGACGGAAGTCCTAAGGGGCAGGATGTGTCAAAAATCGTGGACGTTTACAGAAAGAAAGATTCCAGAGTCCGGTATAAACGGCTGGAGGGAAATGGAGGAATCGCGGATAATACCAATGCGGCCATAGATATGGCAGAAGGGGATTTTATCGTTCTTGCAGATCATGATGACGCTATGACGAGAGATGCTTTGTATGAGTGTGCCAAAGCTGTCAATCTTCATCCGAAGAGTCAGATCATCTATTCGGATGAAGATAAGATGGATATGGACGGAGGGGCGCTGTTTGACCCACATTTTAAGCCGGATTTTAATCCGGATCTTCTGTGCAGCGTCAATTATATCTGCCATCAGTTTGTGGTAAAGAGGGAACTGGTTCAGAAGATAGGCGGTCTCAGGAAGGAATTTGACGGGGCCCAGGACTATGATTTTATCTTTCGGTGCACGGAAAATGCGGAGGAAATCTATCATATACCAAAAGTGCTGTATCATTGGCGGTGCCATCAGGATTCTACAGCCAGCAATCCCCAGAGCAAAATGTATGCGTTTGAGGCCGGTTCCAAAGCGATTATGGAGCATTACAAAAGAATGGGAATCTCGGCTCTGAAAGTGGAGAAGGGAGTGGACTATGGAATTTACCATACCGTATTTGAGATACAGGGACAGCCTTTGGTGTCGGTGATTATTCCAAACAAGGATCATCATAAGGATTTGGATCTGTGTGTCCGTTCTATGATTACAAAAGGGACCTATAAGAATCTGGAGTTTGTGGTAGTGGAGAATAACAGTACAGAGCCTGAGACTGCTGTTTATTACGAGAAAATTCAAAAAGAGTTTCCACAGGTACGTGTCGTTAAGTGGGACAGGGAATTTAACTATGCAGCAATCAACAATTTCGGTGTCTCCCATGCCAGAGGAGAATATCTGCTGTTTTTAAATAACGATACAGAGCTGATCGCAGAGAATTTTGTGGAGGAGATGCTGGGATTTGGTCAGCGGGATGATGTGGGAATCGTAGGTGCAAAGCTTTTGTATCAGGATGATACGATTCAGCATGCAGGCGTTGTAGTCGGATTCGGCGGAGTGGCAGGACATACGTTCATCGGACTTCACAAGGCGGAAAACAGCTATTTCCACAGGGCCATGTGTGCTCAGGACTACAGCGCCGTGACAGCCGCCTGTATGATGAGCAAGAGATCCGTATTTGAGAAGGTGGGAGGTTTCAGCGAAAATTTTGCGGTGGCATTTAATGATATCGACTACTGCATGAAAGTGCGAAGCCTTGGAAAACTGGTGGTGTATGCCCCCTATGCCCTTTTGTATCACTATGAATCAAAATCCAGAGGACTGGAGGATACACCGGAGAAGGTAGCCAGATTCAATCGGGAAGTGGCTAAATTTGCCAAAAAGTGGCCGGATATTTTGAAAAATGGGGATCCTTACTATAATCCCAATCTGACTCTGCGCAAATCGAACTTTGCCCTGCGGGATTTAAAGAAAGAAGGGATTGGACAGCCTTTTGAGCTGGACCCGGCCATCGTGGAACTGATGAAAGAAGATGAACAGTCCGGATAAGTCCGTACTGTTGCGGAGGAAGAAAACAAATTATGGCAGTAAAAGTGACGGTAATCATCCCAAATTATAACGGTCTTACGTTCATGAAGCCCTGCATGGAGGCCTTAAGACAGCAGACATGCCAGGACTTTCAGGTGCTGGTGGTGGATAACGGTTCTGATGACGGCAGTGTGGCCTGGCTGAAGGAACAGCGGATTTCAACCATATTTTTAAAAGAAAATACAGGTTTTACCGGTGCGGTAAACGCAGGGATCAAGGCGGCGGATACGGAGTTTATACTGCTTTTGAATAATGATACCGTCGCAGAACCGGGGCTTGTAGGAGAACTTTTAAAGGCGATTGAGCAGTCCGGGAAGATTTTTGCTGTCAGCGGCAAGATGATTCAGATGTATCATAAGGAACTTATGGATGACGCCGGAGACATGTACAGTCTTTTGGGATGGGCTTATCAGAGAGGTGTGGGAAGAAGTTCGAAAGGTTACAACAGGCCTGGGGAAGTGTTTTCCGCCTGCGCTGCCGCAGCAATTTACCGGCGAAAGGTATTTGAAACCATCGGATATTTTGATGAGATGCATTTTTGCTATCTGGAAGACATTGATGTGTGCTACCGTGCGAAGATTTTCGGATATCATAATCGATATTGTCCTACAGCAGTGGTTTACCATGTGGGAAGTGCAACCAGCGGCTCTAAGTATAATGCATTTAAAGTAAAGCTGGCAGCGCGGAATACTATTTATCTAAATTATAAAAATATGCCTTTGGGACAGATACTGGTAAACAGCCTGCCTTTGGCAGCAGGAATTTGTGTGAAATATGGCTTTTTTAAGAAGATTGGTTTCGGGAAAGAGTACTTAGAAGGAATAAGGGAAGGGTTCGCTACCATGAAAAAATGCAGGAAGGTGCCATATACTTCAGAACATCTTTCCAATTACCTTTCCATCCAGTGGGAGCTGATTATAGGCACCTGCATTTATGTGTATGAGTTTTTGGTCAGACAGTCAGGAAAACGAGAACTTTTTAAGAAATTTCTAATAAATTAAGAGAAATTTAATGGCAGAACGATGGTTTTCATGTATAATGTATGAAATATAGAGTTACATTAATGCTAAGGTGAAAAAGATGATAAAAAATAATCAGCAGAAATTAAACCGGCTGCATGTGATTCTGGATGCTGTGGTGCTCATCGTATCTTATCTGATCGCATGGGGATTGCTGATTTTGGGAAATCAGTTATTCAGTCCTCAGACGAAAGTGCTGCCAGCGCGGTTTTATTTTGCCATGTTGGTGTGGATTGTACCTCTGTATCTGGTTTTGTACACGTTTTTTAATCTGTATACACCTAAGAGGGTCCAGCAGCGGCGATATGAGTTTGCCAATATATGTAAGGCCAATACCATAGGCCTTTTGATTATAACCCTGGTTTTTTTTGTTCTGAAAAAGAACCCGTTTTTCAATAACTTTTCTACCAGAATGGTATTCTATTTCTTTGCCGTAAATGTTGTGGCAGAGACATTAGAACGAAATTTAATAAGATATGTATTGCATTCTATGCGGTCTAAGGGCTATAATCAGAAGCATATCCTGCTTGTGGGTTATAGCAGGGCGGCAGAAAGCTTTGTTGACCGGGTTCTTGGGAATCCGGAATGGGGATATCAGATTAAAGGGATTTTGGATGATAATTCGAAAAAGGGCAGAGAATACAGAGGAATCCAGGTTCTTGGAACCACCGGGGAGTTGGCGGATATTCTGTCTCAGAATACACTGGATGAGATTGCCATCACATTGAGCCTGGGAGAGTATACGAAGCTGGAACGGCTGGTGGCGGTATGCGAGAAATCCGGTGTTCATACCAAGTTCGTCCCTGATTATAATCGTGTGATTTCTACCAGGCCGTTTATGGAAGATCTGCAGGGGCTTCCGGTGATCAATATCCGTCATGTGCCGTTAAATGATCCGCTGAACCGTTTTGTAAAGCGGAGTGTGGACGTTTTCGGTGCGGTTGTGGGAATTATTCTGTTTTCCCCTGTCATGCTGCTGACAGCAGCGATCATTAAACTGACTTCACCGGGACCGCTGATTTTCAGCCAGGAGAGGATAGGACTCCATAACCGTCCGTTTCATATGTATAAGTTCCGTTCTATGGAGGTACAGCAGCCTTCGGCGGAGAAGAGTAAGTGGACAACCCCTCATGACCCCAGAGTGACGCCTATCGGAAGATTTATCCGAAGGGTCAGTATTGATGAGATGCCCCAGTTTTTCAATGTTTTAAGGGGCGATATGAGTCTGGTAGGGCCAAGACCGGAGAGACCTTTTTTTGTGGAACGGTTTAAGGAAGAAATTCCCAGATATATGATTAAGCATCAGGTTCGGCCCGGAATGACCGGGTGGGCCCAGGTTAATGGGTATCGTGGAGATACCTCCATCACAAAACGGATTGAGCATGATTTGTATTATATTGAAAATTGGACGTTGGGATGGGATTTTAAGATCTTGTTTCTGACCTTTTTTAAAGGGTTTATCAATAAAAATGCGTATTAATGACTAAGAGGTTGATACATGGACTATAGGAATGATGGAGTAGAAAACGGCCGAGGCAGAGGGCAGCAGGGGATGTCAGGGGAACAGCCGGTGAGGCGGTATCCCCAGGGAGGTTATCAGCAAAGAGGCGCATCATATGGGGAAAGTCAGCAGGGGAGTCATCAACAGAGAGTCCCATCATATGGGGGACAGCAGAGAGGCGGTCCGGTATATGGGAACCACCAGCCGGAAAGCCCGGTATATGGGAGCCGGATGGAGAGCGGGCAGTATCAGAGAAGTCAGGTTCACAGCGGCCAGTCCTATAACAGTCAGCAGCGGGCAGTCAGTCAGACAGCAGCCACTCAGCAGTATAAAAATCAGCAGGAGATCGCGAAGGCCAGAGCCGTAAGTAAGCGGAGAGAAGAGTTAGAGAAACTGAGGAGGGAAAGAGACCGGACAAAGCGGTTCAAAAGGCGTATTATTGTCATGATTGTGGCGGAATGTTTTACCCTGGCTGCTATTTTTGGATACGCTTATTTTGCAAGGCGAATCAGTCTGATGCCAAGACCGGATGTGGATAAGAAGAATGTAATCAATGATGATCTGCAGGTGGCGGACTTAGAAAAGATGAAAGGCTATTGGATGATAGCCGTTTTTGGCGTTGACAGCCGTAACGGAAGTGTGGGGGCCGGCAATCAGTCAGATGTAAATATGATCTGCTGTATCAACCAGGATACGGGAGAGATCCGTCTGGTGTCCGTATTCCGGGATACTTATCTGAATACCAATGATGATGGAAGATACAGCAAGTTTAATGAGGCTTACGCCAGAGGCGGACCGGAACAGGCGCTGAAATTTCTGAATAAAAACCTGGATTTGAATATTACGGATTACATTACATTCAGCTGGAAGGCTGTTGCAGAGGGAATCAATCTTTTAGGCGGCGTGGATTTAGAGATCAGTAAGGCAGAATTCCGATATATCAACGGGTTTATTACGGAAACTGTGAAGGGAACCAATCTTGGTTCCACTCAGTTAAAAAGCGCAGGCATGAATCATCTTGATGGTGTTCAGGCCGTTGCCTATGGCCGTCTGCGTTTGATGGATACGGATTATGCCCGTACAGAGCGGCAGAGAAAGATCATTGAACTGGCATTTGACAAGGCGAAGCAGGCAGATTATGCTACGCTTAACAATATTTTGGTGACAGTGCTTCCGCAGGTGTCTCATAATCTGGATTTTGTAGATTTAACCAATGTTGCACTTAGTATCGGCAAGTATCATATCGGAGAAACTGCCGGTTTCCCGTTTGCCAGAGATACGGCGGTTATCCCTGGGAAGGGGGATTGTGTTATTCCTCAGACGCTGGAGTCCAATGTCAGTGAACTGCATACATTCCTGTTTGGTGATGATGGTTATCAACCGACAGAGACTGTGAAGCAGCTCAGCAATAAGATTTCTTCCGATACCGGCATGTATAAGCAGGGGAAAAGCGTAGGCCATGTGTCTACCGAAGGGTATCTGCCAAGTGAGACGACAAAGGCACAGGAAACCAGAGCGCAGGAGACTACTACGGCAGAAGAGACAGATGAGGCCGGAAATTCGGTGGAACCTTCCGAGAGCAGCACATCTGCGACAGTTCCGGGAATCGGTGAAACCGACGAAAACGGCAATCTGGTAGACGGGCCGGAGACAGAGGATCCGGATGACACGTGGAATGGCCCGGTTTCACCTGGAGGAAACGATCCGACTAACCCGACGAATCCCATTAGCCCTGGTAATCCCAATGGTCCGGGAGAATCAGACAATCAGCCTGGTCCCAATACCCCGCCGGGAAATATGGTAAATGGTCCGGGAGGCCAGGTAGCGGGTCCGGGAGGAAACACAAATAATCAGGATCCGTCGGTCTATGGGCCTGGGGGTTCTAATAATCAGGAACCGGGACAGATGGGTAGTAATGGCAGCGGGCCTGGCGGATTAGGCTATATGGAAGATCCTGATACTGGAAGAATCATGCTGGAAGACGGAACGATTCTTGGACGATAAGAAGAATAAAAACTGTTAAGTTAAAAAACCGGACGGAAGAAATCTACTTTTCGTCCGGTTTTCACTATTTTATAATATTTCCATCACAATTTAGTCACAAAACACTGATATAGTATGTTCATAGCTGATGGAACAGCAGAAACAGCAGAAACAGCAGAAACAGCAGTGAAATAACATCGAACGGAAAGGAGATAGGAAAACATGTACGATGAAAACACAAACGAGAGACTGAATAAAGAAGAGGCTGCTGATGAATATAGAAGCGAGAGCCAGACACCAAACTTTGTATTGAAGGATCAGGGCCAGCAGCCAGGCCAGGAGGGCACAGGTCAGAACAATCAGGAACAGACATACCAGAATACAGCCAGCCAGCAGTACCAGAGTATGCCCGGACAAGGCGGACAGATATCGCAGTATCAGGGATCAGCCGGTCAGAGCCCCCAGTATCAAACGCCATATCCCTATCAAAATGCAGCCGGTCAGGGAACACGGTATCAGAATGGAGCCGGCCAGGGAGCATACAGTCAGCAGCAGGGAGCTCCTGAGAGAATGTATAATTGGCAGAATGAAAACCAGGGGCCTGCTTCCGACCCAAAGAGGGAGAATTCAGGACATTCATCCAAAGAAGAGAAGAAAAAACATTCCGGAGGAATGGGACGCAGGGTAGCTGGAATTACGGCAGCAGCGATTTTATTCGGAACGGTTTCCGGAGGTACTATGGTAGGGGTAAATATGCTGGCAGGGGCTTTTCAGAAAGAAGAGGTTTATGCACAGAGCAGTCCAACGGAGATGTCGACAGAAGCGCCTACAACGCAGGCATATGTAGCCCCATTCGTAGACGGAGGCGCCGGTACGGCACTGGCATTAGATGTTTCCGATATTGTAGAGAAGGCGATGCCGTCTGTGGTGGCAATTAATAATACCATGCTGTATGAGGGAAGCACCTGGTTTGGCCAGCGTCAGCAATATGAGGTTCCCAGCAGCGGTTCAGGTATTATTGTGGGAAAGAATGATAATGAGCTTCTGATTGTGACGAATAATCATGTTGTAGAAAATGCCAGTGATCTTTCGGTAGTATTTATTGATGATAAATCCATAAATGCTGTTGTAAAGGGAACGGATGCGGAATCGGATCTGGCGGTTATTGCGGTGCCTCTTGAGGATATTCCGGAAGAAACCTTAAATCAGATTACCATTGCGAAGCTGGGCAATTCGGAAGAATTAAAAGTAGGCCAGGGAGTGATTGCCATAGGAAATGCTCTTGGATATGGACAGTCTACTACTGTAGGATATATCAGTGCTCTGGACCGTGAGGTAACTACGGATAATTCCACCACCAGACACCTGCTTCAGACAGATGCGGCGATTAATCCGGGAAACAGCGGCGGTGCATTGCTGAATATGAAGGGTGAGGTAATCGGAATCAACGCTGCTAAGTATTCCAGAACGGATGTGGAAGGAATCGGATATGCCATCCCCGTTTCCCAGGTTCAGGATATTATTGATTCGTTGATGGTAAGAAGAAGCACCATAGTGGAAGAGGGAGAAGAAGGTTATCTGGGAATTCAGGGACTGACTGTAGATGAAAGCATGGTGAAACAGCTGGATATGCCGGCAGGCGTATTTGTATATGCGATTATCGATGACGGTGCGGCAGCGAATTCCGATTTAAGAGAAAAAGACGTGATTACAAAATTTGATGGGCAGAATGTCAGGAGTATGGCAACTCTTCAGGATCTTCTCAAACGTTATAAAGCCGGTGAAAGCATAGAGTTAACTGTGCAGTCCCTGGAAAATGGAAAATATGTAGAGCGGACGGTTACGATTACTCTGGGCAAGAGGGAAACTTTGGGGCAGAACAGCTAAAAGTATTAAAAATTAAAAGAATGTAAAATCAGGCTCTGGTCTTGTGTCAGAGCCTGATTTTGTTTATAATACAAAGCAGTAAAAGGCTTACGAAAGGAACGGGAAAATTATTTTGGAAGAAAAAGATACTATAAAAAATACGGACACGGAAACCGGCAGCAAGGAGCAGGGAGAAACTGATAAGAAGGATGAGTATGAAAAAATCTGCTATATCTGCCGCAGACCGGAGAGCAAAGCAGGGGCGATGATTACCGTGCCAGGTGGTCTGTGCGTGTGCCGCGACTGTATGCAGAAGACCTTTGACTCCGTGATGAACGGCGGGCTGGATTTTTCTCAGATTGCCAACATGCCCTATTTAAATTTGAATCTGAATAACCTGAATCAGAATACGCCCAGAGTGGAGATACCTAAAAAACAGCAGATTAAGAAAAAGAAAGCAGAAAGCCAGGCTCCGGCCTTTGAGTTAAAAGATATTCCTGCGCCGCACAAAATCAGGGGAAAGTTAGATGAGTATGTTATCGGGCAGGAGCAGGCCAAAAAGGTAATCTCCGTGGCTGTGTACAATCATTATAAGAGAGTGTTTACGAAGGGACAGACAGAAGAGAGCCAGGAAGAAGATGTTCAGATTGAGAAGTCCAATATCCTGCTGATCGGCCCTACAGGAAGCGGCAAAACTTATATGGTAAAAACTCTTGCCAAACTGCTGGACGTGCCGCTTGCCATAGCGGATGCAACAGCACTGACGGAAGCCGGGTACATTGGGGATGATATCGAAAGCGTAGTCTCCAAACTTTTGGCGGCAGCGGATAACGATGTGGAGAAGGCAGAGAGGGGGATTATTTTTATTGACGAGATCGATAAGATTGCAAAGAAGAAGAATACCAATGCCAGGGATGTCAGCGGCGAATCCGTGCAGCAGGAACTGTTAAAACTGTTGGAGGGAAGCCGGGTGGAGGTGCCTGTAGGCTCCAATCAGAAGAATGCCCTGACACCTATGGCCACCGTAAACACGGATAATATTTTGTTTATATGCGGCGGTGCATTTCCGGATTTGGAGGACATCATCAGGGAACGCCTTCGAAAAAAGACCTCCATGGGATTTCAGGCAGAATTAAAGGACCGGTATCAGGATGACCCGGATATCCTAAGGTATGTAACCAATGCAGATCTCCGTACCTTTGGCATGATTCCGGAGTTTTTAGGCCGTCTTCCTATTGTGGTAACCTTCCAAAGCCTGACCAAGGACATGATGGTGGAGATCTTAAGAAGACCAAGGAATGCCATCCTGAAGCAGTATATAAAATTGTTAGCATTGGACGAGGTAAAGCTGGTGTTTGAGGAGGAGGCTCTTGACTGGGTCGCTGAGGAAGCATTGAAGCGGGAGACCGGAGCCAGAGCCCTTCGTGCCATCATTGAAGAGTTTATGCTAGATATCATGTACGAGGTGCCTAAGGACCCGGGAATCGGAACGGTGGTCATTACCCGCGGATACCTGGATAAAAGCGGCGGGCCCAGAATCGAGATGCGCGGATGAAGGCCTGCTTCCCTTTTAGTTGTCCCGTAAAGACACATAGGACTGATACAGGTTCAGAGTTCCGTACCCCCATTCCTGGTTGGGGTATGTGAAGTTGGAATTTCTGGAGGCTCCCCGAGCCAGGTAGGCTTTGACAGAGCTGTTGGTAAGCTGGGGATAATTTCCCTGGACGATTCCCCAGGAATACAGATTTGCCACGGCACCGGCTACATGTGCGGCGGATACGGAGGTGCCGGACATGCGGGTCATCGGATAATCGCCGGGGATGGGGGAGATTCCCGGCCCGAAGATATCCACGCCTGGCGCGGCGATATCCGGCTTGACTCTTCCGTCCCGGGTATACCCTCTGCTGGAATGGATATAAAGGCTGTTGTTCAGATGATTATAGGCACTGACCGTTATGGGAAATGAGGCATTTCCGGGACTGGTGATGGTGGTAAAGGGGTCAGCATTTAAAAAGGTGGTGTCATCTGTCACAAAGTCATGGATGGGAAGCCACAGATGATAGAGTCCTGTGATTGATACGGTAGGATATATCCTCAGCCGCCAGATTCCGGCAGTAGGAGAGACAAAACGCATAAGTGCCAGGTAATCATCCTGAGTCCCTGTGCTGGCGACGTAGGAGACTGTGACAGTAGTCTGCTCCAGTGTAAAATGGACAGAGGTGTCCTCTCCTGCACGGAATGGGATCCGTTCAATGACTTCTCCGGTAGGCGAGACAAATCCTACAGTATATATTTCCGGAAGATTTGCCCACAGTTCCATGATGAAGCCGGACTCCCTTTCCCCGACCCGGAACTCCACTTCGTCAAACATGGAGGAAGCGGACATCCTTCCCATATAATGGTGGCGGAATCCCACTTCGTTGCCGGCGGCGCATACTGCGGAGACGCCGGAGAGCTGCTGCAGGTTGTTCAGAACCTGGCTGAGAGGAGTAAAGCCGTTGTGGCCGCCCTGATTGCTTCCAAGGCACAGGCAAATGATGAGCGGCATGCGGTGACGGACTGCCAGAAGCCGCAGGTAGGTGACAGCCATCATCAGATCCGTGCTCTGGTAAGCGTCTACAAAGTCAGGTATCATGTAATAATCCCGCAGATACTTTTTCGCCTTTTTCAGCTTTACAATTCCGAGCCTGCATCCCGGGGAGGCACCGGTAAAATCCAGGGAAGGTGTCTGTCTTCCGGCTGCGATGCCAGCCAGAAAGGTTCCATGGCCGTTGGTATCTGTAGAAGGCACTACCGAGAGGGGATCTTCCTGGGAAAGCGCCTCATTGATGGCTTCTTCCCTGTATTCCTGACCATAAAAAAAGTAATAAGGCTGTTCGCGGGGATTGTTCATTTGAAAACCTTCGCCAGGAATGGTCTGATCCCAGATTCCAAGGATTCTGGTGTTTCCGTTTTCCTCCCGGAATATGGGATTCTGATAATCGATGCCGGTATCGATAAGCCCGATGAGTGTTCCTTCTCCCTGAGAGTTCAGGGCCGGCTGACGAAAGGTTGACAGAATGCCGGAGCGCTCCATGCTGGTGGTGTCCAAAAGGCCGTAGAGGGCAGGGATGGATAAATAGGAATGATTCTCCACGGATATGGGAAGAGTATCTGACAGAGGAAGGTGAGCAATGGCATACTCATCATCAACATAACTGATGCAGATGTCTCCGTAGAGTCTGGTCAGTTCTTCCCTCCCAAGGCCGCTGGGACGAAAGATAAAGTCAGCATACTGTTCCTGGTCTACAGGAAAATTACAGATGTCCATAGGCAAAATCTCAACTTCTTTTTCTATATAGTATATGCGAAATGGGGCGGATATCCCACCTGATGAGAAAAGATAATCATAATTTATAAGAAGGAGGTATTAGAATATGATATTTGTTTTATTAATAGCAGCGGTTTTACTGATTGATCTTGGAATAAAAGATACCATAGAAAAAGAGGATCCATCCATATTTCCAAAGACGGCAGAGGGGACAAAAGGGCTGCTGATGCTCCACAGAAACCACAACCAAGGGCTTCCATTCGGAGCATTGAAAGAGAAAACGGAGCTGGTAAAACAGCTTCCTCTGGCTGTAGTTTCCGCTGTGGGAGGAATTTTTGTGTGGCTGTATCCCAATAAAGGATATATCCCAGAGAAAACCGGTCTGGCTCTGATTATAGGCGGAGGCTTAAGCAATCTCTACGACAGGATGAAACGGGGATATGTGGTTGATTATTTCAGTATCCAATGGAAAGGACTGAAAAAGGTGGTCCTTAATCTGGGAGACATCTGTGTCTTTATGGGAGCGGCAATCCTGCTGGCAATAGAGCTGTTAAAGGCAGTGAGGGACAAGTGACAATCCGGATTATAATCTTGTACTAAAAAAGGGAACCTGGGAATATATTAGAACCAAACCAACACCCTAAAGGAGTTATACATGGAGCGGTTCAATCCAAAAGTATTCCTGCGTTCCCTGTTGCTTTCCTATCTTTTATCCGGCATCCTGCTGGTAGTGATATCCTTTGCCCTTTACCGTTTTCGACTAAAAGAGTCCCAGATTCAGATGGCGGTAATACTGGTCTATGTCCTGTCCTGCGCTCTGGCCGGTTTTCTGACAGGCAAAGGGATTCGCCGCCAACGCTTCCTCTGCGGTCTCATGGCCGGAATTCTGTATTTTGCAATTCTCCTGGCAGTGTCCTTCCTCATGGAGAAGGGTATCGCTCCCTCTATCCAGCAGATGGTTACTGTACTGGCAATCTGCGCGGGAAGCGGCGTTCTGGGGGGAGTCCTAAGCTGAAGATTCCTGGCTGCAAATGCAAGAAAGAAGTGCGGTAAGGAACAGGCAGTACTGGCTAGGCTGGCTGTTCCTCCGCTTTCACTTCCTGAACCGGAAGTACAATCTTAATCCGGTCGATTCGGTTCTTGTCCACCTGTTCAACAATAAACTGAATACCATTATCCATCACTTCTTCCCCCTCATCAGGCAGATGATCCAACAACCCGATCACCAGACCGCCTACAGAGTCATAATCCTCCGATTCAAGTTCCAGTCCAAGGCGGTCATTCAAATCATCCAGCTTCATAGCGCCTTCTACAGAATACTGTCCCGGAGCCGTCTCGATCAGGCTGTCTTCCTCATCCTCATCATACTCATCCCTGATTTCCCCCACAATCTCTTCCAGCATGTCTTCCAGAGTAATCAGTCCTGCCGTAGCTCCGTATTCATCCAGCACAATCACAATATTATTAAAAGTTTGTCTCATCTCCACCATCAATTCCGCGGTCTTCTTATATTCATAAGTATAAAGCGGTTCTCTCAAATAATCTCTGATGTGGAAATTTTCCCGGTCATCGATCAAAAGCAAATCCTTCATATTGACAATCCCGATAACATTGTCCGTATTTTCTTCATACACAGGAATACGTGTATACTTTTCTTCCCGGAAAATATCAATCAGTTCATCATAAGAGGAATTCACATCGGCCATAGTCATGTCAATACGGGGAACCATAACATCCTTTGCCACGGAGTCGCCGAAATCAAACACATTGTTGATCATCTTTTTCTCTTCCATCTCAATAACGCCCTCTTCATGGCTTACCTCCACGATGGTGCGCAGTTCATCCTCTGTGATGGTGTCCCGTTTGGCATTGGGATCCACCCGCATCAAAAGAAGGACTCCCAAAGACAGCTGATTCACCACAAAAATGACAGGTGTCAAAGCAACCATCAGGCCATATATGATTTTTGCATCGCTTAATGCAATTTTTTCTGCGGATATAGTAGACAAAGTTTTCGGTGTGATTTCGCCGAACACTAAAATTAATAAGGTCAGGATACCGGTAGCAAATCCTACGGCCTTACTTCCAAGCAGATGAATGGTCAATGTAGTCATAAGAGAGGAAGCCGTCAGGTTTACAATATTGTTACCGATGAGAATCGCACTCAGCATCTTACCTTGCTGCTCGATCACTTTTGACAAAATGATGGCTCTGGAATCCCCGGCCTCCGCCAATGTGCGGATACGAATTTTGTTCACTGTGGTAAGTGCTGTCTCCGATGATGAGAAAAAAGCAGATAAAGCCAATAAAACAATTAACACAAGCAACTGTATGACGTCACTCGAATCCAAAAAAAATCACTCCCTATATAATATATTTTAGAAGAGATTGTACATGATAATCCTATATTTGTCAAATGTTCTTCGCAATAAAAGCCTTGCAACAGGAAAGTACTTATGCTATAATGCCAAAAGATAACCAACATGTATAAAAAATGCGTAGGATGTTACATAACATGCACATTATATCAGGAGGGAAACCATGAAGAAAGTAAAGACTTTAAGCAATAGTACCTTGAAGAGCAGCATGAAGAAGGGGGGCTGCGGCGAGTGCCAGACTTCCTGTCAGTCCGCATGCAAGACTTCCTGTACAGTAGGTAATCAGAGTTGCGAGAATGCAAACCGCTGATGAATCGTAACAGACGATATTAGAAAGCCGGTAAGCACCCCTACGGTCCTTGCGATTGTAGGGGTACTTTATCTGTCAAAAGTCAGGCAGCAGGAACTGCCGCAAAATAAGGAGAATAACTGTGATTCATCAGTACAAGAATAATGGATATGATATAGTGATGGATGTGAACAGCGGTGCGGTCCATGTGGTTGAGGATGTGGTTTATGACGCTGTGGCATTGTTAGCGGAGAGGATGCCGGAATTGGATAGGCCGGAACCTGTCTCCCCTGAGCTTCTGGCTGAGGTGAGGGACAAGCTGAAATCAGACTATTCTATGGATGACATCGAAGATGCCCTGTCTGATATTCAGGAATTGATCGACGCGGAAGAACTGTTTACCAGAGATGTATATGAAGATTATGTGATTGACTTTAAAAAGAGAAAGACCGTGGTAAAGGCCCTGTGTCTCCATATTGCCCACGACTGTAATCTGGCTTGTCAGTACTGCTTTGCGGGGGAGGGAGAATATCATGGACGCCGTGCCCTGATGAGCTTTGAGGTAGGAAAGAAAGCGCTGGATTTTCTCATTGCCAATTCCGGAAACCGCCGGAACCTGGAGGTAGACTTCTTTGGCGGTGAGCCGCTGATGAACTGGGAAGTAGTAAAGCAGCTGGTAGAATATGGCCGTTCTCAGGAGAAGATTCACAATAAAAATTTCCGATTTACACTGACAACCAACGGTGTGCTTTTAAATGATGAGGTTATGGAGTTCTGTAACAGGGAGATGTCCAATGTTGTCTTAAGCCTAGACGGCCGTAAGGAAGTCAATGACAGGATGAGGCCCTTCAGGAAAGGGGCAGGCAGCTATGACCTGATCGTTCCCAAATTCCAAAAATTTGCGGAGAGCAGAAATCAGACCAACTACTATGTCAGAGGAACCTTTACCAGGAATAATCTGGACTTTTCTGGGGATGTGCTTCACTTTGCAGATTTGGGGTTCAAACAGATGTCCATAGAACCTGTGGTGGCTGATCCGAAAGAATCTTATGCCATTCGGGAGGAAGACCTTCCAAAGATACTTTCCGAGTATGATAAGCTGGCGGTGGAGTATATTAATAGAAAGAAAGAGGGAAGAGGCTTCAATTTTTTCCATTTTATGATTGACTTAGAACAGGGACCCTGTGTGGCCAAGCGTCTGTCAGGATGCGGTTCCGGCACGGAGTACCTGGCAGTGACGCCATGGGGCGATCTGTATCCCTGCCATCAGTTTGTGGGACAGGGGGATTTTCTTCTTGGAAATGTGGAGGAAGGAATCACCAACACCAAAGTCAGGGATGAATTTAAACTGTGCAATGTCTATGCAAAAGAAAAATGCAGAGACTGTTTTGCAAGATTTTACTGCAGCGGAGGATGTGCCGCCAATTCCTACAACTTCCACGGCTCCATTACGGATGCCTATGAGATTGGCTGCCAGATGCAGAAGAAGCGTATCGAGTGTTCCGTTATGATTAAAGCGGCGCTGGCGGATATGGATATGAATGGGTAATACCTGAAAGCACAGCGGGCTTTGAGGATAAAAGACAGCAATAATAAAAGGAGAAAAAAGATGAAGAGCAACAAAGGAAAGGGCCTGTTAGGCCTGTTGGCCATTCTCATCTGCATCGGTGTGTTTGGCTATTTCGGCTATGATACCATGGATGATATCAAATTGGGACTGGATCTGTCCGGCGGTGTCAGCATTACGTATCAGACAGTGAAGGATAATCCTACTTCGGAGGAGATGTCCGACACGATTTACAAGATGCAGCAGAGGGTGCAGAATTACAGTACCGAGGCAGAGGTGTATCAGGAGGGAAACAACCGTATTAATATCGATATTCCCGGAGAATCCGATGCCAATGCGGTTTTGAGAGACTTGGGAAAGCCGGGGTCCCTGATTTTTATGGATCAGAATGGCGAAACGATTCTGACCGGAGACCAGGTGGCCAGCGCTCAGCCTGGAATCGATGAGAAAAATGGTCAGACAGAATATGTGGTAAGTCTGACTTTCACAGAGGAAGGTGCTGCGACGTTTGCAGAAGCTACTGCCAACAATATAGGCAATATCATTTTTATCATCTATGATGAGGAGGTTAAGTCAGCGCCAGTGGTTCAGACAGCCATTACAGACGGCGCATGTGTCATCACAGGAATGCAGTCCTATGAAGAGGCGGAGAATCTGGCGGCTACCATCCGTATCGGTTCTCTTTCTCTGGAACTGGAAGTGCTTCGCTCCAACGTAGTAGGCGCCAAGCTGGGCGAGGAAGCCATTTCCACCAGTTTGAAGGCGGCAGTGATCGGTTTTGCTATTGTAGTAATCTTTATGATTGCCGTATATCTGATTCCGGGTTTGGCCTCTGCATTGGCACTGGCATTGTATGTAGGACTGGTTCTGATCCTTCTGGCCGCCTTTGAGGTCACACTGACTCTGCCTGGCATTGCAGGTATTATTCTGTCCATCGGTATGGCGGTGGATGCCAATGTTATCATCTTTACCCGTATTAAAGAGGAAATCGGCGTGGGAAAAACGGTTCACTCTGCCATTAAGACCGGTTTTGCTAAGGCGTTGTCTGCTATTATTGACGGCAATGTGACAACCCTGATTGCGGCAGCTGTTCTGTTCTGGAGAGGTTCCGGTACGGTAAAAGGCTTTGCTTCCACGTTGGCAATCGGTATCTTACTGTCTATGTTTACAGCGCTCTTTGTGACAAAAGGCGCCTTGTATGCCCTGTATTGGGCAGGATTTCAGGATGCAAAATTTTATGGAATTCGTAAGAACATTAAGACAGTGGATTTCCTCAGTAAAAGAAAACTTTGTTTTATCATCTCTGCAGTGCTGATGGTGGCGGGCTGGATATTTATGGGAGTAAACGCAGCAGGCGGCAGCGGAGCACTGAACTATGGTATTGAGTTTAAAGGCGGAACCTCCACCAATGTTACGTTTAATGAGAACCTCAGCATCGAAGATATTTCCTCTAAAGTGGTTCCCATTGTGGAGCAGGTGACAGGAGATCCGGAGGTACAGACTCAGAAGGTAGAGGGAACCAACGAAGTAATCTTTAAGACCAAGACTTTATCCGTAGACCAGAGAGAGGCGCTGGACAAGGCGCTGGAGGAAAACTTTGGCGTGGATTCCAGCATGACTACGGCAGAGAGTATTTCCGGTGCGGTCAGCAAGGAGATGAAGGAAGACGCTGTTGTAGCAGTGGTCATCGCTACGATCTGTATGCTGATTTATATCTGGTTCCGGTTTAAGGATATCCGGTTTGCCGCCAGCGCGGTAGCGGCCCTTGTCCATGACGTGCTTGTGGTTCTTACCTTCTATGCGGCAGCAAGATGGTCCGTAGGTTCTACCTTTATTGCATGTATGTTGACAATCGTAGGTTATTCGATCAATGCCACCATCGTTATATTTGACCGTATCCGTGAGAATCTGAGGCTGAAGAACAACAAAGAGAGTCTGGCCGATGTGGTAAATATTAGTATTACCCAGACCTTTACCAGAAGCATCAATACTTCCCTGACTACCTTTATCATGGTTCTTGTACTGTTCATTATGGGCGTAAGTTCTATCCGTGAGTTTGCACTGCCTCTGATGACAGGTATCGTATGCGGCACTTACTCATCCGTATGCATTACAGGAGCTCTGTGGTATGTGATGACTACGTGGAAAAAGAAAGAGAACAAGTAAGGAATGGAATATAAAATCATTGCAAAGGATGGAGGCGCCAAGCGGGCGGAGGTAAAAACAGCCCATGGCGTCATCCAGACGCCGGTTTTCATGAATGTGGGAACCGTGGCCGCCATCAAAGGGGCGGTGTCAACCGACGATTTAAGAGAGATCGGAACTCAGGTGGAACTGTCAAACACCTACCACCTTCATGTGAGAACCGGAGACAAGCTGATAAAACAGTTTGGCGGGCTTCACAAATTTATGAACTGGGACAGACCGATTCTGACAGACTCCGGCGGTTTTCAGGTATTTTCTTTGGCAGGAATGCGCAAGATTAAAGAGGAAGGCGTGTACTTTAACTCACATATCGATGGGCATAAGATTTTTATGGGGCCGGAGGAAAGCATGCAGATTCAGTCCAATTTAGGATCCACCATCGCCATGGCTTTCGATGAATGCCCCTCCAGCGTGGCTGACAGGGACTATATGGAGAAGTCTGTAGCCAGAACCACCAGATGGCTGGAACGGTGCCAGCGGGAGATGGAAAGGCTCAACAGCCTGCCGGATACGGTCAACAGGCAGCAGCTTCTCTTTGGCATCAACCAGGGAGGTATCTATGAGGATATTCGTATTGCCCATGCAAAGACCATTTCCGCAATGGACCTGGACGGCTACGCAGTAGGCGGTCTGGCAGTAGGAGAAAGCCATGAGGAGATGTACCGGATTCTGGATGAGACGGTACCCTTTCTTCCGGAGCAGAAACCCACTTATCTGATGGGAGTGGGAACACCTGCCAACATTCTGGAAGCTGTGGATCGGGGGATCGATTTCTTCGACTGTGTCTATCCGTCCAGAAACGGACGCCATGGCCATGTGTACACCAACAAAGGAAAACGGAATCTGTTTAACCAGAAATATGAATTGGATCCCCGTCCTATTGAAGAGGGCTGTATGTGTCCGGCCTGCCGTTCATACAGCAGAGCTTATATCCGGCATCTTCTGAAAGCAAAAGAAATGCTGGGGATGAGATTATGTGTATTGCATAATTTGTATTTTTATAATAAAATGATGGAAGAGATTCGCGAGGCGATCGAAGAACACCGTTATGCGGAATATAAAGCACAGAAATTAGAAGGCATGACGGGCAAATAAAAGAACAACTGGAATTTCTGTGTCCAGGCGGCAGAGAACCAGGCGAGGAGGACAAATAATTTATGATTACGGCAAGCGGTGGTATGGGTGTTGGATTTTGGGTAGTATATGCGGCGTTTCTCATTGGCCTGATGTATTTTATTGCAATTCGTCCGCAGAACAAAGAGAAGAAAAGGATGGCGGAATTGCTGGCAAGCATTGCTGTAGGAGACAGTGTTCTGACTTCCAGCGGATTTTATGGTGTGGTGATTGACATGACTGACGATACTGTAATTATTGAGTTTGGCAGCAACAAAAACTGCCGGATTCCAATGCAGAAATCTGCGATTGTTCAGGTGGAGAAGCCTGAAGTCTAAAGTGCAGAATGTTTAAGAAAAAAGATCTTTTGTCTGATAAAAACGGACAGGAGTTCTTTTTTATGTTAGAGGGTCCGCCCGGAGAGGAAATCTTATTGTTTTCTCCCGGGCACGCTCGCGTTATGTTATCTCGACAAGCGAAAGGTCAGGAGGCGGTTGGAATGATAAAAAATATTGTGTTTGATATGGGTAACGTTCTGGTAAGATACGATTCTATGAGAGCGTGCCGTCAGTTTACACAGGAGGGCGAGGAACGGGATAAAGTAAACACGTCCGTTTTTGTCTCGCCGGAGTGGATATTCTTAGATATGGGGTTGATTTCTGAAGAAGAGGCATTGGAAAAGATGCAGTCCCGCCTGCCAGAAGGACATGCCAGAGAGGCTGCTCGCCTGTGTATGGAACACTGGCATGAATACTGCATGTGGGAAATTCCAGGAATGAGGGACCTGGTGAAAGAACAGAAAGAGAAGGGGTACGGAATCTATCTGTGTTCCAACGCATCCTTAAGAATGCTGTCCTGCTATAAACAGGTGATTCCTGCTATCGAATTATTTGACGGAGTCCTGTTTTCCGCTGAAGTAAAGTGCTTAAAGCCTCAGAAAGAGATCTACGAGCATTTCTACAGACGCTTTAACCTGAAACCGGAAGAATGCTTCTTTATAGACGATCTTCCCGGAAACATCAAGGGCGCACAGGAGACAGGCATGGACGGATACTGTTTTGCGGACGGCGATATCCAGAAGCTGAAAGAGCGGCTTTCGTAGACCATTTTCCACGCCGGCACTTAGCACCTGGCTTTTAGGTGGTTAGTGTCCGCTGCGTGGAAACCTGAGCGAGAGCGTGTCGCGAGATGTTTTGCCATTGCTTCGAAACGGACCGGCAGAGCACTGCCAGCAGAACCTTAGCGCCCCATAATCATACATACAGAAAGTCAGGAAAATAATTATGAACAAAGCAAAGTTATTCTTTAGAGACAACCAATCCTTTATCAAAGAAACCTTTCATATGGCATGGCCATCGGTGCTGGAGTCTTTCTTTGTTGCCCTGGCCGGTATGGTAGACTCTCTGATGGTAAGTACTATAGGGGCCTATGCAGTAGCTGCGGTTGGTCTGACAACTCAGCCTAAGTTTATTGGACTGGCTCTGTTTATTGCAGTGAATGTGGCGGTTTCTGCCATAGTAGCCAGACGGAAGGGGCAGCAGGATCAAAAAGGCGCCAATGAAACCCTGGCCATGGCCTTAGTATTTGTCATGATCATGGGGGTTATAGTCAGTTTTATCTGTGTGGCATTTGCAGATCCCATCATCCGTCTGTGCGGCTCCGCAGAGGATACCCATGAAAGTGCAGTGGCGTATTTTCGGATTATTATGGGAGGGATGATGTTCAATATTATTTCTCTGGTAATTAATGCGGCTCAGAGGGGAGCAGGCAATACGAGAATTGCCATGAAGACCAATGTGACAGCCAATGTGCTGAATATGATCGGAAATTATCTGCTGATTGGCGGTAATCTGGGATTCCCAGCGTTGGGAATCTATGGAGCAGCCCTGGCTACGGTATTCGGAACCATGGTGGCATGTGGCATGAGTATTGCTTCTCTGTTTAAGAAAGAAGGCTTCATCAGCATTTTCTATATGATAAATAAAAAGATTCGTCTCCGCGCCAGCGCCTTGTCCAATATTTTCCATATTGGATCCAATATTTTTCTGGAACAATTACTGCTGCGGATAGGATTTATGTCAACGGCAGTGATGACAGCCAAATTAGGAACCGATGTGTTTGCAGCTCATCAGGTAGGAATGAATGTTATGAGTCTTTCCTTTTCCTTCGGAGATGGTATGCAGGTTGCAGCTGTGGCGTTGATCGGAAGGAGTCTGGGAGAGGAACGGCCGGATATGGCGAAGCTTTACGGATTTATCTGCCAGAGAATCGGCAATGGAATTTCCCTGGTTCTGGCAGTGCTGTACATTCTGGGCGGAAAGGCATTTTTTGGACTTTATTTCAAAGAACCCCATATTGTGGCTATGGGAGTACAGATTATGCAGATTATCGTCATTGTAGTAATGCTGCAGATATCTCAGGTAATCTATATGGGATGCTTAAGGGGCGCAGGAGATGTAAGGTTTACGACTATGGTTTCCACTTTCAGCGTTACCTTCGTGAGAACGGTCAGCTCCTACCTTCTGTGCTATGGGCTGGGACTGGGAATGATAGGGATTTGGCTTGGAGTAGTCTGTGACCAGTTTTCCCGTTTTATTTTGACGAGATGGCGATTTCGGTCCGGCGTTTGGACAAAAGTTAAGATATAACTCCAGATTATACATAAAATTCCAAATAAGTTTATAAGAATTTGAAAACCATTATTGAAATCTCCGTGTAAATGAGATATTATGAAGAGAAACAGTTTATATAGGGCTATCTATCATGTTATTCAGGCAAAAAGGGAAGGAATAAAAAGCTATGAATTGCAGAATTGTAACCATACCGGGGGATGGAATCGGTCCGGAGATTGTGAGAGAAGCATGCAAGGTGCTTGATAAGACAGGCCGGGTATATGGCCATGATTTTCAATATACAGAGGTGCTGATGGGAGGCTGTTCCATTGATGCATACGGAGTTCCGCTGACAGAGGAGGCCCTTGAGACGGCAAAGAAGAGTGATGCCGTACTTTTAGGGGCGGTAGGCGGCAACGTGGGAAATTCCAGGTGGTACGATGTGGCGCCAGGTCTGAGGCCGGAGGCAGGTCTTTTGGCTATCCGCAAGGGGCTGAATCTGTTTGCCAATATTCGTCCGGCATATTTGTACAAGGAACTGGAACAGGCATGCCCGCTGAAAAAAGAGATGGTCGGCGACGGATTTGATATGGTGATTGTGCGGGAACTGACCGGCGGTCTGTACTTCGGAAAACGTTATACAGAATCTGTGGATGGGGTTATGACAGCGGTAGATACCTTGACTTATACCGAAACGGAGATTCGCCGGATTGCCGTCAAGGCGTTTGATATTGCTATGAAGAGAAGAAAGAAAGTTACCAGTGTGGATAAGGCCAATGTGCTGGATTCCTCCAGGCTTTGGAGACGGGTGGTGGAGGAAGTGGCGAAGGATTATCCGGAAGTGGAATTGGCCCACATGCTGGTTGATAACTGCGCCATGCAGCTGGTGATGAATCCCAGACAATTTGACGTAATTCTTACAGAGAACATGTTCGGAGATATTTTATCCGATGAGGCCAGTATGATTACCGGTTCTATCGGTATGCTGTCCTCAGCCAGCTTAAATGAGACAAAATTTGGACTGTACGAGCCAAGCCACGGTTCCGCACCGGATATTGCAGGAAAGGATATGGCCAATCCGATTGCCACTATACTTTCCGCGGCCATGATGCTTCGCTATTCCTTTGATTTGGATAAAGAGGCGGATGCTATTGAGAAGTCCGTCGGGAAGGTGCTGACAGATGGTTACCGCACAGGAGATTTGTATTCCGAGGGTTGTACCAAAGTGGGGACAGCCAGGATGGGAGATTTGGTGGCAGACAATATCCGTTAACCGGCAGCGAAAAAGAGGTTCCGTTATGGCAGGCAGACCTTAGAAGTGTTATGAAAGGAGAAAATCTATGAGAAGCGATAATGCAAAATCCGGTATGCAACAGGCTCCGGCCCGCTCATTGTTTCGTGCACTGGGAATAACAGAGGAAGAGCTTGAAAGGCCTTTGGTAGGTGTGGTCAGTTCCTATAATGAGATTGTTCCGGGGCATATGAACCTGGATAAGATTGTGGATGCGGTAAAGCAGGGGGTAGCCATGGCCGGCGGAACGCCTATTGTATTTCCGGCTATTGCTGTCTGCGACGGTATCGCTATGGGCCATGAGGGGATGAAATACTCTCTGGTAACCAGAGATTTGATTGCAGATTCCACGGAATGTATGGCTTTGGCTCATCAGTTTGACGCTCTGGTTATGATTC